>QHTX01000083.1:3282-26262 GCA_003220975.1 Gemmatimonadota bacterium | reverse complement strand
CGCGCTTTGGGTAGCGCAGACAGTATTGGCCGCCCTGTATGTCATGGCGGGCCTGCACAAGGTTACGGGACAGGGGCCGATGCTCGAAAAAATGATGCCGGGCATGTCGCTCGCCCTCATTCGCGTGATCGGTGTTGGGGAGGCGTTGGCGGGATTCGCCCTGGTGCTTCCGGCGGCCGCGCGCGGTTGGGCAGCGGTCGCGGGCTGGGCTGGCGCAATCCTGGCGGCCGAGGCGGTTGTGTTTGTTGTCTACCACCTTTGGCACAGGGCTTATGTGCCCACCGGAGCCACGTTGGTCTTGGGCCTCCTGGCCGCTTTTGTGGCCTGGGGACGGATCCAATAGAGGAATCTGGCTGACCGTGAACGAGCCCGGCCGGTTGGCGGAACGGTTCGAGGAAAACCGCTCGACCTGTTGGTCCTCCGTGTTTAGATCTCCCGGATCTCGACCCCGCGCTTCGCCAGTTCGGCCACGTACGCGTCAAACGGCACCGCCTCGTCGGGCGTCTGCACGCCCGGCGCGGTGATCCGCCCGTCCACCTGCATCAGGCCGGTGATCGCGAGCGAGTAGCCCGTCGTCCGCATCATCGCGCTGATGCCGTGCGCCTCGTCGTAGCAGTCGAGCAGCTGCCAGGCGGCCCGCTGGCCGTTCCGGCCACGCACCTCGACGCGCAGCGCGACCAGGTCGCGCCCCTCGGGCTTGGTGAGCTTGGGCGACACGGTCGCGATGAACGCGTCGCGCGGGACGATTTCCCTGCCTTTCACCTTGACCGGCGCCAGGTCGAGCAGCCCGAGCTCACGGATCGGCTGCATGACCGCGACGTGGCCGGGATAGCGCAACGTCTTGTACTCCATGGTGCGGACCTTGCCCTCGTACGCCCACGGGAGGGTGGAGATGCCGCCCCCCGTGTGAAACGCCTCCAGCTCGCCCACGGGCGGCGGGAAGGTGACGCGCTCGAGCTCGGACAGCGCATCCACGCGGGTCGGCCGGCCATCGCGCAGCACCCAGGACGGGGTCGTGTAGTAATCGAGCGCGCCCTCGAGCGAGTAGACGATCTGGTAATTGAGCGGTGGCTCCGGGTGTTGGGGCAGGCCGCCGACGTAGATCTTCACCGAGTCGGCGTCCGCCACCCGCCGGATCCCCTCGGCGGCGAGGATGTTCACCATGCCGGGGGCGAGACCGCAATCAGGGATGACGGAGACGCCCTGCCGCTGCGCCGCGGCGTCGAGCTCGCGCTGCCGGAACACGATCTCGGTGTTGCCGCCGAGATCGACGCAGTGCGCGCGGGCCGCGACCGCCGCCCGGGACACCTCAAGGTTGAAATAGTACGGTGCCGCGTTGAGGACGGCGTCGTGACCCGCAATCGCGTCGCGCAGCGCCGCGCCGTCCTGCACGTCGAGCTGCGCGAGGGTCAGACGCGTCCCAACGTACGGCTCGAGGAAGGCCGGCAGGCGATCGCGCTTCAGGTCGGCGATCGTGACCCGCTCGACCCCGGGCTGCTGCAACAAATCATAGGCGCAGGCGGACCCTTGCAGTCCCGCGCCCAATACCAGCATGCGCATCGCGCAAAAACCTCCGAGTGAACCGGCGGGGAGACGAGCGGCGGGAAAGCTAGCGGGGCCGGTCGACTCGCGGAACCCTGGACTCGCCCGCTGGGGCCCCGCTTCGCGACAAAAATACGCAGTCGCTCCGCGGGCCCCCAGCAGGCTCGTCCACGTGTCGCGCAAGGACGGCGCCAGCCCAGCCGCCGGGTTAGATTCGCGACCGATGACCCAGGCCGATCTCACTCGGCAGCGCCTCGTGCGCGCCGCGCTGGAGCTGTTCACCGCGCAGGGCTATCACGATACGACCACGCCGCAGATCTCCAAGAAAGCCGGCGTGGCCGAGGGAACGATCTATCGTCACTTCCACAGCAAGCAGCACCTGCTGAACGAGCTGTACCGCGGCGCGGCGCGCTGGGCGGGTAAGCTCGTGCGGGACGCCGACACGCTCCAGGTGGGGCCGCGCGAGAAGCTCGCCGAGCTCGGGCGCGGACTCGTCGCGGGTGCGGCGCGCGAGTCCGCGGTGGCCCGGCTGTTCCTGCTCCAGCGCTACAGCGAGCTGCTGGACGAGGAGAGCCGTAAGACCGCGCGCGACTTCCGGCTCGGCCTCGAGAGCCTCGTGGCGCAGGGCAAGGCCGACGGCTCAGTGAAGCCCGGGGCGGCCGAGGTGTGGGCCGCCGTGTGGCTCTCCGTCGTGACGCTGGCCGTCGATCGGGTGTCGGCCAAAGAATGGCCGGAGACGCACGCGGGGGTGGCGCTGGCGCTGGACGCGGCGTGGGATGCCATCAAGACGGATAGTCGGATAGCCGGATAGGCGGATAGAGAGTCGTGTGGCTACCCGACTATCCACCTATCCGGCTATCCGACTATCCGTCGCAGTTCAAACAGCTCGATCTCCGGCGGCACGAACACCCGGATGGGCACGCCCACCACGCCGATCCCACGGCTCACGTACAGCTGGCTGTTGCCACGCTGGAAGTGTCCCATCACGTATTTCGTGATCAACCGCCCAGCCGACCAGCCGAGCACGGGCAGGTAGAGCTGACCGCCGTGGATGTGTCCCGCGAGGGTGAGTGGAATGCCCCGCGGAGCCGCGCTGTCCCATGCGCCCGGGCGATGCGCCAGCAGCACCTGGAACGCCTCCGGCGGCGCCGCCCGCAGCGCGGCGTCCAGGTCCCCAGGCTGGGGGTCGTCGGCCTTCCAGTTGCGCGGGTCGTCGATGCCGAGCAGCGCGAGGGTCGCGCCGTTGCGTTCGACCACATGGCAGCCGTTCTTCACGAACACCTGGCCTGCATCCCGACACCCGCGGATCACGGCGTACTCGCCGGTATAGTAGTCGTGGTTGCCAAGCACGGTGACGACGCCGAGCGGCGCGCGCAGCTCGCGAAACGCGCGGACGTAGGCCGGAATGTAGGACGGCGAGATGTCGATCATGTCGCCGGTCTGCAGGATCACATCGGGCGCGAGCGCGTTGGCGCGCGCCACGATCTCCTGCATCTTGTCCTCGCCCAGGTGAAGGCCGGCGTGCAGGTCGGAGAGGTGGAGCACCCGGAGCCCGTCAAGGCCGGGCGGGAGCCCGGGGAAGGTCAGCGTGCGGTGCGTGACCTCGGGGAGCCGGTAGGCGCTCCAGATGCCGTACCCGGAGAGCGCGGCGCCGGCCCCGGCGTACACATAGGTGGCGCGGGCCAAGAACTGGCGGCGGGTGAGTTGGACGGACGGAACGTTGGAAAGTTCGAAGGTGACGAGGGGGTCGGTCCTCCCAACCTTCCATCGTTCCAACTTTCCCACCACCCAGAGGACGCCCTTGAGCGCGAGGTATACTGCCACCAGCCCGCAGAACACCCACCCCAGCATCTGCCACGCGAGGAAGGGACCGGTGAGCGGGATCCAGGTCACGCCCCACACCGTGTCGAACAGCACGCGGTGCGCGACGGCGAGCCACGGCAAGTTGAACACGACGAACACCGTCGCGAGCGCGGCGCGCAGCAGGCGCGCCTGCCGCGGTCGCGTCGGGTCGGGCAGGCGGTCCCGCAGATACAGATAGATCAGCGCCTGCGGCGCCATGAAGAGAAGCAGATAGATTAGGCGCGTGCTCACTCGCTCACTGGTCCTCGCGTGGCTCGCCGCGACGCCGCTGGCGCCGCTCGCCGCCCAGCAGCTCACCGCCGCCGAGCGCGCCGCGGCCGTCGCCACCATCTGGGCGGAGGCGCGTTACAATTTCGCCTACTGGGACCGGGTGCGGGCAGACTGGGACTCGGCCCTGACCGCGAACCTGAAGCTCGCACCCGAGCCCCAGTCCGATCTCCTGTTCTGCCGCCGGCTGCGGCGCCTGGTCGCCCTGCTCGGCGACGGCCAGTCCGCCGTCATCCCTCCACCGGCCGTCCGCTCGCGCATCGCCCGGCCCCCGCTGCTCCTCGCCAGCGTGGAGCGTCGGCCGTTCCTCCTCGACTACGCCGAGAACGACGAGATGCGCGTGGCGCGCCCCGAGCGGCTGGGGGAGATCCTCGCCGTCCAGGGGATGCCGGCGGACGCGTGGCTCCGCGACTCCGTGCTTCCCGAGATCTCCGCCGCCACGGCGGCGGACCGGTGGCAGCGCGCCGTGACGTGGATGCTCCAGGGTGAAAAGGGCACGACGCTGCAGCTCCTGCTGCGCGTGCCCGGGGGCGGCGAGCGTGGCGTCAGCGTCACCCGCAGCGTCTCACTCAACGACCGCTGGCCGCTCGAGCCGGCCGCGTTCGCGGTGGAGTCGCTGCCGGGACGCGTGGTCATCGTGCGGCTCAACTCGCTCAGCGACGCCGACGAGGTGCGGCGCTTCGACCGCGCCTTTGCCGACTTCGGCGGTGTGCAGGGCCTGGTGGTGGATCTGCGCCGCGCCGCCGGGGGAGGAGGCCGGACCGAGCTCGGCTACCAGATCCTCGGCCGCCTCGCCGGTAAGCCGTTCGTCGCGGCGCGCTGGAAGACGCCGGAGCACCGCGCCGTCTTCCGCGCGTGGAACGAGACCGACTCCGCCACAACGTGGTACGCGCCGCCCGCCGACACCGTTCGACCCCGCGGCGCCGCGCCGGCGTACGGCGGCCCCATCGCGGTGCTCGCCGGGACCGCTACCGCCGGGGCGGCGGAGGACTTCCTCGCCGCGTTCCGGGCCGCCGGCCGCGGGGTCATCGTCGGCGAGCCCTCCGCCGGCAGCCCCGGGGACGTCGCCGCGTTCCCGCTCCCCAAAGGCTGGACGGTGCAATTCTCCGTCTCGCATCACGCGGCGCCGGACGGCACCGAGTTTGCCGGCACCGGCATCAAGCCGGACCTCCCGGTCGCGCCGACCGTGCGCGACGTGCTCGCCGGGGCCGATCCGGCGCTGGACCGGGCGAAGGCGTATGTGAGCGGAAAGCGCCCTTAGCGCTCCAGAGTCTCCCTGAAGAACCGAATCACATGCCCCCACGCGCTGTCCGCCACCTCCGGCTTCTCGCGGGTGCGCAGGAATCCGTGCCCGACGGCGGGATAGATCGAGTAGCGGTAGTCCTTGTGGTAGGTCCGGACGGCCGCGTCCACCTCGGCCAGCCCGGCGTCGATGCGCGCGTCGTTCTCGGCGTACACGCCGAGACCCTTCGCGCGGATGCGCGCAATCGCCATGGCTTCGGGACCCGGCCCGTAGCAGACCACGAACGCCCGCAGCGACGGGTTGTTCGTGGCGTACCGGAAGCTCTGGCCCCCGCCCCAGCAGAACCCGATCACCCCGACCCGGTCGGGCCGCACCGCCTTGAGGCGTTTGACGTAGGCCACCGTCGCGTCGAGGTCCTTGGTCAGGGTGTCCGTATCCAGCTGGGCGATCAGCTTCCGAGCCGAGTCGCCCGACGCGGGCGTCCCGCCCCGGCGCGACAGCAGATCGGGCGCGATCGCGACGAAGCCGTCCTTCGCGAGCTGCTCCGCCGTTTGCCGGATGAAATCGGACATCCCGAAGATCTCGTGGATGACCACGACGGCCGGCGCCGGGTCCTTGCGCTCGGGATAGGCTAGGAAGGCCGTGATAGTGTCCCGGCCGCTCGGGATCTTGACGTATTCGGTGTGGATGTCGGGGGCTAGGCGGTTAGCCGGGTAGGCGGTTAGCGATATCACGCCGAGAAAGCCCGCCGCGGCCCAGGACCAACTAACCGCCCAACCGTCTAACCGCCTAGCGTTCATGGTTCTCCTCCTTCGCATAGACCCCCCCCAACGCGCTCTCCCCCGGCGGCATCGTGGCGCGGCTCGCGAGGGCGTCCTCCGCCGCGCGCTCGACGGCGGCCGTGACCTCTCCCTCGATCGCCTCGAGGCGGGTCGCCGCCACGCCGTCCGCCTTGAGGTACTCCTCGTACAACCCGATCGGGTCGCGCTTCCCCCATTGCTGAAACAGCTCGGCGGGAAACGTCTCACGCGCCTCGCGCTCGTCGTGCGTCGCGTGCCCGCCCATGCGGAAGGTCTCGGCGACGAGCAGCGCGGGGCCCTCGCCGCGGCGGCAGCGGTCGGCGGCGAGCTTCGTGGTCGCGTAGGCGTCGAGCACGTTGTTGCCGTCGAACTGCGCGCCCCAGGCGCCGTAGCCCGCCGCCCACTCCCGGAAATGGCCGGGAAGGTGGTGCTGCTCGAGCCGCGTGCCCAGCGCGACCTGGTTGTTCTCCACGATGAAGATCGCGGGGAGCTGCTGCACGGCGGCGAAGTTCGTTCCCTCGTGCGCGGCGGCCGTCTTGGTCGCGCCGTCCCCCACCCAGGTGAGCGCGACGCGAGGCTCCTGCTTCAGCTTGAAGGTGAGGGCGATCCCGGCGATCACGGGCACCATGTCGCCCACGTGGGAGATCGGCTGCAGCACGCCGTGCGCCCACGACCCGACGTGCAGGTCGCGGCCCCGGGAGGGCGAATCGTCGGTCGCGAGGTAGGCACGCAGCATGTCCGCGACCGACATCCCCAGCTCACAGCAGGCCGCGGCGTTGCGGATCATCGGGGCCACGACGTCCCTGCCCCGCTCCAGGGCGTGCACCGGGCCGACGGTGGTCGCCTCTTCCCCCGTGCCGAGCCAGGCCTTGGAGAGCACGCCGGTGCGCACCCAGCGCTTGAGCTGGATGTCGTGGAGCCGAGCCCGCAGCAGGCCGGCGTACAGCTCGAGTTTCGCGTCCGGGGAGAGCCGCGCGACGACGGCCGCCCGCTCCGCGTCCCGTTCGACGGTCGTCCGAAACTGGCGCACCAGCGCGGGGTCGGGCTTCCAGTCCACGTACTCCGGGGGATCGAAGGCGGGGAAGCGCCTTATTTCAGCCGCTCCTTGATCTTCGAGAGGAACCCGCCTTCGTTCGACGCGGTGAGCGCCTCGGCGAACTGGAGTGCGGTGTCGTAGCGCGCGTCCGGACTGGAGTCCATGGCGCGGGCGAGGGCTTTCTCCACGCCCTCGGACGCGTCCGGCCGGAGCTGGCGCAGCTTGAGGGGCTGGCCGCGCAGTCGCGCGATCATCATCTCCTGCGCGTTCCGGCCCTGGAACGGCAGCTTGCCGGTGAACATCTCGAACGCCACGATGCCGAGGGCGTAGATATCGGACCGGGCGTCGAGCTGCTTGCCCCGGATCTGCTCCGGGCTCATGAACTCCGGGGTGCCGAGGATGATGCCGGTGGCGGTGAGCTTCGCGAGCTGGCCCTCGGCGCGGCGCTCCTTCGCGAGCCCGAAGTCCATCACCACGGCCCGGACCCCGCCGCCGTCGCGCCCTCCCACGAGCATGATGTTCTCGGGCTTCAGATCTCGATGCACGATCTGCAGCTCGTGGGCGTGATGCAGTCCCGCGCACACCTGACGCAGGATGTCGATGCCCAGGGCGACGTCCATCGGCCCATCCTTCACCTCGCGGTCCGAGAGCAACTCGCCTTTCAGAAACGGCATCACGAGGTAGATCAGGCCGTCCTCGGATTCCCCCAGCCGCATGATGCGACAGACGTTGGGATGCTCGAGGCGCATGGCGAGCCCTGCCTCGCGCCGCAGCCGCTCCACCGAACTCTTGTCCGTCGCGAGCTTGGGGGAGAGCACCTTGATCGCGACCTCTTCGGTCGTCGCGACCTCCTTGGCGAGGTAGACGTAGGACATGCCGCCCTCGCCCAGCTTCTTGAGGACCTGGTAACGCGCGTCGAGCAGCTCGCCCGAGAGGCTCGCGGCGCGGTCCAGGCCTCTCGACGGCTGCGGCGGGGTGCGGACGGCGGTGCCGCTGCCGGCCAGCGACGGCGGCGTCGCCGGTTTCGGCTGCACCTCGACCAGCAGGTTCCCGTCGCGGGGGCAGAAGCGGGCGGCGCCGGCGTACACCGTGCCGCACTTGGGGCAGCGGCGATCGCTCATTGACGCACCAAGTTGCGCCCTTCGTTCTTGGCGCGATAGAGGGCCTGGTCGGCGAGCGCCACGAAGCTGTCGGCGCTGCTCACGCGGTCGTCGGGGAACGACGCGAGCCCGATCGAGATCGTGAGGCTCAGCGGGTCCTCCCCCGGGTCGGCGAAGTCGTGGTTCATCACGCGGCGCCGCAGGCGCTCGGCGAAGATCACGGAGCCGTGCAGCGCGGTCTCGGGCATGACGACGACGAACTCCTCCCCGCCATAGCGGGCGACCAGATCCACGGAGCGGGCCTCGCGGCGCAGGATTTCGCCAACTTGGCGCAGAACCGAGTCCCCCGCAATGTGGCCGCGCGTGTCGTTCACGAGCTTGAACCGGTCGATGTCGGCGAGCAGGATCGTGAGCGCCAGACCGTAGCGCCGCGCGCGCTCGAGCTCGGCCTCGAGCTCCTCGGACAGCGCGCGGCGGTTCAAGGCTCCCGTGAGGGCGTCCGTGGCCGCGAGCTTCTCGAGCCGCTTCTTGTCGGACACGGCGGTCTCGAAGTCGTACGCCTTCTCGATCGCCGCCACGGCCGTCCGGATCACGGTCTCCGCGAACTGCGCGTCGGCGCGGGTGAGCGGCGGGTCCTCTCCCGTGGTGCGCAGGAAGAACACCCCCAGCTGCTGGTCCTTCATCGAGAACGGCAGTGCGACGGCGGAGCGGGTCGGCACGACGATCTTGTCGCGTTGCCAGCGCACCCGCTCCTCGGCGTACAGCGGATCCGACCCGACGTCCTCGACCAGCACGGACCGGCTGCTCGTCAGGGCGCGTTGAATCTCGGGGTAGCGCGCGAGCTCGATCTGCAGGTTCCGCAGCATCGGGTTCTCGTACGCGGCGACCACGACGCCGAGCTGATCGCCGGGCTTGGCGAGCACCATCGAGCACTTGGAGATCTGCAGCACCCGGGCGACCCGCCGCACCAGGATGTGATAGATCTCGTCGGGCTTGAGCGAGTCGGTGACCTCGTGGAGGATGTCCACGATGGCGGCCCGGCTCTGCGCCTCGTCGCGCGCGCGCGCCAGCTCCTGGGCCGAGCGGATATGCGCCCTCACCCGCGCCAGCAGCTCGCGCACCCGGAACGGCTTCGCGATGAAGTCCGCCGCGCCCAGCCCGAGCGACTTCACGGTGGCCTCTTCGGGCGGCATGGACGAGATCATCAGCACCGGGACATCCCGGAACCGCTCGTCGGACTTCATCTTCGCCAGCAGCTGCAGACCGTCGATCTTGGGCATCATGATGTCGAGGAGCAGGAGGTGGGGCCGCTCCGCTTCGAGCTTGCCGATCAGTCCCTCGCCCCCGGGCGCCGTCACCACCTCGTAGCCGTTCTCTTTCAGGATCCACGTGAGGGTGCGGACCAAGGACTGGTCGTCGTCGGCGACCAGAATCTTGCCTCCCCCAGCGACCGGCCCGCCCCCGCCCCCGTGCTGTCGGCCATAGCGCGTTCAGTCCTCGAGCAGGGAGGGATCGACGTTGCCGCCGCTCACGATCAGCACCGCGGGGGGGACGGGGCGCACGGCCCCCGACCGCACCGCGGCCGTCGTGGCGGCGCCCGACGGCTCGATCGCCACGTGGGCGTGGCGCCAGAGAAACTGCACGGCGTCGAGCAGGGCGTCATCGTCCACCAGGGCGACGCCCGCGAGCCGGTCGCGCTGCGCCGCCAGGTGCGCGAAGGGAATCGCGCCCACGGTGAGCGTGATCAGCCCGTCGGCGATGCTGGCGGTGCGCTCGAGCCGCACCGGCCGCCCCGTCTCGAGCGCGCGCGCCAGCTTGGGCGCGCCGGCGGGCTCGACGCCCCACACCGTGGCGCGACTCCCTCCCGCGGCGAGACCCGTCACGACTCCCGCGATCAGGCCGCCCCCGCCCACCGGCACCACGACGGAGCGGGCGTCGGGCAGCGCCTCGGCGATCTCGAGCCCGACGGTCGCCTGCCCCGCCACGATATCCGGATGGTCGAACGGCGGCACGACGGCGAGACGCTCCCGCGCGGCGATCTGCTCCGCGGCGCGCTGGCGGTCTTCCGACGTCCGGCCGGCGAGGACCACCTCGCCGCCCCACCGCTTCACGCCCGCCACTTTCACGGCGGGCGCGGTCTCGGGCATCACGACCACGGCCCGGACGCCGACGAGCTGCGCCGCGTACGCGACCGCCTGGCCATGATTGCCGCTCGAATAGGTGATGACGCCGTTGCGGCGCACCTGCTCCGGCATGCGGCGGATGGCGGTGTAGGCGCCGCGTAGCTTGAACGCGCCCACCGGCTGGAGGTTCTCGAGCTTCAGGTAGGCGCCGAGCGGCTCGACGTAGCGGAGCGGGGTGCGCACCGTTACGCCTGCGAGCCCTGCGGCCGCCTCTCGTACGTCCTGTGCGGTGACCACGCTACTTTTTCTTCGCTTTCGCCTTGGCGGGAGCCTTCTTCTCGTCGTCGCCGTCGTCCTCGCCGTTGTCGGCCTCCTCCTCCTTCACCACCCGCGCCACGTCCACCACGAGGTCACCANNNTGTTCATGATCTTGACGCCCTGCGTGTTGCGGCCGGAGACGCGGATCCCCTCGACCGGCACGCGGATCATGATCCCCTTCTTCGTGATCATCATCAGCTCGTCGTCGGGCAACACCTCCTTCAGGGCGACGATGTCGCCGGTCTTGTCGGCGCGCTTCAAGGTGATGATGCCGCGACCGCCGCGGTGCTGCACGCGATACTCGTCGAGCTCCGAGCGCTTGCCCATCCCCTTTTCGGTCACCGTCAGCAGCGTCGACTTGCGCCGCACGACGACCAGGTCGATCACCTGATCTCGCTTCTCGAGCTCGATCCCCTTCACGCCGGTCGCCGTGCGGCCCATGTCGCGCACGTCCTTCTCGTGGAACCGGATGCTCATACCGTGGCGGGTGGCGAGCACGATGTCGTTCTTGCCGTCCGTCACCTGGACATCGATCAACTCGTCGCCCTTCTCGATGTTGATCGCGCGGATGCCCACCGAGCGCGGGTTCCCGAACTCGGACAGCACGGTCTTCTTGACCACGCCCTGCTTGGTCGCGAACAGCAGGTACTGGTCGTCGGAGAACTCCCGCACCGGGACGAGGGCGGCGATCCGCTCGTCGGCCTTGATCGCGATGCAGCTCATGATCGGCTTGCCCCGCGCAGCCCGCGCCGCCTGCGGGATCTCGTGCACCTTGAGCCAGTAGCACTGCCCGCCTTGCGTGAAGAACATCATGTAGTCGTGGGTCGAGGCGATGAACAGGTGCTCGACCCAGTCGTCTTCCTTGGTATGGGCGGAGATCACGCCCCTGCCGCCGCGGCGCTGCCGTCGGTAGGCCGTCACCGGCAGGCGCTTGATGTAGCCCGCATGCGACACGGTGATCACCATGTCCTCTTCGGCGATCAGGTCCTCGATCGAGAACTCGCCCTGGTCGGCGACGATCTCGGTGCGCCGCTCGTCGCCGAACCCGTGCGCCAGCTCGGACAGCTCCTCCTTCAGGATCTTCATGCGGCGGGGCTTCGACGCGAGGATCTCCTTGCACTCCTTGATGAACTTACGGACTTCCTTCAGCTCGTCCTCGAGCTTCGAGATCTCGAGTGCCGTGAGCCGGGCGAGCCGCATGTTGAGGATCTCGGCAGACTGCTTCTCGGACAGCTTGAACCGCTTGCGCAGGGCGGCGTCCGCCGTCGGGACGTCCTTCGCCTTGCGGATGATCCGCACGACCTCGTCGATGTGATCGACGGCGATCTTCAGACCTTCGAGGATGTGCTCGCGGTCCTGCGCGCGCTTCAGCTCGAACTCGGTGCGGCGGGTGATGACGATGTGGCGGTGCTCGATGAAGTGCTCGAACAGCTCCTTCAGGTTCATCTCCTTCGGCCCCCCGTCCACCAGGGCCAGCATGATCGCGCCGAAGGTCGTCTGCATCTGGGTGTGGCTGTAGAGCTGGTTGAGCACCACCAGCGGCACCGCGTCGCGCTTCAGCTCGATCACGACCCGGATGCCTTCCTTGTCGGACTCGTTCCGAAGGTCGGAGACTCCCTCGAGCTTCTTCGCCACCACCAGGTCCCGGATCTGCTCGATCACCCGGTCGGGCGAGACCTGGTAGGGGAACTCGGTCACGACGATCTGCTGCTTGCCCGTCGACTCGATTTCCTCGGCCGTCGCCCGAGCCCGGATCACGATCCGTCCCCGGCCCTTCTCGTAGCAGTCTTTGATGCCGGCGCGGCCGTAGATGATCGCGCCCGTGGGGAAGTCCGGCCCCTTGACGAACTTGCGCAGCTCCTTCACCGGGGCGTCGGGGTGGTCCACGAGGTGATTGATGGCCGCGACGGTCTCGACCAGGTTGTGCGGCGGGATGTTCGTGGCCATGCCGACGGCGATGCCGGCCGAGCCGTTCACAATCAGGTTCGGCAGCCGGGCGGGCAGGACCGTGGGCTCCTGCAGGCGGTCGTCGAAATTGGGAACGAAATCGACGGTGTTCTTGTCGATGTCCCCGAGCATCGTCATGGCGATGCGCGTCAGCCGCGCCTCGGTGTAGCGATAGGCCGCCGCGGGATCGCCGTCCACCGAGCCGAAGTTCCCCTGGCCGTCCACGAGCGGGTAGCGCAGCGAGAACTCCTGCACCATGCGCACCAGTGCGTCATACAGCGCGACGTCGCCGTGCGGGTGGTACTTGCCGAGCACGTCTCCCACGACGGTGGCGCTCTTCTTGTAGGGGCGGCCCGGCACGAGCCCCAGCTCGTTCATTGCGTACAGGATGCGGCGGTGCACGGGCTTCAAGCCGTCGCGCACATCGGGCAGCGCGCGCTGCACGATCACGCTCATCGAGTAGTCGAGGAACGACTCTTTCAGCTCGTCTTCGATGAGGCGCGGCAGGATGCGTTCGCGGGCGTTGGGTGCGGTCATGGCTCGGCTGGTTAGGCGGTTAGTCGGTTAGTCCGCTGGTCCACAGCGGATGAGTCTAAGTTGAACAAAGATAACCACTTAGATATTGGAAAGCAACAGGAGCAGGACTCCTAAGTGGGGCTCCGACAGCGGCTTGGGCGGCCGCTACCGGTGCCGCTCCAATTCGGCCACCCAGATGTCGCTCTCCAGATCGCCGACGGTGAAATAGAAGCGCCCACCGCGCGCCCGGAACCCGTAGCGGTGCCAGGGTCGCGCGGGATCGTCGAATCGCACCAGCACGCGCGCCGGGCCGCCGGCCACCGGCACGGCGCTCACGCCGACCATGCCGAGTGAATCCGCGAACAGGTTGTACACGGTCCGGCTGTCCGGCGACCACTGAGGCACGAGCGACGCGCCACCGGCCGAGTCCGGGACGAGCACCCGTGTCGGGCCGCTGTCGGGGGGAACAAGGATCAGTCCCGGTCCTCCCGCTACGCACGTCACGGCAATCCAGCGACCGTCGGGCGACCACGCCAGCGGGGCGCGCGGCTCACAACGGACTGGGCCGCCACCCCGCCGGACGGTCAGGCCGACGCTCCGCGGCTCGGACCAGCGACCTTCCAAATCCCGGGTCACGATATCGAGCCGCTGGTCTGGACCAGCAAAATCCCGCTGCATCGCGACGCGCCGACCACCCGGGGCCCAGGCGGCGGCGCGCTCGTCCCCTGCCACGTGCGTCAGCGGCGTCGCTGGACCGCCCGCGGCCCCAATGACGAACACCTGCCGTCGTCCCGCGCGGAAGCCATGGAATGCGATCTCCCGCCCGTCGGGCGAGTAGGCGGGGAAAAACACGTCCGTCGAGTCGTTGGTGAGCTGCGCCGGCTCCCCGCCCGCGAGCGAGACGCGAAACACCTGCTGCACGCCGTTCCGGTTGGAGTCGAACGCCAACCAGCGACCGTCCGGCGAAACGTCGAAGCCCTCGATCGTTTGGTTCCCGCTGGTCACCGGCCGCGCCTGCGCGACTGACAGCGGCGCGTGGCTGGGGATCGGCAGCGACCAGACGTTCGACGTCTCCGTGAACGCCGAGTAGGCGAGCAAGCCTCCACTCGCGCCCACACTGATCCCGTGGACATTGAGGCCCGTCGTGAGCCGCACCGGCGGGCCCGCCGAAGCGCCCGAGGCCGCCACGGTGACGGCGTACACATCCCGCCCGCCGTCGCGGTTCGACACGTACAGCAGCGCCCGCCCCTCCGGCATCCAGACGGGGCTCATGTTGAGATTGCGGTCGTCGGTGGCACGGTGCGGCGCGCCGCCCGTCGCGCGTACGATCCAGACGCTACTCGGCGCGAGATTGCCGAAGGTGCCGTCAGCAATGAAGGTCTTATTCCCCGACACATAAGCGATCCACCGGCCATCGGGGGACCACGCGAAGGAATGGAGCTCCAGGCCCGTGACGATCAAACGGGCCAATGCGCCGTCGAGGGGCCGCAGGTACAGCGAGTCGCCCGACGCGTACAGGAACGACCGCCCATCGGGCGAGATCGGCCCTGGGGCCGCGCCTGCGAGGGCCAGGAGCAGCCGCGGCGCGCCTCCCAAGGCGGGCGCGATCTCGATGCCGCGATCGGACAGGAACAGCAGGCGCGCGCCGTCGGGTGCCCAGTGCGGCAGCCGCTGGAAGCCACCCACGCCACGCACGACTGGCACCGGGGTGCCACCCTCGAGCTGCCGCACGTACAACCGCATGCGACCGGGCGAGCCCGCCGTGTAGGCGAGGAGCTTGCCGTCGGGGGACAACGCGGGATCGATTTCCAGCCCGGGATCGAGCGTGACCTGGACACGGCGCCCGAGGGCGACAGCGGGCGGCCGAGGGCGGGCGAGCAGCACGACGCCCACAACCACCGCCGCCAGGACGACCGCGGCGGCCACGTAGCGGCGCAGCGGCGTCCCGATGACCGCGGCCATCGGGCGCGTCGCCGTGGGCGTCGTACCGCCGCTCGGTGTCGCCAGCGGCTCGAGCTGGGCGAGCAGCTCGTCCGCGCTTTGCCAGCGGTCGGCGGGGCGCTTCTCGAGGCATTTCATCACGATGTGCGCGAGCGCCGCAGGGCATGCGGGGCGGCGAGCCTGGAGCGGCTCGGGCCGTCGCGTCACTTGCGCCGCGAGGACCTCGGAGGCCGTCTTCCCGACGAACGGTGGCCCGCCCGTGACGAGCTCATAGCCCAGCACGCCCACCGCGTAGAGGTCGGCGCGATGATCGATGTGCGGGTCGGCGGCCGCCTGCTCGGGCGCCATGTAGGCCGGCGTGCCGAGCGCGACGCCGGCCGTCGTGACCCGACTCCTCGCGCTCGCGTCGCTCAAGGCCTTGGCGACGCCGAAGTCCATCACCAGCGCGTGCCGGCCCGAGAGCAGCACGTTGTCCGGCTTAATGTCGCGGTGCACCACGCCGTGGGCGTGGGCGTACGCCAGGGCGTCCACGACCTCCACCAGGATCTTCACGGCGTCGTGGATCGGCAGCTCGCCGTGCCGGGCCAGCCGGTCGCGCAGCGACTCGCCCTCGACCGACGGCATGACGTAATAGAAGAATCCGTCGGCTTGACCGGAGTCGAGCAGCGGCAGGATGTGTGGGTGCTGGAACTGCGCGACCGTCTCGATCTCGCGCGTGAAGCGGTCGGCGCCCAGCGTGGCGGCGAGCTCGGGGCGCAGCACCTTCACCGCCACCTGGCGACGGTGCCGCATGTCTTCCGCGAGATAGACCGTCGCCATGCCGCCCGACCCGAGCTCGCGGATCAGACGATAGCGGTCAGCCAGGGCCGCGGCGACGCGGTCGAAGGAGGCCGTCACGCCGGGTAACATACATGAAGTTGACGATCAGTTGATCAGGCGCTGGTACGTTTGTTCCCAGGCTGAAGCCTGGGCTCGGCCGGCACTGTGCTGTAGGACACGGAGCGAAGCGAACGGCATCAAGCGAGTGTCCTTCAGGACAGGGCCTCGCCGAGCCCATCAGGTGGCGATCTCCACGACGACTTTTCCCAACTGCTCCCCTCGCTCCAGCCGCTCGAACGCCGCGCGCGCGTCGGCGAACGGAAAGACTCGGTCCACGGGCGGCCGTAGCTCCCCGGTCCCGAGCAGCCGCACAATCTCGCGGTACTCCGCGTCGTTCCCCATGGTCGCGCCCATGATGGTCCACTGATACCAGAATAGACGGCGCAGGTCGATCGCCACATGCGGGCCCGTGGTCGCACCGCAGGTGACCAGCCGCCCCCCGCGACCGAGCGCCCGCAGCGACTCGCCCCACGTCGCCTCGCCAACGTGCTCGATCACCACCTCCGCGCCCCGTCTGTCGGTCAACGCGCGAACCTCCTGCGACACCGTGCGGGTGGTGTGGTTCAGCGCGACGTCGGCGCCGAGCTCTTGGGCTGCGCGCAGCTTGGCGTCGCTCGAGCTCGTCACAATGACCTTCGCCCCCCGGAGCTTGGCGATACGCATCGCGGCGAGCGACACGCCGCCGCCAATCCCCCAGATGAGCACTGTCTCGCCAGGCCGCACCTGCGCCCGGGTGACGACCATGCGCCACGCGGTCAGGGTGACGAGCGAAAACGCCGCCGCTTCCGCCCAGCTGAGGGGGCTCGCCAGGGCCGGGATGAGGGCGATGTTCTGCTCGGGCACGACGATGCGCTCGGCCAGGGTGCCGGGGAGGTGTTCGCCGAGCAAACGGTAGTTGACGCACAACGAATGCTCGCCGGCGCGGCAGTACTGGCACGTATAGTCCGCGATCCCCGGGTTGATCATCACGCGGTCGCCCGGCCGCACCGATCGCACGCCCGGGCCCGCCGTCTCCACCACGCCGGCCCCGTCCGCCCCCAGGATGTGAGGAAAGCGGTATTCGTGGGGCAGTCCCCGCACGACATGGAGGTCGAGGTGATTGAGCGCGGCGGCGCGCAGCGCCACGCGGACCTCGCGCGGGCCCAGCGTCGCGGGCCCGCCCCCAGCCCCGGGGTCGGGAACATCGGCGAGGTCCAACTGGTCGAGGCCGCCGGTGGCGCGGATGACCCAGGCGCGCATGGGGGGCGGGGGGGGCGGCCGGAGGCTAGGGCAGGAAGGCTGGCGACACCATCTGTTCGGTACCGGTCGTCGGCATTGGCACCGGAGCGCCGCCGCCCGGGCCGACCGGCTGGATGTACACCCGGTTGACGTTCTTCTGCACCATCACCACCAGGCCCAGGAGATCACCGCCCGGCGACGCGGCGAAGTCGTTGATCACGAGGTCGCTGCCGGTGACGGGCGTGACCTTGCCCGTCGCCAGGTCCGCCTTCACGACCTGCGTCGTCGTGCGGCCGCTTTCCTTTTGTTCCACGAGGTACGCGAGCGAGCCGTCGCGCAGGAAGTGGGGCGCGCTTTCCTTGATCTGTGGGGTCTTGGTGAAGGCGCGCTGGTTCGAGCCGTCCTTCGCCATGAGCCAGATGTCGTTGTTGCCCTCGCGGTTCGAAACGAACGCTATCGTCTCGCCGTCGGGCGACACCGTCGGCTGCGAGTTGTCCGCCGGCTCCTGGGTGAGCTGCACCGCGTCCGAGCCGGTGATCGGCTGCAGGAAGATCTGCCGGTGACCGGTGCGGAGCGAGTGATACGCCACGGCCTGCCCGTCCGCCGTAAAGGCGGCGTCGCCGTCCAACCCGGGGGAGTTGGTGAGTCGCGAGGCGTTGGTCCCGTCCGCGTCCATCACGTAGATCTCGGGCTGCCCGTCGCGCGTCGAGGTGAACGCGATGCGCGAGCCGTCGGGCGAGAACGCCGGCTCGGTGGCGCTCGCGGTGTCGTCCACGACCTTGCGCAACTGCGCCAGATTCGAGCGCTCCGCCGAGTAGAGCTGGAACCGGCCGACCCGCGAACTCGCGACGACGATCTCGCCCTGCACGAACACCTCGGCGGCGGCGTGCTTCCCGCCGGGCGCGGTGGCCGTGACGCGCGCGTGGCCGTAGCCGGCGGTCGACACCGTCCCGTCCTCGGCGACGGCGGCCACCGCGGGATTGTCGGATGTCCACGTGACACCCGTCGCCGGCCCGATCGGCGTCCCCGTCTCGTCGGCGAAGCTGGCCTTGAGGCTGTAGCGTCGCGCGAGCGGCAGGCCCACCCGCGTCGTCGACAGCTTCAAACCCGCGGCGATCACCCGGACCTGCCACGTCGCGACGAGCCCCGGGCCGGGACCCTTCGCCGTCAACGTCGTCCTCCCGGCCCGCCTCCCCATCAACGTTCCGGTCGCGGGGTCAAAGGTCGCGAGCGACGTATCCGCCACGGTCCAGCGGATCGGCGCCTCGGGAACCGGCGCCTTATCGGCGGCGAGCGCCTGCACCTGGAACTTCGCGACCCCCTGGATCGGCAGGGGCACTTCCGTCTTGAGCGTGGGAATCACCGCCAGCTGGTCCACGGTCTTGTGCACCAGGACGTCCATCGTCTTCGTCTGCAGCAACCCGGAGACGGTGAGCGTCGTCCGCCCGGGAGCCACGGCGGTGACCACGCCCGTCAGGCTCACGCGGGCCACGTTGGCATCCGCCGCGGACCATTGGAGCATGAGCGGGCTGATCGCGCGGCCGCCCTGCCCTGGTACGACGACGCGCAGGGTATCCACGTCGCCGGGCGACAGGAGGAGGGGGCTCGCTTCCGGGATCGCGATCTCGCTGGGCTGGACCACGACCGGCGCCGTCGCGGTGAGGCCCGTCGTGCTCGTGACCTGGACAGTGCCTTGCCCCTGGGCGAGCGCGATGACGACGCCGTTCTGGTCCACGCTCGCGATCTCGGGCCGCAACGACTTCCAGGTCACCGCGACCGGCGCGGCAGGAGACCCGTCGTCCTTGAGGGCGCGCGGCGCGACGCGGGTGTTCTCGGAGGGCAGCAGGTACACGGTCGGAGGCTCGATCCGGAGCACCGCCGCGGGCCCCGTGCCCGTGGGCTGCCCGGCCAACACGTCCGGTCCGGAGGGGGCGGGGGGAGTGGCCGCCGGACCCGGCGCCGGCGGCGCGGCACCCCCCCCGGCCGCGGCGCCCGCGGGACCCACGACCTGCACCGCCGCGGAGCCCCGGCGCGAGGCGACGCGCGCCTCGATGATCGCAATGCCACCGGCCACACCCGTGACCGTGCCGTCGTTGTCCACGCTCGCCACGGCGCGGTTGTTGGAGGACCAGATAACGCGCACGGTGGGGATGACGTTGCCGGCGCGGTCGAACGCCGTCGCGAGGAGGCCCGTGCGCTCCCCCACCTTGATCGTCACGGCCGGCGGGGCGACCTGGACTTCGGCCACGTTCTGCGCCAGTGCGACGCTCGGCAGCGCCAGGGCGGCGAGCAAGAAGCTGGGGCGGACGACCATAGCGGCGCGAACGTAAGCGGTCGTAAGTGTCGTTGTCAAGCTAACTTGTCACGACGGCGCGGGAGCCGACCGGTGCCGCGCGGATCGGGCCGTGATCACTTGCGTGGCACGATTCCCGGCGTAAGCTATAGGCCACGCCCACGGCACAACCCAGCGGAGGAGAGATCATCCGATGCTCGACCCAACCGATTTTTCGGAGAGCAGCTGGACCGGCCCCGGCATGATGGAGCCGATGTATCCGCCGGCGCCATCGACGCCCCCGATGCCGATGGGGGAGCCGATGGCGGCGCCCAAGCCGCGGCCCCCGGCGAAAAAGAAAAGGAAGGCGTCGCGGCCCAAGGCGAAGAAGAAGAGAGCCGCGAAGAAGCGGCCGAAAGCCAGGGCGAAGCGGCGCGGGAAGGCCAAGCGGAAGAAGGCGGCGAGAAGGCGGCGCCGCTAGCCTACGGCACATCGCCCACGGGAGCGCCGTTCGGATGGCTCGAGCCATCTCCTCACGGCGCTCCCGCGGCATTTTACTCCCTTCGTCACCCTCTCCCCCGGATCGACTGAGGCACCCGTGCGCGGTGTATGGTCCCTGACGCTCTGCGCCGTCGCGGCTTGCGCGGCGCCCTCCGCGGCCCCGGCGCCCCCCGCGCCCCGGGCGCCGCTGACGGATGCGCAGGCGGAGGTCACGGCGATGCTCGCGCGCAGCGCCGCCGACTGGAACCGCGGCGACCTCGCGGGCTTCATGAGCGACTATGCACGCGACTCCCTCACGAGCTACGTGTCGGGCGGCCACGTGCAGTACGGCTGGCAGAAGCTCTTCGACCGCTACCAGGCGACCTACTTCGCGCCCGGGAAGACGCGCGATTCGCTGACGTTCGAGGAAGTGCGCGTCCGGCGACTGGCGCCCGACCTCGCCTTCTGCACCGCGCGCTTCAAGCTGATGCGCGGCGACTCGATCACGGCGAGCGGGCCGTTCACACTGGTGCTGGAAAAGCGTGGGGCCCGCTGGTACATCCTGCACGACCATACGTCGAGCGATCCGAAGCCGTGACGCGCATCCTGCGCCTCTGCTCCCTGCTCGGCTGCGCCCTGCTGCCGGCGGCGTGCCAGCCCGGCGGCGACCCCACGATCGCGCTCGAGGGCGCGACGCTGATCGACGGCTCCGGTGGCGCGCCGATGCACGACGCGCTGATCATCGTGAAGAACGGCCACATCGAGACCGTGGCGCGCGTCAGCGAGGCGCGAGTCCCGCGCGGGGCGCAGGAGATCAGCCTGGTCGGCAAGACGATCATCCCGGGGCTGATCGACGCACACGCCCACGTGGAGCGGTGGGCCGTGCAGCGTTACGTCGTCTGGGGGGTCACGACGGTGCGCGATCTCGGCGCGACCAGCACCGACTCGGCCATCGCGCTCCGGAACGATCTCAACCTCGGCGCGGTGCTGGGGCCGCGCATGTTCACCTCCGGCGCGATGATCGACGGCGCGCCGCCGACGTATGCGGCCGCGACGGCCGTGCGAACCCGCGACGAGGCTCGCCGCGCGGTGGACCAGCGCGCGGTGGTGGGCGCCGACTGCGTGAAGATCTACACGAAGCTCACACCCGACCTGCTGGCGCCGCTGCTCGACGAGGCGGCGACGCTGCGGCTCCCCGTGGCGGCCCACCTCGGCAAGATCGACGCCCTGGCCGCCGCGCGCGCCGGTGTGGCGTCGCTCGAGCACATGGCGGGCGTGGTCCAGGCCGCGACGCCGAGCCCCGGCGCCTACTTCCGGGCGCACGACCAGTTCCTCCGCGGCTGGACCCTCGAGGAAGGCGGCTGGAGCACGCTCGACTCCGCCGCCGTCGCGCGCGTGGCGCGCACGCTCGCGGCAACGCACGTCGCGATTGTGCCGACGCTGGTGCTGCACGAGATGATGTCGCGCCTCGACAACCCCACGCTGCTGTCGCGCCCCGGTATGGAGGACGTGCCCGCCGCCGCGGCCAGCGTGCGCGACGTGCAGGGCTTGCTGCGCCGCGCCGGCTGGCGCGCCCCGGAGCTCAAGGCGTTCCGGCGCTCCCGCGCGCGCCAAGACCAGTTCGTGCGCGAGTTCAAGCGCGCGGGCGGCCTCATCGCGGCCGGCTCCGACGCCGCGAACCAACTGCTCGTGCCGGGCCTGTCACTGCACGAGGAGCTGAGTCTGCTCGTCGGCGCTGGCCTCACCCCGCTCGAGGCGCTCACCGCCGCCACGCGCAAGGGCGCGGAGCTCATGCACGCCGACTCGCTCGGCCGGATCGCGCCCGGCAAGGTGGCGGACCTGGTGGTCCTCGACGCGGACCCGGCGGCGGACATCGGGGCGACCCGGCACATCGCCTGGGTGATGATTCGCGGACGGATGATCCCACCCGATTCCTTGAGGAGAACGTGGGCACATTGAGGCTGGCGCTCGTCGCGCTGATCGCGCTGTTGGCATGCGGGAAGCGGGAAGAGGGAAGGGGGAAGGGTGTCGTCGATGTGATCCTCCGCGGTGGCTGGATCATCGATGGGAGCGGTAATCCCCGCTACCAGGGCGACGTCGCGATCACGGGCGACCGCATCGCGGGCGTCGGGTTCCTGAACGGCGCCGCGGCGCGGGAGACGGTGGACGTGAGTGGGCTCGCCGCGGCGCCCGGGTTCATCGACATGATGGGGCAGTCCGAGATCAACGTCCTGATCGACAACCGCGTGCTGAGCAAGGTCACGCAGGGCATCACAACCGAGGTGACGGGCGAGGGCGGCTCGGTCGCTCCGCTCACCGACCAGCTCGTGCTCGACGACTCGGACGCGATGAAGAAATGGCACTACCGCGAGGACTGGCGCGACCTGGACGGCTACTTCGCGCAGCTCGCGAAACAGGGGTCGACGGTGAACATCGCCACGTTCGTCGGGGCCACCCAGGTACGGCTCGCCGTGGTTGGCAAGGAGAACCGGGCGCCCACGGGACCCGAGCTGGCGCACATGACGGCGCTCGTGGACACGCTGATGGAGCAGGGCGCGCTGGGCCTCTGGACCGCGCTCGAGTACGCCCCGGCGAGCTACTCCACCACTGACGAGATCATCGCCCTCGCCAAGGCGGCCCGCCGGCACGGCGGCATCTACGCGTCGCACATGCGAAACGAGGGCATTCGCATCGAGACGACGCGCTGGACGAGGTGTTCCGCATCGCGCGCGAAGCCGACATTCCGGCGGAGATCTCACACCTCAAGGTGTCGGGCCGTCAGAGCTGGGGTCGCATGCCCCGGGTGCTCGCGAGGATCGATTCGGCCCGGGCCGTGGGACTCGACATCACGGCCGACCAATACCCGTACACGCGCGCGGCGACGGCGCTCGACGCCTCGATCCCGTCCTGGGCCGAGAGCGGTGGCTGGGACTCCTTGCTCGCCCGGCTGCGCGATCCCGTGACCCGCGCCCGGCTGCGCGACGAGATGCTCAACCCCCGGGGAGCGGAGAGCTTCTACTATGAGGCGGGTGGGGGCCCTGGCGTGCTGATCACCGGCACCTTCCAGGACTCCTTGCGCTACCTGCAGGGGAAGTACATCAGCGAGATCGCCGCGGCGCGCCACCGCGACCCCGTGGAGACACTCTTCGACATCGTGCTGGCGGAGAACGGGCACCGCACCGACGCGGTGTATTCCGTGATGAGCGAGCCCGACGTTCAGACGGCGATGAAGACCTGGTGGTTGGCGGTGAACACCGACTTCGGCGGCGTGGCGCCCGACGGGCCGTTCGGGTCGCAATCGGCCCATCCCCGCGCCTACGGCACGTTCGCGCGGATCCTGGGGCACTATGCGCGCGACCTGAAGCTGTTCCCGCTCGAGTTCGCCGTGCGCAAGATGACGTCGCTCGCGGCGCAGCGGGTGGGCCTGGTGGACCG
>QHTX01000083.1:0-3242 GCA_003220975.1 Gemmatimonadota bacterium | reverse complement strand
TCGACCTGCGCACCGTCGCCGACCAGGCGACGTTCGAGCAGCCGCACCGGCCGTCGGTGGGGTTCGCGTACGTATTCGTGAACGGGCAGAAGGTGCTCGATCATGGCAAGCTCGCCGCGGCCCGCCCGGGACGCGGGCTGCGCGGGCCGGGATACGTGCCTCCGGAGCGGCGCGGCAAGCGGTGACGCTCGGGCGGCTCGTCCTCGCGTGGCTGCCGGTGGCGGTGTGGCTGGTGGCTACGGGCCACGGGCTCGAAGCGTGGCTCCCCGTCGAGGCGGTCGCTCCCCGAGCGGCGACGGCGGTCGCCCTGGTGGAGTCGGTCGTGCTGACGCTGCTCGCTTCGTTGTGGTTCGATTCCCTCGGTCACGGCGGCTGGTGGCTGATCTTCTTGCTGCTCGGCCTGCTGCAGGCACTGCCGGGCCTGGTGTTGCGCCGACATGGCGTGCGCCGACTTGTTGCGGCCGTCGCGCGCTACGTCCTCGCCGGCGCCATTCTCGCCTGGAGACTCGGATAGAGTATCTTCGGTAGACCCTATGTCTACCGCACCCATGACCGCGATCCGGTTGACGCGCTTCTCGCACGGCGCCGGCTGAGCCTGCAAGCTCGGCCCCGCCGAGCTGGCGCAGGTCTTGCGCCACGTGCCGGTCGCGACGGATCCCCGGATCCTCGTCGACGCCTCGACCCGCGACGACGCCGCCGTCATCCAGCTGGCGCCTGATCGCGCGATCGTGGCGACGGTGGACTTCTTCACGCCCATCGTGGACGATCCCTACGACTTCGGCCGCATCGCCGCGGCGAACGCGCTCTCCGACATCTACGCGATGGCCGCGACGCCGCTGTTCGCGCTCAACCTCGTCGGCTGGCCGCGTGACAAGCTGCCGTTCGAGCTGCTGGGCGAGGTGATCCGCGGCGGCGCGGACATGGCGCGCGAGGCGGGTGCCTTCGTGCTGGGTGGTCATTCGGTGGACGACCCGGAGCCCAAGTACGGCATGGTGGTGATCGGCGACGCGCGCCCCGAGCGGATCGTCAAGAACAGCGGGGCGAAGCCCGGCGACGCGCTGGTGCTCACGAAGCCGATCGGCACGGGCGTGCTGGCCACGGCCCTCAAGCGCGATCTGGTGACGGAGCAGGACCTCGCCCCGGCGGTGGTCTCGATGACGACGCTCAACGCCGGTGCCGCCCGGGCGATGCTGGCGGTCGGCGTCCACGCCGCGACGGACGTGACGGGGTTCGGCCTGCTCGGGCACCTGCGGAACCTGCTCGAGGCGAGCGGCGCCGCCGGCGAGGTCCACGCGGCGGCCGTGCCGCTGCTGGCGGGGGCGCGCGAGCTGGCGGAGCGCGGCGCCATTCCGGGGGGCACGGAGCGGAACGCCGCGAGCCTCACGGCCGCGGTGACGTTCGGCGCCGGCGTGGACCGAACCGCGCGGGTGCTGCTGGCCGACGCGCAGACATCGGGCGGGCTGTTGATCGCCGTGCCGCCGGCCCGGGTCGACGCGCTGGTGGCGGCGCTGGGCCGCGAGGGCACTCCGGTGGCCGCGGTGATCGGCCGCGTGGTCGCGGGCTCCGCGGGACGGATCTCCGTCACGTAGCGAGGGCCATGCACGCGATCCCCGAGTACACGAGCCTCACCCCCGACGCCCTCGATGCGCTGGAGCGCGCGGTGCGCGAGCGGCGCCGCGTGGCGCTGCGGCGGCGCGGCTCGGAGTACGTGGTGGTCGCCGAGCGGCTCGATACGAACGAGCGCGAGGAGGCGCTCGGGGGGAGGCTGCCGATGACGGGCGAGGTGCTGCTGTTCCCGTTGCGCGAGCTCGAGTTCTTCGCGGTGCTGCCGTAGCCGTGTTCACGCGCCTGCTCGTGGGTCTCGACGGCAGCCCGCGGGCCGATTCGGCCTTCGAGCAGGCGGTGGTGCTCGGGAAGCGGTTCGGGAGCAGCATCATCGTCGCCTACGTCGAAGAGCCGGGGGGCCGGTCCGCCGACGGGGCGGCGATGCTCGACCGGGCGCAGGAGCGCGTGCGCGCCGCGGGGCTCAAAGTCGAGACCGTCGCGCGCGCGGGGCCGCCGGACCTGGAGCTCGCCGAGCTGGCCAAGTCCGCGGACGCCGTGCTGGTGGGGCGCCGCGGTGTCACCACCAAGGGCCAGGGCGCGCTCGGCCCCACGGTCGCCTCGCTGATCCGCATCGCGGAGCGCTGCGTGATCGTGTGCGGCGGGCTGCCGTCGCCGATGCAGTCGTGTGCCGTCGCGTTCGACGGGCGCGACACCAGCCGCCGCGCCCTCGAGCTGGCGATGCAGTTCGCGTCCGTCGTGGAGGGCACGATCCACCTCATCCATGCCACCGACGACCGCGAGGCGGGGCTCAAGGTCGTGGGCGTCGCCGAGGCGACGCTCTCGATGCAGCGGGTCGCGTTCGTCACGCACGTCGAGCCGGGAAAGCCGGGCGAGGTGGTGGCGCGCGTGATCAAGCGGACCCACTGCGACGCGCTGTTCGCGGGCGCGCACATGACCCACCAGCAGGGCCGCCCCAGCGCCGTCGTCGTGTCCCACGCCGAGGAGATCCTGCGCCATACCGACATCCCGGTCGTCATCCAGCCCTGACGCGCCCCCCCCGATCGGCGTGCTGGTCCACGCCGACGAGAGCTGCCTCGGGAACGACAGCACCAAGCCGAGCCCCGGCGGCAACGCCGCGCTGATCGAGGCGCCCGCGGGGGACAGCGTGGCGCGGTGGGATTTCTACGAGTACTCTCCGCAAACGACGAACAACAAGATGGCGCTCGCGGGCGCCATCGCGACGCTCGAATGGATCCGCCGCCAGTGGAAGCACGCGCGGGTGGTGTACGTGTCCGACTCACAATACCTCGTGAAGGGGATGACCGAGTGGGTGCAGGGTTGGGAGGCGCGGGGGTGGAAGCGCAAGGGCGGCGCCCTGGAGAACCAGGAGCTGTGGCAGAAGCTGGTGCAGGCGGCCGCGGCGCACCAAATCGCCTGGCGGTGGATCGAGGGGCACGCCGGTCACGCGAAGAACGAGTATGCCAACGACCTCGCGATCCGCGCGGCGCAGCGCCAGGAGCGCTCCGACGGGCTCGTCCCGTCGGGGTTCGACGTCTGGCTCGCCGAGCAGCGGGCGCGGGGGGCGTACCGCGGCTACGACCCCGATCGGGAGCTCGATGAGCGTCTTTAAGGACGGCGTCCCCGTCAACACGCACTTCCTGAACCTGCTCCCCGACGGGGCAGCGGCGCCCCCCGTC
>QHTX01000046.1 GCA_003220975.1 Gemmatimonadota bacterium | reverse complement strand
TCGGGCGACGCGGCGAACGCCATCCGGTTATTGATGCTGCCCGAGCCGCCGCCGCAGTTGGGGCTGCACGGACCGCCCGGCTCGAAGTTGTGGTTGTAGTTCATGTCCATCCCGGGCGTGCTGTGCCCGATCGCCGTCGTGCCCCACAACCGCAGCCCCTCGTCGAGGTAATAGATCGAGTCGTTGTCGGCGCGCACCAGGTTCGTGAGGCCGTTGAAGTTCGTCGCGATCGACACGACGTGGACGCCGACGTTGCTGATGAAGTCGCTGACGAACACGCCGGGGGAAGTCCCGATCGTCGGTGCCCGCTTCGGGGACGACGGTACCCATCAAGCAGCTGTCGGACGTCGACGTGAGCGCCTTCTTGGCCGAATAGCTGAACACGCGCGCGAACGGCGTGGACGCGTTGCCGCCCTCGCCGATGAAGCCGTGGGTGAAGTTGCCGGTGTTGCGGACGAACGTCTGGTCCCCCAGGCCGAACGCCTGGATGTCGACCGTGACCACGGCGCACGCGGTGAGCACGACCTTCCGATACGGCCCAGCCGGCGTCGGGATGGCCGGTCGCACCAGCTCGATCCGCAGCGTGTCGCCGGAGACGTTCGAGCCCAGGGCGGCGAGCTCCCAGAACAAGTGCCCGAACAGCTGCGTCGTGTCCGTCGTGTTGACGAGCCTCTCCATGCGCAGCGTAGCCTTGCCGTTGAACGGCGACGAGCTGCTCGCCGTCGGCGTGGTCGAGTACAGGGCGTAGATCGAATCGGCGCGGCACGCGGTGCCACCGGTCGCCGGCCGACACACGGTCCCCAGGTACTGGGGCCGGTCCGACACGTCGTGCACGGTGATCACCGGGTGGATGAAGCCGTTCTGGTTGACGACCGAGTACTTCTCGATCAGGAAGTTGGGCAGCGCCTGCCGCCACAGCAGCAGGCGGGTGCTGGCGTTGAGGATCGACAGCTCCGTGCCGCCCGCGTCCGCCACGACGATCGTGTCGGGGGCGTAGTTCCCCAGAGTGTCCCTGGGCCAGAGGGCGATGCCCCACGGCACGGGTCCCGCCGTGACGATGCCGTTCGGGTCGAACGTCTTGGTCACGAGGTTGTAGATCTCGACCCGGCCCAGCGCGTCGTTCGTGAGATAGAGCTCGCGCCGGTTCGTGTTGTAGATCGCGTCCACGATGTGCCCGCCCTTGGGCAGGGGGGACGTGACCCCCGCGACCACGCTCGCCGAGTCGGCCTTCGCGGCGCCCAGCACGATCCCGTTGACGGTGGAGAAGGCGCAGTTCCGCGCGACCGCTGCGTCGCACGCGTAGCCGTCCACCAAGATGCTCGTCGGGTACGACGTGAGGATCGCGGCGAGGTTCAAGCTGAAGCGCCGCACCACGTCGGTCAGGTTGCCGCCCACCGCGACGCTGTCGAACCGCAGCAGCGAGCTGTCGGAGGCGAGCCGGACCCGCATCCCGATCCAGCTGATGGCGCTCGGGTCGGTGGCGTGCACCGTGACGCTGTCGGTCACCTCCACGCGCTTGCCGAGCGAGTCCGTCACCGATGGGGGAATCGTGTCGTTGGCCGCGGACAGCACGCTCACCGTCACGCTGTTGCTCGTCACCCGCCGGCCGCTCGAGTCCTCCGCGAACCCGGTGATCGTGAACGTCCCCGTCGTGGCGACGACGGTCAGCGTGTCCACGTAGTCCACCGAATCCGGGTAGGGCAGCGGGTACGAGATCGAATCGTTCGGCGGCGTCGTGGGGTTGGTCGTCGCCGTGGGCGGCACGACGAGGAACCCGACCTTGCGGACGCCCGAGATCTGGGCGGCGCTGACTTCGACCGGGATGTTGCGGCCGGTGGACGCCACCGCGCCGGTCACGGGGGCGAGGAGCACCACGCGCAGCGCCGCCACGTTCACGAGGAAGATCACCAGGGTGTCTTCCGTGAAGTTGCCGGCGCCGTCCGTGGCGCGTCCGATGATGGTGATCAGCCCGCCGGCGCCCGAGGTCGGCGGGAACGTCACGGTCACGCCGCGCCCGAACGACGTGACGGTCGTGTTGAAGATGGTGTCCGTCACGGCGAGGTAGCCGCCGGTGAACGTGAGCCGCACTTCCTTCAGGCCGAGGTTGTCGCCTGCCGAGACGCTGAACGACAGGCCGCTCGCGATCTGCTGCGTATCGGCGGACGTCGTCAGCACCATGGTGGGAGGAATGAGGTCGCGCTGAATGCCGCCTGGATTGCGGGCGGTTTCGCACGCCCACCCCGTCGCCACGAGCACACCCAGCCCCCAGAAGAGCCGCTTCCCGCGAACGCGCCGCATATGAACGCTCCTGGCTACTTCCCGGTGCTGGGCGTCACCAGGTCGTCGATGATATGCGGCGTGACGAGAATCAGCAGGTCACGCCGCTCTTCCGTCTGGGACGTGAAGCCGAACAGCTTTCCCAGAATCGGCAGATCTACAAGAAAGGGGATTCCGGACTTTGTTACCGTGACCTCGGTCACCGTAAGTCCGCCAACTACAGCCGTTTCGCCATCGTTGACCAGGATCTGGTTGTCCGCCTGCTGGGTCTGGAACGTGAACCCGATGTCCACCGACGCCGGCTTCACGCTGGACCGCTCGGCGTGCACTTCCATCAGGACCTGGCGGTTCGCCGTCACGTGCGGCGTCACCCGCAGGTTGATGCCGGTCTGCTGGAAGCTCACCGTGGCGCGCGGCACGTTGCTGCCGCCCGCGCTCGCGGCGCTCACGTCGATCACGCGGATCGGCACCCGGTCGCCGACGAGGATCTCGGCCGGCCGGTTGTCGAGCGTGGTGATCGAGGGCTCGGCCTGGACGTCCGCCAGGTCCACCCGCTGCAGCGCCTGCAGGAAGGTCGTCAGATCGAAGTTGCCGATCGCCGTCGAGAAGATGAGGTTCAGCGCCGGGTTCACGACCGCCTGGTTCGCGTTGGCGATGGCTGCCAGCGAGTTGCCGCCCAGATCGACGATCACCTGGTCGGGGCTGAAGTTGGACTGCGGCACGAGCGCGTCGGGCACGCCGTCGCCGTTCGTGTCCACCGGCTTTGCGGTCCGCGGGTCGGGCCGCGTGACCAGCTGGTTGAAGAATTGCGTGGGCGAGCCGAGATCGTACTTGATGCCCAGCTCCTCCACGTCGGTGCGGTCCACGAAGATGATCTTCGCCTGGATCGACACCTGCGGCGTGCGGATGTCGAGTCCCTTCACGAAGTCCTCGACCCGGCTGATGCGACTCGAGATCTCGGTGATCACGAGGGCGTTGCTGGTCGAGTCGGCGACCACCTTGCCCCGCTGGGTGCACCGACGGCACGAGCGCCGCCGCGCGGGCGTAGTTGATCCGCACGAGTCGCGTCTCGACGGGCACGGTCGAGTCGGCGCGCGCCAGCTCTTTCTTGTCGATGACCCGGTAGATGCCGCCCTCGAGGACGACGACGTCGAGGCCCTGCGACTCGAGCACGGCGTGGAACGCGAGATCCCACGGCTGGTTCTTGATCTCGGCGCTGACGCTGCCCCGCAAATCCTTCGAGAGGACGATGGTGCGGCCGCTGAACGCGGCGAACCCGGCCACGACCTCGCGCAGGTCCGCGTTGTCCCACGTGACCGTGATCCGCGCCGCCTGTGACTGCGCGCTCTCGCGCGCGTGCGTCGCCAGGTACTCGTCGATCGAGACGGTCGCGCCGCTCGCCGCGGGCGTCACGACTCGGGCCGCCTCGGTCCCCGCGCTCCGCGCGGCCGCGGGCGCCGCCGCCGGCGTCACCGGCGGCACGCTCGCCGCCACCTGGCTCGACCACGCGGCGAACGCGGTGCGCTCGGTGCCGATCTTCACCCGGACCT
>QHTX01000082.1:30347-30604 GCA_003220975.1 Gemmatimonadota bacterium | reverse complement strand
GACGATAAAGACCGCCGACAACGTCGCCCAGATGAAGGATGCCAAGGTGCGCTGGGTGGAGCTCGACGACCTGGTCGCGGCCGTGCTCTACCTCGCCAGCGACGCGGCGCGCGCCGTGACGGGCGAGGTACTCCCCGTCGCCGGGGACGTCTAGCGTGGAGCTTGCGGGCCGGCGGGCGTTGGTGACGGGCGCCGGCCGCCGGGTGGGGCGAGCGATCGCGGGCGGGCTGGCGCAGGCCGGGTGTGACGTCGCCGTC
>QHTX01000082.1:5827-30315 GCA_003220975.1 Gemmatimonadota bacterium | reverse complement strand
CGCAACGGCGCGCGAGATCCGCGCGCTGGGGCGCCGGGCGGAGCTCGTGACGGCCGACCTGCGCGACCCCGCGGCCGCCCGCCGCCTCGCCGATCAGGCCGCCGCGGCCCTGGGCGGCCTCGACGTCCTCGTCAACTCGGCCGCGATCATGGTGCAGCAACGGGTCGAGGATGTCACGCCCGAAAGCTGGGACGCGACGTTCGATCTCAACCTCCGGGCGTACTTCTTCGTGGCGCAGGGGGCGATCCCCCATCTGCGCGCGTCGCGCGGCCGCATCGTGAACATGGCCGACGAGGCGGCGTTCGAGCCGTGGCCGCAGTACGTGCCGCACTGCGTGAGCAAGGCGGGCGTGGTGATGCTGACGAAAGGCCTGGCCCGCGCGCTCGCGCCCGAGATCACCGTCAACGCGGTGGCGCCGGGCGCCGTGCTGCTCCCCGAGGCCTGGGACGCCGCCACCCGCGAGCACTTCGCGCAAACCACGCCGCTCAAGCGGCTCGGCAGCCCCGAGGACGTCGTGCGCGCCGTGCGCTATCTGCTCGAGGGCGGCGACTACGTCACCGGCACGACGCTGGTCGTGGACGGCGGGCGGTTGATCCGGTGAGCGACGTCGTCGTGATGCGGGACGTGGTCGTCGTCGGGGGCGGCTGCTACGGCACGTTCTACGCCGGTCAGCTCGCCAGGGCGCAGGACAAGGGGAAGGCCCGATTCCGGCGGGTGATCGTCGTGGACCGCGACCCCGCCTGCCGCGCGCGGGCGGAGCTCGGAGAGGCGCCCGACCGGACGTTTGCGGTCGCGCCGTGGGACGTCTACTTCGCCACGTTCCTCGGCGCCGCCGCCCGGGCGCGGCCGGGCGAGCCGCAGGACTACATCGTCCCCTCGCCGCTGATGCCGCACCTCATGTTTCAATGGGTCCTGGCGCGGGCGCGCCAGCGCTGGCCCGAGCGCGCGGTCGCCGTGGCACCCGTCCCTGGATCTCTTGGCACGCCGTACGACCGCAGCGCCCCCCCGCCCGACCACGCCCGCTACGTCTCCTTTGCGGACTGGCTCTGCCCGACGCACTGCGTCGAACCCGCCATCTGCCCGGCGATCGGCAGTGCGCGCACCTGGGAGATGGGCGACGCGGTGCGCGGGCTCGCGGAGCGGCTGCGCGCGGCGGGCGAGCCCGTACACGGCCCGGCGCTGTTCGTGTGCCGCCACCACGTGTTCGGCGTCGGCACGTTCGCCGTCGATGCGGTGCTCGAGGGTGACGAGATCGTGCAGGCCGCGGGGGCGAGCGGCGCGGCGGCGGCGGTGCTGGTGGGGACGATCTCGAGCTGCCACGGGGCGGTGAATCTGCTGAGACTGGGGCCGTTGTCCGTCATCCGTCATCCGTCGTCCGGGGGTGTGGCGGAAAACGGATGACGGACGACGGATGACGCCTCAAGAGCGTCAAGCGATCCTGACGCGTGCCCGCGACCTGTTCAACTCGGGCGAGTACTGGCTCGCTCACGAAGCGCTGGAAACCGTCTGGCGTTCTATTATTAGGGACGGCGACGCCGGCGCGGCCGAGGTGTGGCAGGGGCTGATCCAGGCCGCTGCGGCGTTGCTGCACCAACGCCGCGGCAACCGACATGGCGTCAAGGTCGTCGGACGGTCGGCGCTCGCGAAGCTGGCCGGCTCCCAGCGGCCGGATGTCGAGTTCGAGACGGTACGATTCCAGGAGCAGCTCGCGCGGGCGCTCGCGTCGCACGCCAATCCACCGCGGCTCGAGTTCCGCACGGGTGATGGAGAACGGAAGACCGATGACGGACACGGTGACTAACGGATACGACGTGATCATCGTGGGCGCAGGGCCGGCCGGACTGTGCGCCGCGATGTACGCGGGCCGCGGCATGCTCCGGGCGCTCACGATCGAGCGCGGCGCGCCCGGGGGCGAGCTGCTCAACACGGACCTGATCGAGGATTACATCGGGTTCGAGAGCATCAAGGGGTGGGAGCTCGCCCAGAAGATGACCGAACACGCGAAGAAATTCGGCGCCGAACTCGCGACCGACACGGTTGAGCGAATCCGCAAGGCGGACGACGGCTGGTTCGAGGTGGCCACCGCGCGGGGACGGCTATATCGCGCGCCCGCGGTGATCCTCACGGCCGGCGGGACGCCCGTGAAGCTGGGCGTGCCGGGCGAGAAGGAGCACGCGGGGAAGGGCGTGTCGTATTGCGCGGTATGCGACGGCGCGTTCTTCAAGGGCGAGGTGCTCGCCGTGGTGGGCGGGGGCGACGCCGCAGTCGAGGAGGCCGACTACCTCACCCGCTACGCCAGCAAGGTGTACATCGTCCATCGCCGGGACCGGTTCCGCGCGTCCAGAATCCTCCAGGAGCGTGCCTTCGCGAATCCGAAGATCGAAGTGGTCTGGAACAAGCAGGTGCTGGAGATCAAAGGCACCGAGCGGGGCACCGATCACCTGGTGCTCGAGGACACCGTGACGGGCGAGCGCTCGACGCTCCAGATCGGGGGCGTGTTCATCTTCATCGGCTTCAAGCCCAACACGGGGCTCGTCGAGGGGCACGTGAAGCACGACGCCGGCGGGTATCTCGTGACCGACGAGCGGATGATGACCTCGATGCCCGGGCTGTTCGCGGCGGGGGACGTGCGTAGCCAGCTCACCCGCCAGATCACCACCGCCGTCGGCGACGCGACCACGGCGGCGATCGCCGTGGAGAAATACCTGGCCGCGACGCGCGAAAAAGAGAAGGCGGGCGTCGCGTCGTGAGAGTCGTCACGATCCCGAACGGGCTGTTCGCCGAGAACTGCTATCTCGTCATCGACGAGCCAAGCGGGGCGTGTGTGGTGATCGACCCGGGTGAAGAAGCCGGCCTCATCGTCCACAAGCTCGCCGCCACCGGCGCGAAACCCGTCGGCATCTGGCTCACGCATGCGCACGTCGACCATGTGCTCGGCGTGCCGCGCCTCAAGGCCGAGACGGGCGCGCCCGTGTGGCTCCACCCGGCGGACCGGCTCCTCTACGACCACGTCCCCGAGCAGGCCGCGGCATTCGGATTGCGAGCCGTGGCGCTGCCCGAGCCGGACCGGGCGCTCGCTGCCGGCGAGCTGCTGCGTGTGGGCGAGCTCGAGTTTCGCGTGCGGCACGCGCCCGGCCATTCTCCCGGCAGTGTGGTGTTCGAGGGGGAGGGCGCGGCGTTCGCGGGCGACGTCCTGTTTCAGGGCTCCATCGGCCGGACCGACCTTCCCGGCGGCGATTTCGGGACGCTGATCGCGAGCATCGAGCGCGAGTTGCTTACGCTGCCCGATTCGACCATCGTGTACTCCGGCCATGGACCGGAGACGACCGTTGGACGAGAGCGCCGCACCAACCCCTTTCTCACCGGCGCCTACCGTCTCGCCTGAGCGGCGGCCCTCTCGTCCCTCCTGCCTGCGGTGCGGCGCCGAGGTCCGGGCGAAGCCCGAGGGCTGCAAGAATCCCTGTCCCAACTGCGGGTTCCTCTACCCGTTGGGCGACTGCTCCGACTGAGCCACCACCGCCCCCCCGTCCCCCGTCCCCCCCCCGTACTGTGGGCCACCTCCTCTCCCTGGCGCTGCTCGCCGTCGACTGCGTAGTGCGCGCGTGGCGCATCCAGCTCGCCGTGTGGACGGCCGGTGGCCGGGTGTCGTTCAGGCACGCGTTTCGCCTGAACCTGTACGGCGAGGCCGCCTCGCAAGTCACGCCCAACCGGCTGGGCGGCGAACCCGCGCGGTTCCTCGGCCTCAATGAAGCCCGCGTGCGGCCCGTCACCGGACTGGTCGCGATCGGCGTCGAGGTCGCGGCCGAGTGGCCGGTGTTCCTGATCGTCGGGGCTGCGTTGTTCGCCTACTATGTACCGGACTGGCGCGACGCCGCGCACACCTGGCTGCGCCGCCATCGCGCCGGCGAGCTCGTCACGATCGAGATCATCGCGCTCGTAGTGCTGCTCACGATTTACTTGCTGCAACGGCTGGCGCTTTCCGGCATGATCCGCCACCGCGTGCGGCGCCAGTGGCGCGTCGCGTGGGCGCACGTGCGCCGGGCTCCCTGGTGGGTGCTGGGGGCGGGCGCGCTGCTCACCGTCGTCAGCGTCACGGCGCGCGCGCTCATCCTGCCGGCACTCGCCTGGGAGATGAAGGGTCACCCGCCATTCGCCCAGATGTTCTTCGGCGCGCTGGCCCTCATCCACGCGCCCCTCGTCGTCCCGCTGCCGTCCGGCGGCGGGGGACTCGAGGTCGCGTTCCTGAACGGCTTCGCCGGCGACTTCGGGTCGCACCAGGTGACGATGCTCCTGCTGTGGCGCTTCTACACGGCCGTGCTGCTCACCGGACTCGGCGTCTACGCCCTGGTGCGCGAGCTCGGGCTGCCGGCGGCGGTGCAATTGTTCAAGATCGGCTGGGGGAAGCGAACGGGGGAGAAGACATGACCGAGCCGCGAATCAGACCGCTGACGCCGGACGAGGCCGCGCCCGACGTGCGGCCGATCTTCGAGACCTATCTGCAGGAGCGCGGCAACATCCCCAACATGTTCCGCACGGTCGCGCTCCGCCCCGCGCACCTGCGGACCATGATCGCGCACTTCCGCGCCGTCATGAACGAGGGCACGGTGCCGCCGCTCCTGAAGGAGCTCCTCTGGGTGCGGATCTCCCATTTGAACCGCTGCCGCTACTGACTCGGCTCCCATACTGTCTTGGCGAGACAGAAGGGCGCGAGCGCCGAGCTGATCGAGGCGATTCAGGACCGGGGCGATCGGGGGCTGCTCGACCGCCTCGAGCCCGGCTGGCTTGCGGCGCTCGACTTTGCCGACGTCGTGCAGCGGTCGGGCCACGAGGTGACCGATGCGCTGTACGGGCGACTGCGGGGATCTTGGGATGAGGGACAGATCGTCGAAATCACCCTCGTCATTGGGATGACCGAGTACTTCAATCGATTCAACGATAGTCTGAGGGTGGAGCCGACCAAGTGAGGGCGGCAAGGGCGGCAAGGACGGCAAGGACGGCAATCACGGCACGGGATCTCGTTGCCGCCTTTGCCGCCCCTGCCGCCTCTGCCGCCCAGTCCGCATTCCGCACTCCGCATTCCGCACTTAGAATTCGTCCGTCATGGGCGATTCCTGGTTCGAGACCGACGGCGCCGTGACCGAGCGGACGGAGCCGATGAGCGCGACCCGCATCGAGCGCGATCCCCTGGGCGAGCTGCCGGTGCCCGGGAGCGCGCTGTACGGCATTCAGACCGAGCGGGCTCGCCAGAACTTCCCCATCTCCCACCTCCTCCCCCTCGCCCCCTTCATCGACGCGGTCGTCTGGATCAAGAAGGCCGCCGCGCTCACCCACAAGGAGACCGGGCGGCTCGACGCCCGTCGCGCCGACGCCATCGTGCGGGCGGCGGACGAAGTGCTCGCGGGGGAGCATCGCGAGCACTTCGTCGTCGATCCCTACCAGGCGGGCGCCGGCACCTCGCACAACATGAACGCGAACGAGGTGCTCGCCAACCGGGCGAACGAGCTGCTGGGGGGCCGGCGCGGCGAGTACCAGCCGGTGCACCCCAACGATCACGTCAACATGGCGCAGTCCACGAACGACGTGATCCCGACGGCGATCCGGCTGGCGGCGCTGGCCCAGCTGCCGGCGCTGCTCGAGGCGCTCACCCGACTGGCCCGCGCCTTCCTCGCGAAGGGCAAGGCGTTCGACCAGATCCTCAAGGCGGGCCGGACCCACCTGCAGGACGCCACGCCGATCCGACTCGGCCAGGAATTCACCGCCTACGGCCACTCCGTCGAGCGCAACCGTGATCGCATCGCCCAGGCGGCGGACGCGCTCCGCGATCTGGGGATCGGCGGGACCGCCGTGGGGACGGGGTTGAACGCGGAGCCCGCCTACCCGGGCCTGATGGTGAAGCACCTGCGCGTCATCACCCGGCTGGAGCTGCGGGAGGGCAAGGACCGCGTTCAGCTGATGCAGTCGCTGGGAGACGCGGCGGCGTTCTCCGGGGCGCTGCGCACCTACGCCGTGGACCTGGGGAAGATCGCGAGCGACATCCGGCTGCTCGCCTCGGGGCCGCGCACCGGGCTGGCCGAGATCGTCCTGCCGCCGGTCCAGCCCGGCTCGAGCAGAGCCCCGCACTCGTCACCGCGCTCGCCCCGAAGATCGGTTATGACGAGGCCGCGAAGCTCGCGAAAGAGGCGGTGGCGAAGCACGTCACGGTGCGGCAGCTGGTGATGGAAAAGGGGGTGCTCAAGGGGAAGGATCTCGCGGAGGTGCTCGATCTGCTCGCCATGACCGAACTGGGCGTTCCGGGACGTCGCAAGTGAACCGCACACGGGAGGAGCACTCATGAGCTGGGTCGTCGCGGGACTCATCGGAGGCGTCGGCGCGTTCTTCGCTGACTACGTCATGTGGGGGAAGGTGTTTACGAAGGGGATGGAAGCGTTCGGCACGTTCCCGCCCTCGCCCGAGGAAGGGAAGAAAATGATGGCGGCGAACCTCCCCAAGTCCGCCGTGCTGGCGCTGCTGTTCGGCGTGTTGCTCGCCTGGTTCTATGGACGGCTGAAGGGCGGGCTGTGGGTGCAGGGCGGCGGCCCGCTCGCCGGCATGGAGTTCGCCACGATCCTGTGGCTGCCGACCATCGCGCTGTCCACCATCGGCGGCAGCATCTGGTACGACAAGGTGCGGAGGCTCAACAATGCGACGTTCTGGTCGTGGCTCGTCCGGATGAACGTCGCCGGATTGCTGGTCGGACTGCTCGTGAAGTGATCCAGCGGGGTGCGAGGCCGTGATTCCAGTCACGGCCTCGAGCCTCTGCCTCGTTGTACCCATCGTACATGCGAATGACATGCTTCGTCGTCGGGGCGCTCGCCCTCGCGAGTGTTTCATCCGTGCACGCGCAGCGACGCTTCCGGCTCGGCCCGATGCTGTCGTCTCTCTCGCTCGAGGACGCGAGCGGGACCGGCCACGGCTTCACCGCGTGGGGGGGATCGATCGCATTGATCACGGGCGACGACGGCGAGACGGGCCTGACCGTCGCCCGCTACGGCGACCTGGCGCTCAACAGCTGCGAGCGGTCCCTCACGCTCTATGCACTGGACTCGTACTACTACCCGGTGGGCACGCGCGGCGTGGCGCCGTTCGCGTCGGGCGAGCTCGGCCTCGCCCGCGTCACTGACGCCGATCAGGGCCTGCTGGGCCTGTGTGGCAGTGCCCAGCCCACCAGCCAGTTGGCGATCGGCTTCGGGCTCGGTGTGCGGGTAAATGCGGGGTCGGACGTCGCCGCGCTCGTCGAAGGCCGCTTCCTGCAGGTGCCGAACAGTGCCATTCAGGGGCTCGAAGCACGCGCCAACGTCTCGCTCGCGTTCGGCAGCCCCCACACAGGCGAGTTTCTCGATGGCACCCTGGGTCCGGCGGCGAGCTTCATGATCCCGATTGCCGGCTCGCTCCGCGGGCGTGCCCCGTTCGTCGGGGTGCGCTTCCGACGCGATACCAAGAAGACGGGCAGCGTGGGGCTCCAGATCGACTATGCGCCCCTCCGGATCACCGGCTCCTGCCCACTGTCGGGTTGCGACGAGAGCGCCGTCTTGTTCGCGCCCGGTTACGAAGCGTCGGCGCGCCCAGCCTGGGGGCGACTGTACGGGGAGCTAGGCCTCCTGCTCGCGGGGGTCTACTCGGAGGGCCCAGACCGCGGCCTTGCCCAGGGCGCTCACGGGGGCATCGGCGTGGACCTCTTCGGGGGACGGGTGATGTGGAACCTGAACTCCCGGCTCTTGTGGCTCCAGCGGAGCAATGGGGAGAACGTGTTCGGGGTGCAGGTGGGGGTGAGCGTGAGCCCGAGAATAGGGCGGTAAGGGCGGCACGGACCTGCGCTGCCGCCCCTGCCGTCTCTGCCGCCCATTGAATCCCATTATCCAAGCTCGCATATTGCTTCCATGCGCGTCACCACCTGGGCCGAGTACGGGCTGATCGTGTCCGTGAACCTCGCGAAGCGCGCGGGGCAGGGGCCGGCGGGGCGGGGAGGCCCGGTCGCGGCGCGCGAGCTCGCGGAGCAGGAAAAGCTTCCGCACGATTACGTCGAGCAGATCCTGCTGCGGCTGCGGCGGGCCGGGCTCGTGGACTCGGTGCGCGGAGCCAAAGGCGGGTATCACCTCGCGCGTCCACCTCAAGACATCAGCGTGAAGGACGTGATCGAGGCCTCGGAGCACGTCACCTTCGAAGTCAACTGCGATCTCCACCCGGTCGATCCCCAGCGATGTAGTCCGGACGCGTCGTGCAGCATCCGGCCGGTCTGGCGGATGCTGGAGCAGCGGATCAACGAGCTGCTGGCCAGCGTCTCGCTCGCGGACCTGACGCACGACGAGCCGGAGCTGTACCACATCGCCGGGGTCATGGCCGGGAACTAGTCCCGCCATCCCGATTGTTTTTTTTGAACTGAAACCCGAGTCGCGTTGTCGGGTTTAACCCGATTGGAGGAAGCCGTGGCGTATGCGCATCCCGAGGTGCTCGTCTCCACCGAATGGGTGGCAGGGCACCTCTCCGATCCCGGCATTCGGCTGATCGAAGTGGACGTGGACACGACCGCCTACGACTCCGGGCACATCGCCGGAGCGGTGGGCTGGAACTGGCAGTCGCAGCTCAACGACCCGGTGCGCCGCGACATCCCGGACAAGCAGGCGTTCGCCAAGCTGCTCTCCGCTGCCGGCGTGACGCCGCAGACCACGGTGATCCTGTACGGCGACAACAACAACTGGTTCGCGGCCTTCGCGTTCTGGCTGCTGCAGCTGTATGGACACGCGGGCGCGAAGCTGATGAACGGCGGCCGCGCGAAGTGGGTGGCGGACGGGCGACCGCTGGTGACGGACCGCCCCACCGTGCGTCCCAGCAATTACCCGGTACCGAAGAAGGTGAATGCCGCGATCCGCGCCAAGCGCCCGGATGTTGAGAAGGCGCTCAAGGCGAAGAAGATCACGCTGGTGGACGTGCGCTCGAAGCCGGAGTTCGTGGGGGAGATCATCGCGCCGCCGGGGATGACGGAGACGGCGCAGCGGGCCGGCCACATTCCCGGCGCGAAGAACATCCCGTGGGCCCAGGCCGTCGCGCCGGACGGGACCTTCAAGCCGCACGAGGAGCTGCTGCAGCTCTACAAGGGCGCGAAGGTGATCGACGGGAAGGACGAGGTCATCGCCTACTGCCGCATCGGCGAGCGGTCCAGCCACACCTGGTTCGCGCTCAAGTATCTGCTGGGCGTGAAGAAGGTGCGCAATTACGATGGCTCGTGGACCGAGTGGGGCAACCTGGTCGGGGCGCCGATCGTGAAGGGAGCGGAATGAAGACGGCGACGGAAAGACGGAAGGACGGAAGGACGGAAACCAGAGCCCTTGCGGAGCCGATGCTGTGGGGGCTAGTCGGCAATACGCCGCTGATTCCCCTTCCGTCCTTCCCTCCTTCCGACCTTCCGTCGCTGTATCTCAAGGCCGAGTGGCTTAACCCGGGCGGATCAGTCAAGGATCGTGCAGCGCTGTTCATTCTGCGGGACGGGATCGCCCGCGGCGAGTTGCCCGGGAAGCGGCTGCTCGACGCGTCGAGCGGCAACACCGCCATCGCGTACGCGATGCTCGGCGCCGCGGCGGGAGTCGGGGTCACGGTGTGCGTGCCCGCGAACGCGAGCGTCGAGCGCAAGGTGCTGCTCGAGCGGTACGGCGCCGAGGTCGTGTTCACCGATCCGCTCGACGGCGCGGACGGCGCGATCCGGGAGGCGCGCGAGCTCGCCGCGCGCCAACCAGAGCGCTACTGGTACGCGGACCAGTACGGCCATCCCGCGAATCCGCGGGCTCACTACGTCACGACGGCGGAGGAGATCTGGCGCCAGACCGCCGGCCGGATCACCCACTTCGTGGCCGGGCTCGGCACCACCGGGACGATGATGGGCACGGGCCGGCGCTTGAAAGAGCTGAATCCGCGGATCGAGCTGGTCGCGGTGCAGCCCGACGGCCCGTTCCACGGGCTGGAGGGACTGAAGCACCTCGCCACCGCCATCGTGCCGCGGATCTACGATCCCGGGGTCCCCGATCGCACGGAGTTCGTGACGACCGAGGAGGCCGAAGACGTGGTACGGCGGCTGGCGCAAGACGCGGGGCTGTTGCTCGGTTGGTCCGCTGGTGCGGCGGTCGTCGCGGCGGCGCGGTTACTGTCCGACCGTCCGACGGTCCGACCGTCCGATGCAGTCGTCGTCGTCATCGCTCCCGACTCCGGGACGCGCTACCTGAGCGAGCAGCGTCGATGACCCTCGTGCTCGATCCCCGGCATGCGGCCGCGATCGGCCGGCACGGCGAGGCGGACTATCCGGCCGAGGCCTGCGGTCTTATCGGGGGCGCGATCGAGGGCGATCGCAAGATCGCCGTGCAGCTCGTGCCGCTCGCGAACGGGCGTACCGACTCGGCGCGCAACCGCTACCTGATCGACCCGGAGTCGTTCCGGCGCGCGCAGGAGAGGCTCGACCGCGACGGCCTTGAGGTAATCGGCGTGTACCACTCCCATCCTGATCACCCGCCCGCGCCGTCGGCGTTCGACCGGGAGCACGCCTGGCCGTGGCTCTCGTACGCCATCGTGGCGGTGGCGCAGGGGCGCGCCGGCGAGCTGAAGAGCTGGGTCCTCGCGGACGACCGCGGGGCGTTCGACGAAGAAGCCATCACGATCGAGGAACGGAAGGCCGTATGGCAGTGAAAATCTTGATCCCCACGCCGCTGCGCCCCTATGTAGATGGGCGCGACACGCTCGAGCTCGAGGGCGCAAGCGTCGGGGAGTTGCTGGAGCGCCTGGCCGGCGAGCACACCGCCCTGAAGCAGCACCTCTTTGCAGCGGACGGCCGGCTGCGCAGCTTTGTAAACGTCTACGTGAATGACCGGGACATCCGGCGGCTCGAGCACCAGGAGACCCGGGTGAGCCCCGGCGACACGGTGTCCATCATCCCGAGCATCGCGGGAGGGACGGGGGGGGCGGTGGCGGACCAGCGGCCCAAGCTGTCGCACGAAGAGATCCTGCGCTATTCGCGGCACCTGATCCTGCCCGACGTAGGCGTCGAGGGGCAGAAAAAGCTCAAGGCCGCCCGCGTCCTGCTCGTCGGCGCGGGCGGGCTCGGCTCGCCCGCGGCGCTGTACCTCGCCGCGGCGGGCGTGGGCACGCTCGGGCTCGTGGACTTCGACGTCGTCGACAAGACCAACCTGCAGCGGCAGATCCTCCACGGCACGTCCGCGGTGGGGACGCCCAAGCTCGAGTCGGCGCGGGCGCGCATCCAGGACCTGAACCCCAACGTGCAGGTGGAGACGTTCGAAACGCGACTCACGTCGGAGAACGCGCTCGACATCATCCGGGAATTCGACGTGGTGGCGGACGGGACCGACAACTTCCCGACGCGCTACCTGGTCAACGACGCGTGCGTGCTGCTGGGCAAGCCGAACGTGTACGGCTCGATCTTCCGGTTCGAAGGCCAGGCGTCGGTGTTCTACGCCAAGGAAGGTCCCTGCTACCGCTGCCTCTATGCCGAGCCGCCGCCGGCCGGACTGGTGCCGTCGTGCGCGGAGGGCGGCGTGCTGGGCGTGCTGCCGGGAATCATCGGCTCGATCCAGGCGATGGAGACGATCAAGCTGATCGTCGGCGCCGGCGAGCCGCTGATCGGCCGGCTGCTGCTGTTCGACGCGCTCAAGCTCCAATTCCGCGAGCTGAAGCTCGAGAAAGACCCAGATTGCCCGGTGTGCGGCCGCAACCCGACGGTCACCGAGCTGATCGACTACGACGCGTTTTGCGGATTGCGATCCGGTGAGACACCGCCGGAGGCCGAGCACGGCATGAAGACCACGGTGGAGGCGTGACGCCATGACCGTGAAGGTCAAGGTTCCCACGATCTTGCGGAAGTACGTGGGCGGTCGGGCCCTGGTCGAGGCCAACGGCGGCCGGACGGTGGGGGAGGTGCTCGACGATCTCGAGCAGCGCTTTCCGGGGAAGCTCGACGACCACGCCGACGTCGTCACGTACTGCCACCACGGCGCCCGCTCGCTCAAGGCGCTCGAGATCCTCAAGGCCGCGGGGTTCGCGAAGGTGCGCAGCCTGCGCGGCGGGATCGACGCGTGGGCGGTGAACGTGGAGCGGGAGATGCCGAGATACTAGGCGGATAGGCGGATAGACGGATAGAATGCGCAAGGCGGCGATTTATTCGCCGCCTTTTCTATCCGCCTAACCGGCTAGCCGCCTGCCGCCATGCCGAAGGGGGGACTCGAACCCCCACGGGCTTGCGCCCACTGCGCCCTGAACGCAGCGCGTCTACCAATTCCACCACTTCGGCCCGTTGGAACGGCGAATATAGGCCGCGGTATAACTTCAAGTCAACTCTTGGCTTGACCGCTCCCAACGCGGTTTCTATCTTGGCCTTGCCCGGTGGACAAAGTCACAATCGCGCGCAACCCGCGGGCGCGTCACGACTACCATCTCCTGGAAACGTGGGAGGCCGGGCTCGTACTTACGGGCTCGGAGGTCAAGTCGCTGCGGGGCGGCAAGGCGAGTCTCGGCGAAGCGTACGCGCATGTGCGCAACGGTGAGGTGTGGCTCGAGGGCCTGACCATCGCCGCGTACCTTCCAGGCAGCTACAACAATCCGCCGCCCGCCCGCTCCCGCAAGCTGCTGCTCCACGCGCACGAGATCCGCAAGCTGATCGGCGGCACGAGCCGCAAGGGACTGACGCTGGTGCCGCTCGAGCTGTACTTCAAGGACGGGATCGCCAAGGTGGTGATCGCGCTCGCCAAAGCCAAGAAGCTGCACGACAAGCGCGAAGATCTGAAGCGACGCGTGGCCGAGCGTGAGCTCGCGCGAGGGGTACGGAGGAAGCCGGCATGATCGCGCCGCTGCTCTGGTGCCTGCTCGCGGTGCCGGGGCTCCCGGGGGCGGTCGTGATCGCGACCCCGCGGGGCCAGACGAGCGTGCCCATCACGCTCGAGCGGGGCGGCGCGGCGGTCGCGGTGCCGCTGCTGGCGCAGCCGCTCGGCCTGACCGTGGCCATCGAGGGCTCACGCGTGGCGGTGACGGTCGGCGGCGCGGCGTTCGTGTTCCAGCTCGGCGCGCCCTTCGTGCGCGCGGGGGGGACGGTGTACGGCCTGGTGGGCGAGCCCTATACGGCGCGTGACACCGTGTTCCTGCCGCTCAGCTGGCTCGCGGACTGCGTGCCGCGCGCCCTGGGACCGCGCTACCGCTGGGACGCGGGCGCCGCGCGGCTGGAGGAGCTGCCGGTCGCCGGGCCGGTGGCCGCGAGCCCACCGCCCGTCGCACCGACCGCCGCCACGACACCGAACCCGATCAGCGGCCTCCGCTTCCGCCACACCGTGGTCATCGACCCCGGCCACGGCGGCGCCGACCCCGGCAACCCCGGGCGCTACTTTCCGAACGGGCTCGTGGAGAAGGACATCACGCTGGCGATCGCGCGGTTGTTGCGCGCCGAGCTCGTGCGACGGGGCATCGCGGCGTCACTTACCCGCTCGACCGACACGCTGATCGACCTCGCGGACCGGGGCGGCTTCTGCCTGGCCGACTGCGACCTGTTCGTCAGCATTCACGTAAACGCGATGCCGCCCGGCCGCCGCGCGACCCGAACCAGCGGGGTGGAGACCTACTTCTTGTCGGATGCGAAGACCGAGGATCAGCAGCGCGTGGCCAACATGGAAAACGACGCGATCCGGTTCGAGTCGGCTCCGGCGGCCGGGGTCAAGGGTCCGATCGATTTCATCCTCAAGGATCTTCAGCTCAACGAGTACCTGCGCGAATCGGCGGAGACCACGGCGTGCAGCAGGCCGCCTTCATGGTGCTCACGACCGCGCGCCGACCGGCGATCCTCGTCGAGACGGGCTTCGCGACCAATCCCACCGACGGCGCGTTCCTGGCCTCGAGCCTGGGCGAGCATAAGATCGCCTCCGCCGTGGCGGAAGGGATTACGAAGTACCTCCAGGAGTTCGAGCGCAAGCGCGCGGCGTCGGCGCCCGCGGGGGAGCGGGGGACGCCGTGACCCGCACCGCGGTCGTCGTGCTCGCGTGCTGGGCGGGGGGCGTCGCCGCGTGTGCGTACTACAACGGCATGTGGAACGCGGAGCACCTGGCGAGCCAGGCCCGCAAGCTCGAGGGGCAGAATCGGGTGGCGGAGGCGCAGAGTTACTGGGCCCAGGCCGCGGTGAAGGCCGAGTCGGTCGTGGCGCGACACCCGACGAGCCGCTGGGCCGACGCCGCGCTGGTGCTCGAGGGCGAGGCGCTGGCTCGGAGCGGCGCCTGCGCCCAGGCGGCGGCGCCGCTGGCGCGGGCCGTGGACAGCGTGCGGGACGCGGCGCTGCGGGAGCGCGCGCGGCTCGCGACGGCGCAATGCGCCCTCGAGGCCAACGATCCGGTGGGGGCGAGCCGCGCGGTCGCGGGGGTGACCGAGTCGCGAGACGGAGGACGGCGCTCGCAGGCCGCGCTGCTCGCCGGCCGGGCGGCCGCGCAGCTCGGCGACGCGGATGGCGCCGCCGGCTGGTTTCGCCGCTCCGACGCACCCGCCGCGGGCCCGGCGCGGGTCCGCGCCCTGCTCGCGGCCGGCCGGGTGAGCGGCGCCCTGTCCTTCGCCGATACGGTGGCTCGGGGCTCCTTCCAGGGCGAGGCATGGGCGGCCATGCTCGACGACGTGCGGCGCGCGGCCGGCGCCGACACCGCGAGCGCGACGCTCGACCGCATGCTCGCCCGGCGTAACCCCCCGCGGGGGGGGAGGGCGCGACTCCTCCTCGCGGACGGCGATGCCCTGCTCGCGGCGGGCCGGACGGCGGACGCCGCGGCGCGCTACGCCCAGGTCGCCGCCCTGGTCCCCGACTCGAGTGAGGGACAACTCGCGCGCGTGCGCGCGATTCGCGTGCGCGTCGTCCAGGCCGAGAGCGCGGGGGATCTCGTTGCCGTGAGCGATCAGCTGGAACGCCTGCTGCAGCGCAGCGCCGCCGGCACCGCCGCGAGCGATGGCCGTACCCTGGCAGCCCAGGTCCAGCGAGTGCGCCAATGGGACGACCTGCCGGAGACCGGTCGCTTCCAGCTCGCCGAGGCGGTGCGGGACTCCCTGGGCGCACCGCGCCTCGCCGCGCGCCTGTTCCTGCGTTTCGCGAGCGAGCGGCCCCGCGCCCTGTTTGCCCCCAAAGCGCTGGTCGCCGCGGCCGCCCTGTGGCCGGAGCGGCGCGATTCGATCCGCGCCGTGCTCGACTCGGCGTACGCCGGCTCGCCTTACACCTTGGCGCTGCGCGGGGAGCCGAGTCCAGCGTTCGCCGCGGCGGAAGACTCGCTCGCTCGGGCGCTCGGGCTCACAGTGGCGCGACCCACGGTGCTGCTCGCTTCGCGCGTCCCGCCCCCGGTGACCGGTCCGCGCGGTCCGTTGCTCGATGGCCCCCCCCCTTCCCCCGCCGCGCCGGCCACGCTCGCGCCGGCCGCCCCGCGGGCGGAGCCCGGGCCCGAAGAGCGGCCGCGCCCACGGCGCCCGCCCTCCGCTCCACCTCCGCGCGGCCAGCGTCCGGTCGTGCCGCCGGACTCCACGTGACGGCCCCCCGCTCCACCCCGCGCGCCTCCGAGCTGTTCGGCGTCACCTTCCAGAATCCCGTTCTCCTCGCCTCCGGCACCGCCGGCTTCGGCCGGGAGGTGCGGGACGTGATCGATCTCGATGCACTGGGCGGCATCGTCACCAAGGCCGTGACCCCCGAACCGCGCCGCGGCCACGCCGCGCCGCGCGTCGCCGAGTTTCCGGGCGGCATGCTCAACGCCGTCGGCCTGGCGAACCCCGGGCTCGCCACGGTGCGCGACCACGAACTGCCCTGGCTCGCCACGCACCTGCGGCGGGCCCGCGTGATCGTGAATGTCGCCGGCGCCACGGTGGACGACTACGTCGCGGTGATCCGGGATCTTGCCGACCTGGCGGTGATCACCGCATTCGAGCTCAACGCGTCTTGCCCGAACACGAGCGCCGGCGGCCTCGAGTTCGGCGCGACGCCGGAGGGCGTACGCGAGCTGGTGCGCCGCTGCCGCGGCGCGACCACGAAGCCCATCACGGTGAAGCTCTCGCCCGTCGTCCCCGATCTCACCGCGCTGGCGCAGGTGGCGCGCGACGAAGGGGCCGACGCCGTCACGCTGGTCAACACGATTCCGGGCGCGCTCGACCACCGTCTCGGCAACGGCTCGGGTGGCGTGAGCGGCCCCGCGCTGCTGCCCCTCGGGGTGCTGGCGACGCGCCGCGTGACCGCGCGGGTGGGCATGCCGGTGATCGGCGTGGGCGGCATCCGGACGGCGCGAGACGTGCGGGAGTACCTCGCCGCCGGGGCGACGCTGGTCGCGATCGGCACGGCGGCGCTCGCAGACCCGCGAGTGCCGGAGCGCGTCGCGCGGGAGCTCGCGCGTGGCTGAGCTCGTCGTGGCGCTCGACCTCGCGAGCGGCCGCGAGGCGCTCGCCCTCGCAGCCCGGCTTCCCGGCCTGCGCTGGGTCAAGATCGGCCCCGTGCTGTACGTGCGAGAAGGGGGGGGGCCGGCTTTGGTGCGCGAGCTCGCGGCGCGCGGCGTGCGCGTGTTCCTCGATCTCAAGTGGCACGACATTCCGAGCGTCGTCGCCGGCGCGGTGGAGGCGGCACGCGAGCTGGGCGTCGGCATGGCCACGGTACACACGCTGGGCGGGCCGGCGATGCTCGCCGCAGCCCGAGCGGCGGCGGGCGACGTGGCGCTGCTCGGGGTGACCGTACTCACCTCGCATGACGCTGGCGACTTCGAGCGCGTCGTGGGACGCGGCGTCCCCGATCTCGGCTTCGAGGCCGAGCGGCTCGCGCGCCTCGCGCTCGACGCCGGGCTCGCGGGCGTCGTGGCCTCGGGGCACGAGCTCGGGCTGCTGCGCGAGACGCTCGGGCCCGGACCGCTCATCGTCGTGCCGGGGATCCGGGCGCCGGGTGACGCGGCGGAGGATCAGGCGCGCACCATCTCAGCGGTCGACGCGGTGCGGCGCGGCGCCACCCATCTCGTGGTGGGCCGGCCCATCACGCGGGCCGCGGACCCGGCTGGGGTGTACCAGCGCATGGTGGAGAGCGTATGACACGATGGCTCGGGAAGGTCGCGCTGCTTGCGGGCCTCGCCCTCGCCGGCGGGGCGGGGACGGGGGCCGCGGCGCAGGGCTCGCTCGCCGAGGCAGCCGAGCGCACGCGTCAGGCATGGCTCGGCCACGACGCGCAAGCCATTGTCGGCCAAAGTGCTGGCGTCGTGTTCCAGATCCCCGGCGCCGATCCGTCCGCCCCCGTGGAGCGGTCGCAGGCGGTGGAGCTGCTGCGGCGCCATCTGCGCGCCGCCGTCGAGCGTTCGCTCACCGTGAGCGCGGTGCGGGAAGTGGAGCCCGGCCGCGGGTACGCGGAGCTGGAACGGCGCTACGTGGTCGCGGGCACGGCGGACGTGCGGCGGGAAACGATCTTCCTCGGCTTCCAAAAAGTCGGCGCGGCGTGGATCCTCACCGAGCTACGGAGTGCACCGTAATCCCGCCCCTTGCGCGAACTTACGGGCTCGTCTACAATTCAAGACTTAATTGGATTTTTTCCAGGAGCGGCCGTCGTGAAGGTTCGGACCAGCGTCAGACCGATCTGCGAGCACTGCAAGGTGATCAAGCGGCGGGGGGTCATCCGCGTCATCTGCAAGCGCAGCCCCAAGCACAAGCAGCGGCAGGGCTAGGGGATGGCGCGCATTGCCGGGGTGGATCTGCCGCGCGACAAGAAAATCCAGTACGCCCTTCCGTACATTTACGGCATCGGCCCTGCGAACTCGAGAAAGATTCTCGCGGAGACGGGGGTCAGTCCCGACGCGCGCGTGCGCGACCTGCGCGACGCGGAGGTCGCGCGGCTGCGCCAGGTGATCGAGCGGGACTACAAGGTCGAGGGCGCGCTCCGCACCGAGGTGGCGATGAACATCAAGCGGCTGATGGACATCGGCACGTATCGCGGGTCACGGCACCGCAAGGGCCTGCCGGTGCGCGGCCAGCGCACGCACACCAATGCGCGCACCAAGAAGGGGCCGCGGCGCGCGATCGCGGGCAAGAAGAAGCCCCTGCTGAAAAAGTAAATGGCACAGGCGAAGCCGGCGGGGGGGAGCGCGAAGCGCGCCAAGAAGGTGGTCGAGGCCGAGGGCATCGCCCACATCACCGCGACGTTCAACAATACGCTCATCACGATCACGGACATGCAGGGGAACACCATCACGTGGGGTTCCTCGGGCAAGGCCGGGTTCCAGGGCTCGAAGAAGTCGACGCCGTTCGCGGCCACGGTGGCCGCCGAGCAGGCGGCGCGCGAGGCGCTCAACCTGGGTGTGCGGCGCGTGCACGTGCGCGTGCAGGGACCGGGTTCCGGCCGCGAATCGGCGATCCAGGCGCTCGCCACGGCGGGCTTGCAGATCCGGGCGAGTGCCGGGTTGCAGATCCGCTCGATCCGTGATGTGACGCCGATTCCGCACAATGGGTGCCGCCCGCCCAAGAAGCGGCGGGTGTAACGCATGGCACGCTACACGGGACCGGTTTGCCGGTTGTGCCGGCGCGAGGGGACGAAGCTCTTTCTCAAGGGCACGCGCTGCCTGACGGAAAAGTGCGCGGTCGAGCGGCGTGCGTACGCGCCGGGCCAGCATGGACAGTCGACCGGCCGCCGTCGCAAAGCGTCCGAGTACGCCAAGCAGCTGCGTGAGAAACAGAAGGTGAAGCGGATCTACGGCCTGTCCGAGCGCCAGTTCCGCAACATCTTCGACCGCGTGCTCAAGGAGCCGGGCGTGACCGGCGAAGCATTGCTCGTGGCGCTCGAGAGCCGGCTGGACAACCTCGTCTACCGCATGGGCTTCGCCGTGTCGCGCAAGCAGGCCCGCCAGCTCGTGGGGCACCGGCACATCCAGGTGAACGGCCGCACGGTCGACGTGCCGTCCTACCGCGTGCGCCCGGGCGACGAGGTGAAGGTGGCCGACGCGAGCCGCGAGCTCGTCCTGGTGAAGCACGCGCTCGAGCAGTTCGGCCGCGGGCAGCCCGTGTCCTGGATTCAGGTGGATACCGCTAAGGCGCTCGGCAAGATGACGGAACGGCCGACCCGCGACGCCATTCCGATCGCCGCGCAAGAACAGTTAATCGTCGAGCTCTATTCCAAGTGATCACGACTCTTGATTTGACCGGGCTGGTCCGCCCGCACCTGGTCGAGATGACCAAGCGGGAAGACAACCCGAACGCCGCCGAGTTCCGCCTCCAGCCGCTGGAGCGGGGCTACGGCTACACCCTCGGCAATTCGCTGCGCCGCATGCTGCTGTCGTCGCTGCGGGGCGCGGCCGTCTGGGCATTCCGCCTCGACGGCGTCGTCCACGAGCATCAGACCATCCCCGGCGTGGTCGAGGACGTGCATCAGATCATCCAGCGGCTGAAGCAGCTGACGCTGGTGCTCGCGCCCGACGTGGACGATGCGGTGCTGCACATCAAGCGCGACAAGGCGGGAGCCGTCTACGCGCGCGACCTCGAGGCGCACGGCGCGGTGACGGTCGTGAACCCCGATCAGCTCCTCTTCACGCTGCAGGACGACCGCGACGTTGCGGGCGAGCTGTACGTGAACAAGGGCCGCGGCTACGTCGAGGCCGAGCAGCATCCCGTCGATCGGACGATGCCGGTGGACGTAGTGCGCATCGACTCGATCTACAATCCGGTGCGGCGCGCCAATTTCACGGTGGCGGAGACGCGCGTCGGCCAGCGCACGGACTACGATCGCCTCACCCTCACGGTCGAGACGAACGGCACGATCTCGCCGGAAGACGCCGTGGCCTACGCCGCGGCGCTCGCGCAGGAGCACTTCCGGTTCTTCGTCGACTTCGGCAAGGTGCCGATGGTGGCGGCCCAGCCCGCCGGCAACGGCGGTGCGGCGACCGGCCGGCTGCGCGAGCTGCTGGCGCGGTCGATCGACGACGTCGGGCTGTCGGTGCGCTCCGTGAACTCGCTCAAGAACTCGAACATCCGCACCCTGGGTGACCTCGTGCAGTACCGCGAGGAAGACCTCCTCAAGGTGAAGAACGTGGGGGAGAAGGCGCTGGGCGAGATCGCCGAGCTGTTACGCCGCGAAGGGCTCAACTTCGGCATGAAGGTCGAGGAGGTCGATGGTGAGCTGAGGCTGACCGACCCGGGCATCGCGCCGCAGGCGCAGACGAGCGGGGCGGAACCGGAGGAAGCAGGCGCGGGGGGAGCGGGGGGAGCGGGGGGAGCGGGGGGGCCGGGGGGGGGGAGCGTCGAGTAATGCGCCATCGCGCCAAGGGCCGGCAGCTGTCGCGCACGGCCAGTCACAAGAAGGCGCTGCTGGCCAACCTCGCCACCAGCCTGTTCCGACACGACCGCATCGTGACGACGGAAGCGAAAGCGAAGGAGCTCCGCCCCTATGCCGAGCGGCTGATCACGCTGGCGCGCCGCGGCGACCTGCACGCCCGCCGGCTGGTGGAGCGGCGGCTGAAGGACAAGGCGGTCACCACGCGGCTGTTCAAGGATCTCGGGCCGCGCTTCGCCGCGCGCCCCGGTGGGTACACGCGCATCATCAAGCTGGGCCATCGCTCGGGCGACGGCGCCGAGGTGGCTCGGATCGAATTGCTGGGTGAGTGACGGAGCGGCCGGGGGAAACAGCGAGACGACGAGGGGGACCCTGGGTCCCCCTTTTCGTTAGGCCGCCTTCGTGACGCGGTTCGACTTGAGACAGCGCGTGCACACCCGCAGCCGCCGGGTGGTGCCGTTTACGATGGCCCGCACCCGCTGCAGGTTCGGGTACCAGCGCCGGTTCGTCTTATTGTTCGCGTGGCTAACGTTGTGCCCCACCACGGGGCCCTTGCCACAGATGTCGCACACTCGAGCCATGGGATCCGTCCGACCGAAGAATGAGCGCCCAGAAAAAGCGGCCTAAAGCTAAACCGCTCCCCCGGGCGGGGCAATCCCGCCGCACCGCGCTGGTCACCGGGATCACCGGACAGGACGGCTCGTACCTGGCCGAGCTGCTGCTCGCCAAGGGCTACGAAGTCGTGGGCGTCGTGCGCCGCACGTCGCACGACTCGTACGAGCGGATCGGGCACCTGCTCGATCGCGTCCACATCGTGCCGGCCGACCTCCTCGACCAGCACTCCCTGACATCTGTGGTGCGCGACGCCAAGCCCGACGAGGTCTACAACCTCGCCGCCCAGAGCTTCGTGCCGACCTCGTGGAGCCAGCCCGTGCTCACGGGCGAGTTCACGGCGCTGGGTGTCACCCGACTGCTCGAGGCGATCCGGCTGGCGCACCCGACGGCCCGGTTCTACCAGGCGAGCACGTCCGAGATGTTCGGCAAGGCGCAGCAGACCCCCCAGCGGGAGACGACGCCGTTCTACCCGCGGTCCCCCTACGGGGTGGCGAAAGTGTACGGGCACTGGATCACGGTGAACTACCGCGAGTCCTACGGCCTGTTCGCCGTGAGCGGCATCCTCTTCAACCACGAGTCGCCGCGGCGCGGGCTCGAGTTCGTCACCCGCAAGGTGACCCACGGGGTCGCGCGCATCGTGAAGGGTAAGGCGCGCGAGCTGCAGCTCGGCAACCTGGAGGCGCGGCGCGACTGGGGGTTCGCAGGCGACTACGTGGACGCGATGTGGCGCATGCTGCAGCAGCCGAAGCCCACGGATTACGTGGTCGGCACGGGCGTGACGCACTCGGTGCGCGAGCTGTGCGAGGCCGCCTTCGCGCACGTGGGCCTCGACTGGCAGCGCTACGTGAAGGTCGACCCCCGGTTCGTGCGGCCGGCCGAGGTCGAGACGCTGCAGGCCGACCCGGCGAAGGCCCAGCGCGAGCTCGGCTGGACGCCGCACACCAGCTTCGAGCAGCTGGTGCGGACGATGGTGGACGCGGACCTGGAGCGGGTGGCGTGAAGATCCTGGTGACGGGCGCCGACGGTTTCGTGGGCCGCTGGCTCGTCCGCCGCCTGCTCGACGACGGGCGGGAGGTGGTCGGGGCCGTGCGGCCGCTGGAGCGCCCGGCGCCGGGGGGAGGGGGGGGCTGGGACCTGACGCCGGACGAGCGCGACGCGGTGCGCTGGCTGTCCCTTGAGCTCACCGACCAGGAGTCGGTCCGCCGCTGCGCGGAGCAGGCGTACGACGCGGTCGTGCATCTCGCGGCCGTCGCGTCGGGCCCCGAGGCGGCGCGCGATCCCGGATATGCGTGGGCCGTGAACGCGGGCGGCACGGCCCGACTCGTCCAGGTGCTCGCGGACGGGAAGGCCGCGGGCCGGGGCGACCCCCTCGTCCTCGTGATCTCGACGAGCGAAGTGTACGGCTGCGGCGCACCGCCCCTCGGACCGCGCTGCGAGACCGACCCGATCGCGCCCTGCTCGCCCTACGCGGCGAGCAAAGCCGGAGCGGAGCTCGCGGCGCTCGAGGCGTGGCGCCGCGTCGGCTTGCGCGTCGTGGTGGCACGGCCGTTCGCGCACACCGGCCCCGGCCAGGACGCGCGCTTCGTCGTCCCGGGCCTGGCGCAGCGCCTCAAGCTCGCGCAGCGGACGGGCGCGCCTGTCGTGAAAGTCGGCAATCTGGAGCCCGTGCGGGAATTCCTCCACGTGCGCGACGTGGTGGATGCCTACGTGCGGCTGCTCGGGCGCGGGCAGCCGGGGGAGACCTACAACGTCGCGTCGGGGCAGGGCCTCCCCCTCGAGGAGCTGTTCTTCAGGCTCGCGGGTCTCGTGGGCGTGCGGGCGATCCCCGAAGCCGACCCCGATCTGATGCGCCGCGCCGACATTCCCCATCTCGTGGGCGACGCCGGCAAGCTCCGCGCAGCCACCGGGTGGGCGCCGCGCTACGCGCTCGACGACACCCTGCGGGACGTGCTCGATGCCCAGGCGGACTGACCTCCAGCGGATCCTGCTGCTCGGCTCCGGTCCGATCGTGATCGGGCAGGCCGCCGAGTTCGACTATTCCGGCACGCAGGCGGTGAAGGCCCTGAAGGAAGAGGGGTACACGGTCGTGCTCGTCAACTCGAACCCGGCGACGATCATGACCGATCCCGAGCTCGCCGACCGCACCTACATCGAGCCGGTGACGCCGGAGTGGGTGCGCAAGGTGATCGAGCGCGAGCGGCCCGACGCGCTGCTGCCCACGATGGGCGGCCAGACGGCGCTCAACGTGGCGATGGCGCTGGCGCGGGACGGCACGCTCGAGCGGTGCGGCGTGGAGTTGATCGGCGCGAACGCGCGCGCCATCCAGATGGCGGAGGACCGGGCCGAGTTCGCGGCCGCGATGGGGCGCATCGGTCTCGCGACGCCGGTCGGCCGGACCGTCGCGAGCCTGGCCGCGGCGCTGGACGAGGTGGTCGAGACGGGGTACCCGGCGATCCTGCGGCCGTCGTTCACGCTGGGCGGGACGGGCGGCGGCGTGGCCTACAACCGCGCCGAGTTCGAGGAGCTGGTGGAGCGGGCGCTCGACCTGTCACCGGTGCACACCACGCTGATCGAGCGCTCGGTGCTCGGCTGGAAGGAGTTCGAGTTGGAGGTGATGCGCGACGCCCGAGACAACGTCGTCATCGTGTGCTCGATCGAGAATCTCGACCCGATGGGCGTGCACACCGGCGACTCGATCACGGTCGCGCCCGCGATGACCCTCACCGACCGCGAGTACCAGCGCATGCGCGACGCCGCGATCGCGATCATCCGCGAGATCGGCGTCGAGGCGGGCGGCTGCAACATCCAGTTCGCCGTGAACCCGGCCGACGGCGAGATGCTGGTGATCGAGATGAACCCGCGCGTGTCGCGCTCCTCGGCGCTCGCGTCCAAGGCCACCGGGTTCCCGATCGCGCGCATCGGCACGAAACTCGCCGTGGGCTACACGCTCGACGAGCTGCCGAACGACATCACGAAGACCACCCCCGCCTCGTTCGAGCCGGTGCTCGACTACGTGGTGGTGAAGGTGCCCCGGTTCGCGTTCGAAAAGTTCCCCACCGCGGACTACCGCCTCACCACCCAGATGAAGTCCGTAGGCGAGACGATGGCGATCGGCCGCACCTTCAAGGAGGCGTTCCAGAAGGGCCTGCGCGCGCTCGAGGTGGAGCGGCCAGGTTGGGTCGTAGGCCGGACGCTCGCGGACGATCGGCTGACGAGCGATTCCCCGGACGACCTGCGGGTCGCGCTCCGCACCGCCACCCCGGAGCGGATCTTCCAGGTCAAGCGGGCGCTCATCGCCGGGCTCTCCGGCGAGGCGATCTCGCAGGCGACCGGCATCGATCCCTGGTTCCTCTATCAGCTGGAGGAGCTGCTCGCGGCCGAGCGGTGGTTCGCCGGCCTCGAGCGTGTCGGCGCGCCGGAGCTGCGCCGCATGAAGCGGATGGGATTCTCGGACCACCAGCTCGCGGGGCTGCGCGGCGGCACCGAGCAGGCGGTGCGTGAGGAGCGCTGGCGGCTCGGCGTCCATCCCGCGTACAAGACCGTGGACACGTGTGCCGGCGAG
>QHTX01000082.1:3390-5795 GCA_003220975.1 Gemmatimonadota bacterium | reverse complement strand
CCTACGACGAGGAGAACGAGTCGCAGCCCCTCGGCGACGCGGGGATCGTGATCCTGGGGAGCGGCCCGAACCGCATCGGCCAGGGCGTCGAGTTCGACTACTGCTGCGTCCGCGCGGGGCTCGCGTTCCGCGAGCTCGGCTACAAGACGATCATGATCAACTCGAACCCCGAGACCGTCTCGACGGATTTCGACATCTCGGACAAGCTGTACTTCGAGCCGCTGACCCTCGAGGACGTGCTGGAGATCGTGCGGTGGGAGCACCCCAAGGGGGTCGTCGTCCAGCTCGGCGGCCAGACGCCGCTCCGGCTCACCAAGCCGCTCGAGGCGGCGGGCGTGCCGATCCTCGGCACGCCGCCCGATTCGATCGACGTCGCCGAGGACCGGGAGCGGTTCGAAGCGCTCGCCCGACGGCTCGGCGTCACGCAGCCCGCCAACGGCACGGCGCGCTCGGTGGGCGAGGCGGTCGCGGTGGCGCAGCGCATCGGCTATCCCGTGCTGGTGCGCCCGTCCTACGTGCTGGGGGGGCGGGCGATGGAGATCGTGTACGATGAGGGCTCGCTGCGCGACTACTTCGAGAAGGCCGCACGCGTCGCCCCCGAGCATCCGGTGCTGATCGACCGCTTCCTCGAAGACGCGTTCGAGGGAGACGTGGATGCCATCGCCGACGGCCGCCGCGTCGTGATCGGCGGGGTCATGCAGCACATCGAGGACGCCGGGGTGCACTCGGGCGATTCGGCCTGCGTGCTGCCGCCCTACCTCATCGGGGACCGGCAGGTGGAGGAGATGCGGCGCTACACCAAGGCGTTCGCCGAGGCGCTCGGGGTAGTAGGGCTGATCAACGTCCAGTACGCCATCAAGGACGGTGTGGTCTACGTGCTGGAGGTGAACCCCCGGGCCTCCCGCACGGTGCCGTTCGTCAGCAAGGCTACCGGGGTATCCCTCGCCCGGCTGGCGGCGGCCGTGATGACCGGGCGGACCCTGGACGAACTGGGCGTTCCCGATGACCTTCCGCTCCCCGGGGTGGCGGTGAAGGAGGCGGTGTTCCCCTTCACGAAGCTGCCCGGGGTCGATACCATCCTGGGCCCGGAGATGCGGTCCACGGGCGAGGTGATGGGACTGGCGGACAGCTTCGGGATGGCGTTTGCCAAGGCGCAGATCGCCGCGGACGGCAGCCTGCCGCTCGCCGGGGCGATCTTCGTGACGGTGAACGACTCGGATAAGCCGACCGTCGTCCCGATCGTGCGGCGGTTTCACGAGCTGGGCTTCCGGATCGTCGCGACGGCGGGGACGCAGCAGCACCTGCGGGCGCGGGGGATTCCGGCCGAGCAGGTGGCCAAGGTGCACGAGGGGCGGCCCAATGCGATCGACCTGATCGTGTCGGGGGAGGTGCAGCTGCTCATCAACACGCCGCTCGGGAAGTTCACGCAGGCGGACGACTACGCGATCCGACGCGCGGCGCTGATGCACCGCGTGCCGTACACGACGACGATGTCGGCGGCCAGCGCCGCGTGCGACGCGATCATCGCGCTGCGCAGCCGAACCGGCAGCGTCAGGAGTCTCCAGGAATGGCACGAAAAAACGACCGTCGAAAGACCGTCGCCGGCCGCAAAGGCGGCAAGCCGCGCGCCGGCGGTGCGGACGTAGCGAAGCGCGCCGCACCCCCTGGCGGCGCGAAGGCGAAGCCCGCGACCGCACCGGCCGCGCCGCCACCGCCGAAGGTCAAGTTCCGCGGCCGTGTGCTCGAGAACGAGCCGCTCGCGCGCTACACCACGTACCGCATCGGCGGGCCCGCCCGCTTTCTCGTGATGCCCGCCGAGACGGAGGACGTGGTGAAGGCGCTGGAGCTGGCGACGAGCCGTGGCCTCCCGTGGCTCGTGCTGGGCCTCGGGTCGAACCTCCTCGTCAAGGACGGCGGCTTCCCCGGCGTCGTGATTCGCCTGGGGAAGGGGATCGACAAGTTCGAGATGAAGGGCGCCACGGCGATCGTGGGCGCGGGGCTGCCGACGCCGCTCCTCGCCCGGCGCACGGCGGAGGCCGGCTTCGCCGGGGTGGAGCGCTTCATCGGGATTCCGGGCACGGTGGGCGGCGGTGTGTTCATGAACGGCGGCGCGCACGGCGCCGAGTTCGCCGAGGTCCTCACGGAGTGCACGGTGATGGACGCCCGCGGCAAGATCCGCCAGATCCCGCGCAAGCAGATCTCGTTCAAGTACCGCGCCTCGAATCTCGGGAACGTCGTGGTGCTCGAGGCCAAGCTGGCGCTGATCGAGGAGCCGCCCGCCAAGCTCAAGGAGGTGCAGGGGCGGCTGTTCCGCTGGCGCAAAGCCGGCACCCCGTTCGATCTGCCGTGCTGCGGCTCGGTGTTCAAGAACCCGAGCGGCACGCGCACTGCGGGCATGCTGATCG
>QHTX01000082.1:448-3362 GCA_003220975.1 Gemmatimonadota bacterium | reverse complement strand
CGGCGGGGCGCAGGTGTCGCCGCTGCACGCCAACTACATCGTGAACACGGGGACCGCCAGCGCGAGCGACGTGCTCAAGGTGATCGAGCACGTCCGCAAGACGGTCGCCAAGCGGACCGGCGTGGAGCTGGAGCTCGAGGTCAAGGTGATCGGGGCCTGAATGGCGGAGTACTTCGTCCATGAATCGAGCTACGTCGACGCCGGCGCGCGGATCGGCAAGGGCACGAAGATCTGGCACTTCTGCCACGTGATGCCCGGCGCGGTGATCGGCGAGCGCTGCAACCTCGGGCAGAACGTTGTCGTCATGCCGGGCACCCGGATCGGCAATAACGTGAAGATCCAGAACAACGTTTCGATCTACGAGGGCGTCACCCTCGAGGACGACGTGTTCTGCGGGCCCTCGTGCGTCTTCACCAACGTGCTCAACCCGCGGAGCCACATGCCCCGCAAGCACGAGTACCAGCCGACCCTCGTGAAGCGCGGCAGCTCGATCGGCGCCAATGCGACGATCGTGTGCGGCGTGACGCTCGGCGAGTACGCCTTCATCGGCGCGGGCGCCGTGGTGACGTCCGACGTCCCGGCCTACGCGCTCATGGTGGGGGTGCCCGCGCGGCGGGTCGGCTGGATGTGCCAGTGCGGCGAGCGACTCCCGCCTACCGGTGGCGGGCTCGTGTGCCCGGCCTGCGGCGCGACCTACGAGGAGTCCGACGGGAGCCTGCGCCCGGTCGCTCCGCCCAGCAAGGTGCGGACCTCGTGAACGTCCCGCTGCTCGACCTCGTCGCCCAGTACCGCACCATCGAGGACGAGGTCCTGCCCGCCGTGCAGGCGGTGATCGAGTCGCAGCAGTTCGTGATGGGCCCCCCGGTGCCGCAGCTCGAGGCAATGGTGGCGCGGCTCTCCCACGCGAAGCACGCGATCGCCTGCGCCAGCGGAACGGACGCGCTTCTGCTGCCGCTCAAGGCGCTGGGCCTGAAGCCGGGCGACGAGGTCATCACGACCCCGTTCACGTTCTTCGCCACCGCGGGCGCGATCCATAACGCGGGCGGAACGCCGGTGTTCGTGGACGTCGATCCCGACACCTTCAACATCGATCCCGCCGCCGTCGGGCGCGCCATCACCCCGCGTACCCGGGCCATCGTGCCCGTGCACCTGTACGGCCAAATGGCGGCGATGGAGCGGTTGCTGCCGTTCGCCGCTCGCGGCCTCAAGATCCTGGAGGACGCGGCCCAGGCGATCGGGGCGCGCCGCAGCATCGACGGCGAGTGGCGCAGGCTATTCCTTCTTTCCGAGCAAGAACCTCGGGGCCTGGGGCGACGGCGGTATGATGGCCACCTCGGACGACGCCCTCGCCGAGCGGCTGCGCCGGCTGCGGCTGCACGGTGGCGCCAAGCAGTACCATCACGACGAGGTCGGCACGAACTCGCGGCTCGACAGCCTCCAGGCGGCCGTGCTGCTCGCCAAGCTGCCGCACCTCGCGGCCTGGTCCGCCCGGCGCCGCGAGCATGCGGCCTATTACTCCCGGGCGCTGGCCGGCCTGCCGCAGGTGAAGCCGCCGGCGGTCGATCCCGCGAACGAGCACATCTTCCACCAGTACACGCTGCGCGTCGAGCGGCGCGACGAGCTGCAGGCGCACTTGAAGGCCAAGGGCATCGGCAGCGCGGTCTACTATCCGGTCCCGCTGCACCTCCAGAACTGCTTCAGCCATCTGGGCTACGCGCCGGGTCGACTCCCCGAATCGGAGCGGGCGTGCCGCGAGGTGCTGTCGCTGCCCGTGTACCCCGAGCTGGCGCGCGAGCAGCTCGACTACGTCATCGAGACGATCAGGGGATTCTACCGGTGAGTCGCCTCAGGCTCGGCGTGATCGGCGCCGGGATGTGGGGCAAGAACCACGTCCGCACCGCGGCGGCGCTGGCGGAAGGCGAGCTCACGGCGGTGTGCGACACCGACCCCAAGGTCCGGGAGCGGCTGGCACGCCAGTATCCGGGAGCGCACGTCACCGGCGACACGGCGGACCTGCTCGGCCGGGTGGACGCCGTCGTGGTCGCGTCGCCCGCGGCCACCCACGCGCGGCTCGCCCGGCAGTGCATCGAGGCGGGTAAGCCGTGCCTCGTGGAGAAGCCGTTCGCGTTGAGCGTGCGCGACGCCGAGGCCGTGGCGCGCGCCGCGGCCGATGCCCGCGTCCCGGTCCTGGCGGGTCATCTGCTGGTGTTTCACCCGGCGGTGGAGCGGCTGCGCGCCCTGGTGCAGAGCGGCGACTTGGGGAGGCTCTATTATCTGTATGGGTTGCGGGTCAACCTGGGGCAGGTGCGGGCGGACGAGAACGCTCTGTGGAGCTTCGGCCCCCATGACGTCTCCGTGGCCCTCTACCTGCTCGCGGAGGTCCCGACCCGCGTCGCCGCGCAAGGCCGGAGCTATCTGCAGCCGAAGGTGGAGGACGTCGTCTTCCTCACCATGGAGTTCGCGAGCGGCGTGCTGGCTCACGTCCAGCTGTCCTGGCTGGACCCGCACAAGGAGCGCAAGCTGACCGTCGTGGGCGCGAAGCAGATGGTCGTGTTCGACGACATGGAAGCGCGGGAGAAGCTCCGCATCTACGACAAGGGCGTGGACCGGCCGCCGGACTACGGGTCGTACGGGGAGAGCCTCGCCATCCGCGAGGGCGACATCTTCATCCCCAAGATCCCGAACGTGGAGCCGCTCGCCGCCGAGCTCGCGCATTTCGTGCGCGTGGCGCGCGGAGTGGAGCCGCCGCGCGCCGCGCCGGAGGACGGGGTGCGGGTCGTGCGCGTGCTCGACGCCGCCACCCGCTCGCTCGCGGCCGGCGGCACACCGGTGACGCTATGAGCCGGCGGAGCCCCTCCCCCTCCCCCTCCCCCTCCTCTACCCCCGCCACCCCCGCCGACCTGCTGCTGGCGAA
>QHTX01000082.1:0-403 GCA_003220975.1 Gemmatimonadota bacterium | reverse complement strand
TACGTCGGCCTCCCCCTGGCGATGGAGTTTGCGCGCGCCGGGTTCCGGGTGCTCGGCTTCGACGTGAGCCCATCCGTGGTGGAGGACCTGAACGCGGGCTGCTCGCACGTGCGGGACGTGCCGAGCGCGCAGGTCGCGCAATTCCTGAAGGCGGGCAAGTTCGGCGCCACTGCTGACCTGGCGCGGCTGGGCGAGCCGGATGTGGTGTCGATCTGCGTGCCGACACCGCTCTCCAAGACGAAGGACCCCGACGTGAGCTACGTGCTCGCAGCCACGAACTCGGTCAAGCGGACGCTGCGGCGCGGACAGCTCGTGGTCCTCGAGTCCACCACGTATCCGGGCACGACCCGCGAGCTGATGCTGCCGGCGCTCGCAGGCTCGGGCCTCAAGGTGGGGGAGGATT
>QHTX01000081.1 GCA_003220975.1 Gemmatimonadota bacterium | reverse complement strand
GCAGCCGGGATCCGTGACGATCGCGACCAACATGGCCGGCCGCGGCACCGACATCAAGCTCGGCCCTGGCGTCAAGAAGTGCCAGGTGTGCGGCATCCGCGCGCGCGGGGAGCCCGCGTTCGGCCAGGTCGCCGAGCGGGCCGACCTCTCGCCCGCGCAGATCGCGGAGCTCAAGTGCGACGATGACCCGCCATGCGGGCTCGTCATCATCGGCACCGAGCGCCACGAGGCGCGCCGCATCGATCGCCAGCTGCGCGGCCGCTCCGGCCGCCAGGGCGACCCGGGCCAGAGCGTGTTCTTCCTGTCGCTCGAGGACGACCTGATGCGGTTGTTCGGCTCGGACCGCATCGCCCGCTGGATGGATCGCACCGGCGCCGAGGAGGGCGAGGTCATCACGCATCCGTGGGTGACGGGCGCGATCGGCCAGGCGCAGAAGCGGGTCGAGCTGCAGAACTTCCAGGCCCGCAAGAAGTTGCTCGAGTACGACGACGTGATGAACCAGCAGCGCGAGGTGATCTACTCGCTGCGGCGGTTCGCGCTCGAGGGCGGGGAGGAGCTCAAGGCCGAGGCGCTGCGCATGGTGGAGCAGGCGGTCGAGCAGCTCGCCGACGGCTTGATCGGTGACGCCGAGGACGCGCACCAGTGGGACCGCGCCTTGATGGAGACCGAGTTTCTCCTGAAGTATCTGATCTCGGTTCCCGACGTCACCGATCCCGCGAAGCTGCGCAGCCGCGACGACCTCGTGCATGCCGCGCAGCAGGCCGGCCGCGCGGCATTCCAGGCCAAGCTCGATCAGCTCAGCGATGCGGAAGCCGCCGTGCGGCGCGACCTCGAGGCCCAGATCCGGCGGGAGACCGATCCCGCCCTCAAGCAGCTCCTCGAAGCGCGGCTCGCCGGGATGACGAGCCTCGCGGGGCAGGCGCTGTCGCAGATCATGCTGTCGGTGATCGACGAGAAGTGGAAGGACCACCTGTACGATCTCGATCAGCTCCGGGCGGCGATCCAGTATCGCGCTTGGGGCCAGAAGGACCCGCTGATCGAGTACAAGACGGAGGCCTACGACATGTTCGTGGGGCTGATGGACGATTTGCGCTCCACGTTCGCCGAGCGGTGGCTCAAGCTGCAGATTGACGTCGGGCCGGCGCCGCGCCCGGGACGGACCATCACGGGGCCGCTCGGCGGCCGGGCGGCGCCGCGGCGCGCCACCCCCATGGTGGCGAGCAAGGCTGCGGCCGACGGCCTCGTGAGCGGCGGCACGGCGACTGGACCCCTGCCGCAGCCGCCGGGGCCGGGCGGCGTGCCCGTCGCGGCCGCGAATCCTTATGCCGGCGTCGGCCGCAACGACCCCTGTCCCTGCGGCAGCGGCAAGAAGTTCAAGAAGTGCCACGGGGCAGCGATGTAGTCGTATGAGCCTCGACTCGTCGACCGTGCTTGCCCCGTGGCGCGGCCGTCCCGGATGAGCAGCGCCAGAGCGCTTGTCACGCTGGGGTCCCTGCTCGGCTCGCTCACGGGGCCGGCGCGCGGGCAGGGGCGAGACTGGATGTTCGGTCCCTTCGAAAAACCCCCACTGGTGAACCCGGCGATCGCGCCGAATGGAGCCGCCACCTTCTTCTCTCCGATCAACGACGGCAGTGTGCGGTGGGAGGAGTATGCCACCTTCAATCCGGCCGCGGTCGTGAAGGACGGCAAGGTGTACGTGCTGTACCGCGCCGAGGACGCGACGGGCGGCACCGAGATCGGCCGGCACACGTCGCGGATCGGGTTGGCGGAGAGCGCGGACGGGCTGCGCTTCACGCGCCGCAGCGCGCCCGTGCTGTACCCCGACAAGGACGAGCAGACGACCTTCGAGTGGCCTGGGGGAGTCGAGGACCCACGCATCATCGAGACGGACGACGGGACCTATGTGCTCACCTACACGCAGTGGAACCGCGACATCCCGCGCCTCGCGATCGCGACGTCCCGCGATCTCATCCACTGGCGGAAGCACGGCCCGGCGTTCGCCAAGAGCGACGGCGGGAAGTACCGCAACCTGGAATCGAAGTCCGGAGCCATCGTGGCCCGCATCGCGGGGAGCCGCCTCATCGCGACCGCGGTGAACGGGAGGTACTGGATGTACTTCGACGTCCCCGACATTCTCATCGCGACATCCGACAACCTCGTGGACTGGACGCCGCTCGCCGACTCCGCTGGGAAGCTGGTGAAGGTGCTGACGCCTCGTCGGGGATACTTCGACGCCTGGCTGGTAGAGGCCGGCCCGCCGGCCATCATCACGCCACACGGCATTCTGCTGATGTACAATGCGGGCAACAGCGGACAGTACGGGGATCCGACTCTGCCGGACCGGATATACACGGGCGGGCAGGCCCTCTATGATGGGCGAAATCCCCTCCGGCTGATTGCCCGCTCGGACCAGCCGTTCATCAGGCCGACGGAGGATTACGAGCGGACCGGCCAGTACCCCGCGGGGACGACCTTCGTGGAAGGACTCGTGCCGTTCCACGGTCGCTGGTACCTGTATTACGGCACCGCCGACTCCCGTGTCGGCGTGGCCGTCTGGGATCCGAACTGATCAGCTCTTGATGGTGCGGCTTGCCTACTCGGTTGCTCTCGCCCGTTGCGCCACGGCGCGTCGGCCCGCAGCTTAACTGGACGACCGCACAAACTCCGCGAAAGGGCAGCATTCACATGTGTCGGAACATCAAACGCCTGCGGCACCCCGATCACCCGCCAACCGACCACGAGCTGCACGACGCCGCGTTGCAGTTCATCCGCAAGATCAGCGGTTTTCACGCGCCGTCGCAGGCCAATGAGGAGGCGTTCAACACGGCGGTGTGCGACGTGGCTGGCGTGGCTCGGGTGCTGTTCCAGTCACTGAGGGTCCGGGGTCGAGCTCGTGCAACTGTCTAGCAGGCCGGTGACGCAGACGCTGCTCGTGCTGGCGCTCACCGTCGTCGTGGCATGCTCCACGGCCACGCCGCAGGCGCCGCCCGCCACGGTCGATCAGGCTGGCGTCTCCGCCGCGGACGTCCACTTCATGATCGGCATGATCCACCACCACGCGCAGGCGGTGTTGATGGCGGGCTGGGCGCCTTCACACGACGCGAGTCCCGCGCTACGCGCCCTGTGCGAGCGGATCGTCGTCGGGCAACGCGACGAGATCGAGTTGATGCAACGCTGGCTCCGGGAGCGGCATCAAACCGTACCAGATGCCGACGTCTCGTCCGGCCACGCGATGCCTGGCATGGATCATTCCATGCTCATGCCGGGAATGCTGACGCCCGAGCAGCTAGCGCAGCTCGACGGCGCCCGCGGGCCCGCGTTCGACCGGCTGTTCCTCACGTTCATGATCCAGCACCACCGCGGCGCGCTCGCCATGGTGCGCGCGCTGGTCGACACGCCGGGCGCGGCCCGGGACGGGCCCTTGTTTCAGATCGCCTCCGACGTGAGCGCCGATCAGACAACGGAGATCGACCGCATGACGCGAATGCTCGCCGCCCTGTCTCAACCCTTCCAACGGAGCCCTCAGTGAGATCTCAGTCTGTCTTGCTCGCGATCGGCACAGTCGTCGCCGCCTGCGCCACAGCCACGAAGGTCGACATGTCTTCCGTCGCGCCCAGCCCCGATCGGCGCATCGGGCTCCGGGCGGGGTGGATGAATGCCGCCGCGGCGTCGTGGAACCTGCGCCTCGTGTCCACGGCGCCCAAGCCGGCGCAGTTCACGGACGATACCAATCCCGGCGACTTCGCCTTCCTCAATTCGGATGTTGCCTTCACGGGCCATTACGCCATTCAGGGCAACTTCCACGGCCTCCAGGTGTGGGACATCTCGCAACCGCGCCGCCCCACGCTCGTGACGCTCTATGTGTGTCCCGACGCCCAGAACGACGTCTCGGTCTACCGCAACCTTCTCTTCGTCTCCGGCGAGGACTTCAACGGCCGCCTCGACTGCGGCGCGCAGGGCGTGCCCGACACGGTGAGTAAGGACCGGCTGCGCGGCATCCGCATCTTCGACATCAGCGACATCGCGCACCCCAAGAGCGTCGCCAACGTGCAGACGTGCCGCGGCTCGCACACGCACACCCTGGTCACCGACCCGCGCGACACGGCGAACGTGTACATCTACGTGTCGGGCACGGCCCCAGTCCGCTCACCCACTGAGCTTCCGGGCTGCTCGGACCTCGCGCCGGACAAGGACCCGAACAGCGAGCGGTTCCGCATCGAGGTGATCCAGGTGCCCCTGGCCCGTCCCGAACAGGCGCGCGTGGTGACCAAGCCGGCGATTCTCGCCGACCTCACCGCCCCGGCGAGCCACGGTGAGGCGCCGGAGGACATCGCGGTCGCCCAGCGGGCTGCCGACTCCGCGCGGGCCCACGGCGGGTTTGTCGCCACGATCGACGGCCGGGACGCCATCATCTTCCCCGGTTTCATCGCCCGGCAGCTCGATAGCATCATGAAGGCGCGCGGGGGCAGCGGGACACCGAGTGGCGCCGACACCGCCGCGCTGCGCGCGGGCCTCCAGGAGATGGTGACCCGTCGGATCGAGGAAAATCGGCGCCGCCAGGGGCCCCGAACCGGCCCCGTGCAGTGCCACGACATCACCGTCTACCCGGCGCTCGGGATCGCGGGTGGCGCGTGCGCGGGCTACGGCGTGCTGCTCGACATTCACGACCCGGCCCATCCGCGGCGGATCGCCGCGGCGGCCGACTCGAACTTCGCGTTTTGGCATTCGGCGACGTTCAACAATGACGGCACCAAGCTGCTGTTCACCGACGAGTGGGGTGGGGGCCTCGCGCCCAAGTGCCGCGCGACCGACAAGCCTGAGTGGGGGGCCGACGCGATCTTCACGGTGGCCCACGACACGATGACGTTCCAGACCTACTACAAGCTGCCGGCACCGCAGACGCCGTTCGAGAACTGCGTGGCCCACAACGGCTCGCTGATCCCCGTGCCCGGACGCGACATCATGGCGCAGGGCTGGTACCAGGGCGGTATCTCGGTGTTCGACTGGACCGACCCGACGCACCCGCGCGAGATCGCCTACTTCGACCGCGGCCCGATGGACTCGACCAAGCTCGTGGGCGCGGGCTCCTGGTCTGCCTACTGGTACAACGGCTACATCTACAGCTCCGAGATCGGTCGCGGCCTCGACGTGCTCGAGCTCGTCCCGAGCGGGCTGCTCTCGCAGAACGAGATCGATGCGGCGAAGCTGGTGCACTTCGCGTTCTTGAACGTCCAGGACCAGCCGAAGCTGACGTGGCCTGCGAGCTTCGTAGTGGCGCGTGCCTACCTGGACCAGCTGGCGCGCTTCAACGGCCTGGCGGCCGACAAGGTGGCGGCGGCGCGCAACGCGCTGGCCCGGGCCGAACGGCTTTCGGGGCCGCAGCGTCGCGATGCGCTGACGCAGCTCGCTACGCAACTGAACGGCGATTCGCAGGGAGCGGTCGATCAGGCGAAGGTGCGAACGTTGGCCGCCGCGGTCATCGACCTGGCCAATGCGGAGCGCCCGGCGGCGTCCTCGTCGTCGCCGTGAGTGACGCCTTGTCCGTGGCCACTCCGCGATGATCCATACGCTCAAGGTCATCGCCGGGGGCTTCGTCCTGCTCGGCGTATGTCTCCTGATCGGGCGCTGGCTCGGCGGTCCGACTCCGGCGATCGGAATGATCGGGGCGGTCAAGGTCTTCATGGCGCTCTGGCTCGTCGCTGCGGGGATCAATATGTGGGTCGGGGTGTCCAAGGCCGGTTACTCGGTGGCCGAGGAGGCCCCCATCTTCCTCATCGTCTTTGCCGTGCCCGCGGCGGTTGGGCTCGCGGTTTTGTGGGTGTTGTCACGCCACTAGGTGCAGCAGATGCACGCCGAGCTTGAGGACGACCTGCGCCAAATCGCAGCCGTCAAAGCGGAGGCGCAGCGGCTCCTGGCTGGACGGTCGGGCGCCGAGTTCAACCGGCGCCCTGCGCCCGGGCGCTGGTCCGCGGCGGAGTGCCTCGACCACCTGAACGCCATTCGCAAGGTCCTACCCGCGATCGACCGAACCATCGCCGGCGCACGGGCTCGCGGGCTGCGGAGTGACGGGCCCTTCCGTTACGGCTGGTTCACCCGCTGGATGATCCGCGCGTTCGAGCCGCCGCCCCGGCGGCGCTTCAAGAACCCGAAGTTGCTCGAGCCGGCGCACGAGCCGCTCGCCACGAGCGCGGTGCTGCGCGAGTTTCTCTCGCTCCGCGATGAGCTCGCCGCGCGGGTCCGTGCCGCCGACGGGCTCGACTTGAAGCGCGCCATCGTAGTCTCGCCCGTGAGCCGCTTCGTCCGCATGCCCCTCGGCGGCTACCTCGCGTTCCTGCTCGCGCACGACCGCCGGCATCTGTGGCAGGCACGGGCGGCGCTAGGGTCCGGCCCGGCGTCCGCGTGAAGGGATCGGGGCGCAGCATGCTGCGCCCCTTTGTCTTTTTCGGATACTCGTATTCGGTCAGCGGCCGCTAGCTTCGCCGCGTGCCCCTTCGGCTTGCCGAGCATCCCGAACACGACCGTCCCCGCGAGCGCTTGTGGGCGTTGGGTGCCGCCGCGTTGACGGGCCAGGAGCTCCTCGCGCTCATCCTGGGCACGGGGTGCGCGGGGCGGGACGCCCTCACCGTCGCGGGCGATCTGCTGAGGCGTGTGGATGGGTCGCTGCGGCGGCTCGCCGGGCGGCCGTCGGCGGAGCTGGCGCGGGTCCCCGGCGTCGGCCGCACCAAGGCGGGGCGGGTGGCAGCGGCGCTCGAGCTGGGGCGTCGCGTCAGGGCCGAGGCGGAGCCGGCACCGGAGCGGATCCGTGGCCCGGCGGACGTGCAGCGCTTTTTCGGGGCCCGGCTGCGCGATCTGACGGTCGAGGAGTTCCACGTGCTGGCCCTGGGCAGCCAGAGCCAGGTGCTGGGCGATCTCTTGATCACGCGGGGGATCCTGAATAGCTCGCTGGTGCACCCCCGGGAGGTGTTTCGGGCGGCGATCGCCGAGGCGGCGGCGGGGATCATCGTCGTGCACAACCATCCGAGCGGCGACCCCACCCCCTCGGCGGACGACCGGGCGGTCACCCGTCAGCTCGTGGATGCGGGCCGCCTGCTGGACCTGCCCGTGTATGACCACGTGATTGTAGGGGGGGATCGCTATGTGAGCTTTGCGGAGGCGGGATTGCTGTAGGGGCGCGGCGGGTTGCGCCCCTACACGGTCTGCGAGGTGCGGCTATTGCGGCGTCAGCACCGAATTTCCTGATGCGTCCGCCGCGATCGTGAACGCTGCGACGCTCCGCCCGAGCTGTTGCCCGGCCTCGATGTCAAACCCGTAATGGATGCCGCCGTACATGCGCGACAGCCCCGCCTCCGCGACCATGGCGTTCAAGTGATCGCGCTGCTCCGGGAAGAACATGCTCAGCACGTCCGCACCCGATGCGGAGAGGCAGCTGTGGCCCGAGGGATAGGACGGGTGGTTGGGTTTCCCGACCGCGGCGACGACCGTGATCCCGGGGTCCGCCTGCCACGGCCGGATGAACCAGTAGGTCTCCTTCGCATCCCAGCAACCGATCTGCGCGTCGAACATGGTCGCGCTGAGCAGGGCGTAGAGGTGTGTCGCCTCGCGCTCGGACAGGGTGTGCTGGCTGATGCCGTCGGTCGCGACCTGGAGCCAGAACCCGGCCGTGGTGGGCGTACCGACGCTCAGCGCCCAGTAGGCGGCGATCGCTATCTGCTCGGCCGTGCGGGTATCGGAGATCTGCCTTATCTCGCTGGCGTACGCGGGTCGCCAGGGCATCGATGCGGGCGTCGATGCGCGCATCGTGTCCGGGTACCATTGGACGACGGGGGTCTGGGACGGGGAGATTCCGGCGAGCCAGATGGTCAACCTGAGCGCCGGCTACCGCATCAATCCCCACCTCCGCGTGTACGTCACCGCCACGAACCTGTTCGATCAGCAGCGCTTCCAGGTCTACGGTGGCTCGGTCATCGGGCGGCGTGTGCTCGCGGGAGCGACGTCGACGTTCTAGTCGCCGAGCCACGGGATTCATGGGGCGCCGCCTGACGTTTCCGACCCCCGCGTTGACTCCCTTCGCGAGACTCGCCATCCTCCACAGGTGACCAGCACCGCCCCCATGCTCGCCCCCGAGCTGGCCCGGGCCGTGGCGGCCCAGCGGGACCGCCTTGACCTGGACCTCGTCTCGCGCGCCTACCGCGTGAGCGCGCAGGCCCACCGTGGCCAGAAGCGCGAGTCGGGCGACGACTACGTCTCCCACAGCGTGGCGGTGGCGACGATTCTCGCCGAGCAGCAGATGGACTCGACCACGATCGCCGCGGCGCTGCTGCACGACGTGGTCGAAGACTCCGACGTCTCGCTCGACGACATCCGCCGCACCTTCGGGCCCGAGGTCGCCGAGCTGGTCGATGGGCTCACCAAGCTCTCCACCCTCACGTTCCGCTCCACCGCCGAGGAGCAGGCGGAGAATTACCGCAAGCTGCTGCTGTCGATCGCGAAGGACGCCCGCGTCATCATCATCAAGCTCGCCGACCGGCTCCACAACATGCGGACCCTGGAGCATCTGGACGACGAGAAGCAGCGCCGCATCGCGCTCGAGACGCGCGAGATCTACGCGCCGCTTGCGCACCGCTTCGGGATGGCGGGCGTGAAGGCCGAGCTCGAGGACCTGGCCTTCAAGTTCCTCGAGCGCGACGACTACCGCGGGCTGTCGCGCAAGGTCCGAGCGAAGAAGGTCGAGCGCGAGCGGACCATCGAGCGGCTGCGGGCGCCGCTCGGTGACGCGTTGCGGGAAGCCAGCCTCGCCGACATCGAGATCACGGGCCGGCCCAAGAATCTCTGGTCCATCTACAAGAAGATGAAAAAGCGCGACAAGCCGTTCGAGGAGATCTACGACCTCCTCGCGGTGCGCGTGCTCGTGAACTCGATCCCCGAGTGCTACCACGTCCTCGGCATCATCCACCACAAGTGGACGCCGCTCCAGGAGCGCATCAAGGACTACATCGCGAGTCCCAAGTCGAACGGCTACCAGTCGCTGCACACGACGGTGTTCGGGCCGGGCGGGCAGCTGTACGAGATCCAGATCCGCACCCGCGACATGCACCACACGGCGGAGTACGGCATCGCCGCCCACTGGCTCTTCAAGGAAGGCAAGCGCTCCGCCGACGAGCTCGACCGCCACCTCGCGTGGTTCCGCCAGCTCATCGAGCTGCAGCAGGACACCCACACGCCCGAGGAGTTTCTCGAGTTCCTCAAGGTCGACCTGTACCAGGACGAGATCTTCGTGTTCACGCCCCGGGGCGACGTGAAGCGGCTGCCCAAGGGCGCGACGCCGCTCGACTTCGCCTTCGCGGTGCACACGGAGGTGGGCCAGCACTGCCAGGGCGCGCGCATCAACGGGCGCATCGCCCCGCTGCACCGGCCCCTGAAGAACGGCGACACCGTCGAGGTCCTGACGAGCCCGCAGGCGAAGCCGTCGCGCGACTGGCTTGCCCACGTGGAGACCGCCCGTGCCCGCCACAAGATCCGACAGTGGATCAAGCAGGAGGAGCACGAGAAGAGCCTCGAGCTCGGCCAGGAGATCCTGGCGCGCGAGGTGCGGCGGCGCCGCCTCGAGCCCCCGACGGAGGAGCAGCTGCGACGCGCCGCGACCACGCTGTCGGTGGGCACCCCGGAGCAGCTCCAGGCCGCGCTGGGGCGCGGCGACGTCGCCCTCGGCACGATGATGCGGGCGCTCTACCCGGACCTCCCCGCCGACGAGCTGCAGCCGCCCAAGCCGACCGCCTTCGGCCGCGTGATCCAGCGGCTGCGGCTCGGCCGCGGCATCAAGATCCAGGGCGTGGACGGGCTGATGGTGCGGTACGCCCAGTGCTGCCAGCCGGTGCCGGGGGACCAGGTGGTGGGGTACGTGACGCAAGGGCGCGGCATCTCGATCCACCGCTCGGACTGCCCCAACCTGCTCGTGCTCTCGACCGAGGCGGAGCGACGCATCGACATCGACTGGCAGGAGTCGGAGGGGGAGACGTTCGTCGTGCGGCTCGCCGTCGGCGGGGAGGACCGCCGCGGCCTGTACGCCGACATCTGCACCGCCATCAGCGAGTCCGGCACCAACATCCGCTCGGCCGAGCTGGCGACGCGGGACGGGGCCGTGTTCGGCGCCGTGCTCGTCGAGGTCGAAAACCAGACCCACTTGAACAAGGTGATCCGCGCCATCCGGCGCGTGAAGGGCGTGACCGACGTGTCGCGCCGCGAGTCCGGTCCCCAGGTGCAGCCGCAGGTCGGTTAGATTTCCGGGATGCCCTTCGATCTCGTCTCCCCGTTCGCGCCGGCGGGGGATCAGCCGCGCGCCATCCAGGAGCTGCGGGGCGGGCTCGCCCGGGGTGACCGCTACCAGACGCTGCTGGGCGTCACCGGCTCCGGCAAGACGATGACCATGGCGCACGTCATCGCCGCCTTCAACCGGCCCACCCTCGTGCTGTCGCACAACAAGACCCTCGCCGCCCAGCTGTACGGCGAGCTCAAGTCGTTCTTCCCCAAGAGCGCCGTCGAGTTCTTCATCTCGTACTACGACTACTACCAGCCCGAGGCCTACGTCCCCCAGACCGACACCTACATCGCCAAGGATTCGTCGATCAATGACGACATCGATCGCCTGCGGCTGCGCGCGACGTCGAGCCTGATGGAGCGGGAGGACGTGGTCATCGTCGCGAGCGTGTCCGCCATCTACGGCCTGGGCGACCCGGAGGTGTACCGCCAGCGGCTGGTGACGGCGACCGTGGGACAGGAGCTCGCCCGCGACGCCCTGCTCGAGGAGCTGGTAGGGGTGCAGTATCAGCGGAACGACGTCGCGTTCGAGCGCGGCACGTTTCGGGTGCGGGGCGACAGCGTGGAGGTGTTCCCCGCCTACGACGAGCAGGCGGTCCGGGTCGAGTTCTGGGGCGACACGGTCGAGCGGATCGCCAAGATCGATCCCTTGACCGGCGACACGATCACGCAGCTCGGGCGGGCCGCCGTGTATCCCGCCACGCACTTCGTCACCGAACGGCCGACCATCGAGCGGGCGGTGACAGCGATCCGCACGGAGCTCAAGGCGCGGCTCGCGGAGCTCCGCGCCCAGAACAAGCTGCTCGAGGCGCAGCGGCTCGAGTCCCGCACCAACTTCGACATCGACATGCTGCTCGAGGTGGGCCGCTGCACCGGCATCGAGAACTACTCGCGCCACCTGACGGGGCGGCAGCCCGGCGAGCGGCCGGCGTGCCTGCTCGACTACTTCCCGGCGGACTACCTCTGCATCATCGACGAGTCGCACCAGACGCTGCCGCAGCTGGGCGGGATGTACGAGGGCGACCGCTCCCGCAAGCAAACCCTTGTGGACTACGGCTTCCGGCTGCCGTCGGCGCTCGACAACCGGCCGCTGCGCATCGACGAGTTCATGGGACTCGTGCCGCGCATCCTGTTCGTGTCGGCGACGCCGGGGGACGAGGAGCTGCGGCTGTCGAGTGGCGTCGTGGTGGAGCAGATCATCCGGCCGACCGGGCTCGTGGACCCCGAGGTCGAGGTCCGGCCGGTGAAGGGCCAGGTGGACGACCTGCTGCACGAGATCCGGCTGCGCGAGAAGAAGAACGAGCGCGTGCTCGTCACCACCCTCACCAAGCGCATGGCGGAGGACCTGACCGACTACCTGCAGCAGCACGGTGTCCGGGTGCGCTACCTCCATTCCGAGATCGACGTCCGAGATCGACGCGATCGAGCGGGTCGAGATCATCCGTGGGCTGCGGCTGGGGGAGTTCGACGTGCTCGTGGGGATCAACCTGCTGCGCGAGGGGCTCGACCTGCCGGAGGTGTCGCTGGTTGCGATCCTCGACGCGGACCAGGAGGGATTCCTCCGCTCCGACCGCTCGCTCATCCAGACCGTGGGCCGGGCGGCCCGAAACCTCCACGGCAGGGCGATCCTCTACGCCGACCGCGTGACGGGCTCGATGCAGCGGGCGCTCGACGAGATGACCCGGCGCCGCAAGATCCAGGCGGAATACAATCGGGAGCACGACGTCACGCCGCGGTCCATCGTGAAGTCGGTGGGCGACATCCGCTTCGTCACTCGCGTGGCCGACGCCCGCACGACCCGAGCCGAGGAGAAGACCGCGCCGCGGCCGGCCGACGCCAAGGAGCGCGACGCGCTGGTCAAGCTGCTCGAGGGTCAGATGCAGGCGGCCGCCGAGGAGCTCGACTTCGAGCTGGCGGCGCTGCTGCGCGACCAGATCCTCGAGCTCCGGGCCGAAGGAGACACGGCGTCCCATGCGCCTCTCCGCGGACGCGCTCAACCGGTTCGGTGAGGAGCTGGGCCGCGGACTCGCCGCGCCGGCTGTGATCGGGCTCTCGGGCGAGCTGGGCTCGGGCAAGACGACGCTCGTGCAGGCCATCTGTCGCGGGCTGGGGGCGCAGGCGCTGGCGACGAGCCCCACCTACGCCCTGGTGCACCACTACGAGGCCCGCGGTGTCCCCGTCTACCACGTCGACTGCTACCGGCTCAAGACGGCGGACGAGGCGCGCGATCTGGGCTTCGAGGACATGATCCGTGAGCGGGCCATCGTGCTCGTCGAATGGCCGGAGCGGGCGGGAGCGTGGGTGCCGCCGCTGACGCGGCACTTTAGGCTGAGCTACAGTGATGCGCCTGATGTCCGGGAGGTCGAGGAGATTCGGTGATGGGCGGGGTTTGGCTCGCCATCGACACCGCTACCGAGATTGCCAGCGTCGCGGCCGGCCGCCCGCCGCGGGCGGACAGCGGCGCGCAGGTCCAGGGGGCGCGCCGCCACGCGGCCGAGATCGTCCGCCTCGTGGACTTCGTCCTGGGGAGGCTGGGGATCACACCCCGGGATCTGGAGGGGATCGTGCTGGGGGACGGGCCAGGCAGCTTCACCGGCCTGCGCATCGGCTGGGCCGCGGCGAAGGGGCTGGCGCAGGAGGCGGGCCTCGAGCTCGTCGCCGTGCCCTCGCTCATGGCCGCCGCGGCGGGCGCGGCTTTGAAGGTCGGACCCGAGCCGATTGCGGCCTGCTTCGATGCGTTGCGCGGTCAGGTGTACGGCGCGGTGTATGCGTTTCAGCCGGATCGGGTCGCCACGCTGGTCCCGCCCGCGGTGTTCACGATCGCGGAGCTGGAGCGCGTCGCCCCGACGCGGCCGCGGCTCGCCGTCGGCGACGGCGCGATGCGGTATGCCGGTGAGGTCTCGCGCTGGACCGGCGCGGATCCGGTCCCGCCGGAAAGCCTGCCACCCGCGGCCACGCTGCTGCTCTCGCTCCTCGCCCGGGACGGCGCGGCGCGAGCGATCGCCGATCCGGACACCGCGGAGCCCGTGTATGGTCGCCCTGCCGAAGCGCAGGCCAAGTGGGAGGCGCGTCACGGCCGCCCGTTACCGGATCCGTCCCGCCCGGGCGGCTGACGTCGCCGACGTCGTCGCCATCGAGCGCGCCACGTTCTCCGACCCCTGGTCCGCGAACGACTTCGAGGAGTGCATCGCCTCCGGGGTGCCGTTTCTCGTGGCCGAGCAGCGCGGGGCCGTCCTGGGCTACGCGATTGCGCATTGGGCCGCCGACGAAGCGGAGATCCTGAACGTGGGTGTCGCTCCGGCGTACCGCAGGCAGGGCGTGGGACGGGCGCTGGTCGAACGGATGCTCGCCGCGCTGCACGACCACGGCGCGCGCGTCGTATACCTCGAGGTACGGGAGTCGAACGTTATCGCGCGGCGGTTGTACGAGTCATTGGGCTTCACCGAAGTCGCCCGCCGGGCGCGCTACTACCGGCGCCCGGTCGAGGACGCGGTAATCCTCCGGGCTGCCATTCCAGCAGGGCAGACGGGACAGGCGTCTGCAAAACTTTAGCCCAAGTGGCGTATCTTTGATTGACAGAATAACTTGCGGGTCATATACTGTTGACGCCCTTGGTGTTGTGAGCCGGAGCCTGAATAAAGTCATGCTAATCGGGAACTTGGGGGCCGATCCCGAGGTGCGCAGCACCAACAACGGCTCCCGGGTCGCCACGCTCTCACTGGCGACGAGTCGGCAGTGGACGGGGCAGGGGGGCGAGAAGCAGGAGAAGACGGAGTGGCATCGCGTGATCTGCTGGAACAACAAGGGCGCCCAGTTGGCGGACTTGGCCGAGAAGTACATGAAGAAGGGCAATCGGATCTACGTCGAGGGCCGCATCGAATACCGGACGTGGGAAGATCGTGAGAAGCAGACGCGCTACGTCACCGAGGTCATCGCGCGGGAAGTGATCCTGCTGTCGTCCCGGGGAGGCGCCGAGGGGGCCAGCGGGGGCGGGGGCGGGGGTGGCGAAGCGGGCGAGTTCGCGCGCGCCAAGGCCGCGGCCAAAGTGG
>QHTX01000174.1:25276-26649 GCA_003220975.1 Gemmatimonadota bacterium | reverse complement strand
GCCGCGCCTTGGCCTCGTCCGCCCCCTCGCCCGACACTGTGAACACCATGTGCAGCGCCGTGTAGCGGCGCGGCTCCATCTCGCGGCGCGTGCCCCGCGCGAGCACGTCGAGCGAGCGCAGCCCGACCCGCTGTTTCCGCAGGATCACGACGACGTCCGCCGCAGAACAGGTCGCTGCCGCGAGGAGCAGCAGCTCCACAGGTGACGTAGCGGCGGCGCCGTCGCCGTCTACCACAACGAGGGGGCGCCCCGGTGCGCCGCCCTCGAACAGCAGCTGCTCGCGCCACCGCATGGTGATCTCGCGCACGTCCCCCCCCCCGCCCACGCTCAACTCCCCCGCCGCGTCGTGAGTCCCGCGTACAGGCGGTTGTGCTGCAACGTGTCCATCGGGTGGTACTCGAGCAACCAGTTGAAGGTGGAGCGGTAATGGATCTCGACGCCGACGACCGCGTTGATCCAGAGGGCGGGACAGTCAGGGTAGTTGCCGCAGTGGTCGCGTCCCGCGATGCTCAATCCCCCGCCGGCGTACGGCGTGGCCGCTTGGTCGTCGCTCGTAAAGCGGTAGAGGGCTTCGAAGCTGCCGACGTAACTCTCCCAGCCGTTGAAGACGCCGATCTCCCCCGAGGGCCGAAGGCGGAGACGGCTGCTGATCAGGTTGCCGGCATCGAGCGTGACACCGAGCACGAACTGGGTGTTCCCCCGCAGGTCGACCCCACTGCGCACACCGAACCCGAAGAGCCCGAGGCGGGTGCCCTGGTCGCTGGGGCGCCGCACGGCCGGCGGGTGGAACTCCTGGGCTCCGAGCGGCGTCGCCGCGACCAGCATCGCGAGCAGCGTCGTCGTGCACGCGCTCCGCATCACGCCCCTCCGATTTGGCGTTGCGCCCCCCGTCTCCCGTGCGCCCGCTGCGCCCGACTCCGCGCGGCCGCGCGGCCGTAGTCCCAAATCGCGTACAGTCCGACCCCCGCCGTGGCCCAGGCGAGTCGCCGCGCCAGCGGCGACGCGGTGATGCACGCCGCCAGGGTCAGCAGTTGTAGCACGGTCACGACCTTGCCGCCGGCCCGAGCGGGCAGCGCCGTCGGGCGCCGTAGCAGCCACGACCCCGCGTACCCCAGCGCCGCGACAATGTCCCGCGCCAGCACGGCGACGATTTCCAGCGGATGCAGCAAGCCCGACCGCGCCACGGTGAGGAACGCGGCGGCCATGAACAGCTTGTCGGCGATGGGATCCAGCACGGCGCCCACGCGCGAGCTGCCGAAGCGCCGCGCCAGCATCCCGTCGAAGAAGTCGGACGCGGCGGCCCCGGCCACGAGCGCCAGCCGCCACGCGGGCGAGGGCACGAACGGGAACGCCACGGCCAGAGGAACCCGAAG
>QHTX01000174.1:24645-25057 GCA_003220975.1 Gemmatimonadota bacterium | reverse complement strand
TTCAAGGAAGGGGAGCCCGGCAACCGGTTGTTCCTGATCCTGGACGGCGAGGTCAGGATTTCCCGCACGATCCCCGGGTCGGGCGAAGAAGCCCTCGCGGTGCTGAAGCCCGGCGCGTGCTTCGGCGAGATGGCGATCTTCGACCGCTCGGAGCGGTCCACCGACGCCATCGCCAACACCGCGTGCACGCTGCTCACCATCGCGCGCTCCGACTTCGAGCTGCTGCTCGACTTCAACCGGGACGTCGCCTACAAGGTGCTCTGGTCCGTCGTGCGGCTGCTGTCGGCCCGGCTGCGGGTGACGAATGACAATCTCCGGTCGTTCCTGGCGATGTCGATGTTCTAAGGGCCCTCGCCCCCCGCCCCCCGCCCCCCCCGTACCGCTTTTCCGGCAGCGGTGTTCCACTAGGATA
>QHTX01000174.1:22605-24475 GCA_003220975.1 Gemmatimonadota bacterium | reverse complement strand
GGTGTTCGTAGGAGACTTGCTCCCGCCCCGAGTGGACACGCTATGGGACGCAAACGGAAACCTTGCGAACCCGGGGCCCATCACGTGGACCATCAACCCGACGTCGGTGGCTACGATCAACGCGACGACCGGCGAGATCCACGGCGTGAGCAAGGGCGCGGCGATCATCACGGCCCACGACGCGGCAGGGGATAGCGGACGCGCGCTCGTCATCGTGTCGCGCCCGCTCGACCTGACGCTCCTGATGGACACGGTGTTTCTCATGCCGGGGGACACGTTCACGATCCCGCTCGCGATCCAGAAGAAAGACGCGCTGGCCTCGGACACCGTGTGGTTCGACCCATCGCCAAGTCCGGCGGTTTACGCGATTGACACCGCGACCGGGTTGGTGACCGCGCAGCCCACCACAGCCGCCCCGATTCGCTACGTCGCTCACGTCAGCAACGGAACTACCCCGGTAGCGGACACCGGCGCCGTGTGGGTGACGGTCCCGTCAGCGACCGGAGGCGGCCAGTTTTTCATGACCGTAGTCGGCACCGCTATCCGACATGAGGGCGGCGCAGCGTACGCCATGAACTACTCCAGGACCGACCGCAAGCACGCCTTCCGGCTCACGGATTCGCTGATCTCCGCCGACTCGACCTTCTACGAGCGGCTGATGATCACTCTGCCCGACTCCGTGATCACCACGCAGACGGTCGCGATCGACTCGATGAATCCGCAGGAAGCGTCCGTGTCGCTCGGCACGCTCAACGCGATCTGCAACCCGCTGCGTCCCTGGGGCCTGTGGTCGAGCGTGCTGCCGATCCCGGGGATCCGCGCGTACTCCAACCTGGTGTACCCCCCCTTCGGCACGACGGACTCGACGGGATACCTGTCCCTTCGCTACCAGCCGGTCTCGGGGGGCGCCGTGATCGGTGGCCGCTTTGTGTTCACGGCGCGTCGGACCGATCTGTACTACGACTCGCTCGGGATCGAGACGATTCACGGGACCTTCGTCGCGCCGCTCGTGCAGAACGACAACCTCTGCCCGTCGTGACGTTCGAGCACGTCTTCGCCGACCTCGCCGGCGTTCCAGCGAACCGGTTCACCGATCCTCAGGGTCTGGCCGGGCTACTGCTCGCCGCCGCGAACGCCGCGGCCTTGAACCCCGCGAGCCCGCCCGTCGTCAAGACTGGGCCACGCGGCGTGTCGGCGGCCCTGCTGTGCCACGGCGGGCTCGTCGTGCTCCACGGGCTTCCCGAGGCCGGGCTCTGCTTCGCGGACGTCGCGGGCCTCGGTGGCGCGCTCCCGCAGCGCGGCCTCGACGTGATCGTCAAGCGGCTCGGCGCCCGCGAGGTGCGGACCGATGCCCGCCGACGTGGCCCCGTCACCCAAACCACCCCTCCGGAGGCGTCATGAACCGACTCACCCCCTACGCGGCCTTCTTCATGCGCCTAGCGGTGGGGTTCGTGTTTTTCGAGCACGGGCTGGCGAAGTTCCACAACGGCGTTCCCGCGGTCGCCGGCTTCCTACACGGGATCGGCTTCCCGTTCGCCAGCTTCTGGGCGGTGATCCTCATCGCCGTCGAGACCGTCGGGGCGCTGTGCGTCGTGGCCGGCTTCTACACGCGCTTCTGGGCAGCGTGCATGGCCGTCGAGATGCTGGTGGCGATCCTCGCCGTGCAGCTTCCGCGCCACGGCAACTTCGAGCTGGAAGGTCTACTGTTCGCGGGCGCGCTGACGCTGGTCGCGCTGGGGGACGGCCCGCTGTCGGTGGCGGTGAAGCTGAAGCACGGCACCTAGACAGCGGACGACCAGGTCTCCCCGCGCGACAAAAATACGCAATCGCTCCGGGAGACCTGGTCGTCCGCGTCTTAGTGCAGAATTCT
>QHTX01000174.1:7459-22592 GCA_003220975.1 Gemmatimonadota bacterium | reverse complement strand
GCGCTCCCCCGGATGAAGCTCTCCGGGTCCGTCGCGGGGATGGCGACGCCGGTCTCCTTGCGACCGCGGCGCGCCACGGCCGCCATGTATTGCTCGAGCGACCCGCGGGCCCCCCCCCACTCCGCGGCGTCGTTCTTCATTTGCCGGACGATCTCCTCCCACGTGCCGACGTAGGTCGCCCCGGTGAGCATGCTCACCCGGTGGATCTCCGCCGGAACCGAGCGGGCCTTCATCCCCTGCAGCTGGGTGAGGAGCGTGCCGAAGAGCTCGAGCTGACGGGGATCGCGCATCTGGCCGTTTGGCCCCATCGCTTCGAGCTCGGCGAGCAGCAGGTCTTCCGGTCCCGCGTCGGCCGAGAGCTCATCCAGGCGCCGGTGCCAGGGCACGAGCTCGGGGTCGCCCTCGGACAGGTGGTACACGCTCCGCTTGAGCTCGACGAGCCGCCAGATGGCGAGCCCGTCGAAGTGGTCCGCGGGCTCGGTCCGCTGGAGGTGGAACAGGGCCGCCTCGTACTCACCCCGGTCGTACAGCAGGTTGGCGAGGTAGATGCGCGCCTCGGCGTGGGCGGCGTCGAGCTCGAGCGCGCGCCGCAGCCAGTGCAGCGCGCCCCCTCCGTCACTGAGGCGGTGGGCGGCGTAACCCACACACGCGGCCGCCTCCGCCGAGTCGGGATGCACGGTAATTGCGACTTCGAAGAACCGCCGTGCCTGGTCGAGCACGCCCTCGCGGAACAGCGCCCGCCCGACCTGTAGCATCAAGTCGTGGTCTTCGCGGAAACCGAGCGCGAGGATGCGGTCGAAGCACGCCACGGCGCCGGCGCGGTCGCCGAACTTGAGCAGCGCTTCGCCGAGCCCGGCCAGGGCGTCCTCGTGCTCCGGGTCGAGCCCCACGGCCTCCTCGAAGGCGCGGCGCGCCCAGAGGTACTCCTCGCGCGCGAGGCGCGCGTACCCCATACCGACATGCAGCTCGACGGCATGCGGAGAGAGGCCCAGGCCTTGGCGCAGGGTCTCGATCGCTTCGTCGTATTGTCCTTCGTTGTAGAGTCGATGTGCACGTTCGTCGTAGTCGTCGGAGCTCAGGAACGGTTCCGACATCGAACGGGCCTCCGGGGAAGGTTGTGCTATGATAAGAAACCCCGGGCGGTTACACAAGCGACGGCCGCGGGCTATCTTCCCCGCCGATGTCCTCCGCGATCCCCGAGATCCCGAACGGCTCCGTCACGTCGCCGCGCGGCTTCACCGCCGCCGCCGCGCACGCCGGCCTCAAGACCGACGGGACGCCCGACGTCGCGCTGCTCGTGAGCAGCACGAGTTGCGCCACGGCGGGCGTGTTCACGAAGAACGCGCTGCGCGCGGCGCCCGTCGTCTACGACGCGGATCTATTGTCCGAGCGACCGGGCCGGATGCGCGCGGTGGCGATGAACGCCAGGATCGCCAACGCCTGCACCGGGGCCGACGGGCTCGCGGCGGCGCGCGCCATGGCCCAGGCCGCCGAGCAGGCGGCCGGTCTCCCGCCCCGCACCGCGCTCGTGCTCTCGACCGGCGTGATCGGTGTGCCCCTGCCCGTCGCGCAGATCGCGGAGGGCCTGCGCACCGCCGCCGCCGGCCTCACCGCCGAGGGTGGCGTGGACGCCGCCCGGGCCATCATGACGACGGACACGCGACCCAAGCACCATGCCGTCCGCTTCGAGACGCCGGCGGGGATGATCACGGTCGGAGGGATCGCGAAGGGCGCCGGGATGATCCACCCCGACATGGCCACGCTGCTCGCCGTGCTCACCACCGACGCCGTCGGTGAGCCCGCGCTGCTCCAGCCGGTGTTCCGGCGCGTGGTCGACCGCACCTTCAACGCCATTTCGGTCGACGGCGACACCAGCACGAATGACACCGCGCTGCTGCTCGCTAACGGGGCCGCGGGAATCGACCCGGCGCGCGACGGCGCGTTGGCCCGACAGTTCGAAGACGCCGTGCTCGCGGTCGCCCGCACGCTCGCCCTCGCGATCGTGACGGACGGCGAGGGCGCGTCGAAGCTGGTAGAGATCCAGGTCGTGGGCGCCGTGAGCGAGGCGTCGGCGCGCGACGTGGGCCGCGCCATCGCCCGCTCCACACTCGTCAAGACCGCGATCTACGGCGCCGACCCGAACTGGGGGCGGATCCTCGCGGCCGCCGGCGCGGCCGGCGTGGCGCTCGCGGTCGACCGCCTCACCCTGGAGGCCGCGGAGGACGGTGAGTGGCTCACCCTGGCCGCGGGCGGCGCCACCGCCCATCCCGACGCGGCGCGCGCCCGCGCCATCTTCCAGCAAAAGACCATCCGCCTCCGCATCGACCTTGGACTCGGTCGCGCGGAGGCGGTGGTGTGGACCTGCGATCTGACGCCGGATTACGTCCGGATCAACGCCGACTACACCTCGTAGCCGCGCCTTACATCTTGGACTTGCTGGTGTCCTTGGCCGCCGCGGGCTTGGCGGCGGGCTTCTTCCCGTGCTTCTTGGCCCCCTTCTTGGCCGCCGTCTTCGCCTTCGAAGTGTCGGCCGCGGGCGCCTGACCCTGCATCGGGGACGGCTGCTGCGCCACCACGATGGCGGGAGCGGCGAGGAGCGCCAGCGCGAGGAGCGTGCGACGAATCATGTCGTGATACCTCCAGGAGGGATAGGGCGGACCACCCTGGCCCGCTTCACGGTTGAGACCCGCGACGTCCCCCGCGCGTCACGCGGGCTCGATGCGTTGCAGCGTGAAACGATCACCGTCATGGCGGCTGTTGGCCGGGCGGCCGTCGCGCTCGCACCACTGCCGCACGCGTTGGCCTCGGGGCGGCCGGGACGTTGGGCAGCTCCTGGCGCACCACGGCGAGAGCCTCCGCATGCGTGCGACCGCGCTGCAGCTCCTGGATCGCCGCCGTGGACACGTCGAGCAGCCGGCCCTCGCGCAGCCCCTGGTGAATAGCGTCGATGATCAGCGCGGTGCCGGAATCGGGGTCGAAGCGATGCGCCACGAGATCGGCGACCGCGTGCATCGCGGCGGCCCGCGGCGGACGTGGCAGCGCCGCGACGATCCGCCCGACCACGGCGGCGGGGAGGCCGCGTCGCAGCGCCCACACCACCGTCGTGACCTCGCCCGGCGTGACCGGCGGTAGGTCACCGGCCCGGACGAGGAGGTCGCGGCCGTCGCGCAGCTGGGTGAGGCCGACCTGCACCGCGGCGACGACCCGCGGCGCCGCCACGTGCTTGGCCCCGCCTTCGAGCGCCTTCTGCACCAGCGGCTCGGTAGGCAGGCTGTCCTGTGCCGCGACCTGGACCAGCGAGTCGATGGTGGCGATCGCCTCCGCGGGCACGCGGCCCTCGAGCCGATCGCGCACCGACTGCGCGGCGAGCGGCGCGGCGAGGAGCGCGGGGACGAGGAGGACCAGCCTCATCGCCTGACGGCTCGCACGATCACGATCGAGTTTTCCCGGCCGAAGTTGTCCGCCACCTCGCGCTCCGCCAGGTGGTCCGGGATCCAGCGCTCCCCGTCCACCACGAACATGTACTCGTACGTGCCGGCGGGGAGGACGAGGGCGCCGCGCCACACGCCGTCGTGGTCAGGGCCCTCGAGCGCGATCGTGCCGGTGCGCCAATCGTTGAACGATCCCACGACGTGCACCGAACGGGCGCCCGGGAAGCGGCCGACGAACTGGGCGATACCTTCGTGCTCGCCCAGCATCGGGCCGCCCCACCGGTCCCCCAGGGGGACCAGCGCCAGCAGCGTCACCGCCGCCGCCAGGGCGAGGCTCCAGGCGGGGCGGATGCGGACCATCACAGTCTGCGGCGTCGACAACCAGCGCACCAGCCGGCGCGCGCGCGACGGCAGCGGCCGCCGGATGCCCGCCATCACCCGCGATTCGAGGCCGGCGGCCGGCGCGGCCGCGGCGAGGAGCTCCGCCGCGGCGTCCAGGCGCTCCACCGCGCGCCGCAGGTCCGCCGGCAGGTTGCCCCGGGCGATCTCGCCGTCGAGCGCCTGATGGATCCTCGGATCAATCGGGTTCATGCGTGGTCCTCCAATACGTGCAACAGTGCTTCGCGCGCGCGATGCACGCGCATCTTGAGCGTCGGGATGCGCTCGCCCGTCACGGCGGCCATCTCCTGATAGCTCAGCCCCTCCACGTGCTTCAGCACAAATGCCTCCCGCTTCTCGGGAGACAGCTGCGCCAGCGCCCGCTCCACGAGCGCCAGCTGCTCGGCGCGCTCCAACGCTCCGTGGGAGTCCGCCGGATCGGCCACCGGCGGAGCGTCGTCGAGCGGGACGTCGGCGATCGGTCGTCGGGCCAAGTGGCTCTTGCACCGGTTTGCGACGATGCGATACAGCCACGTGCGCAACCGCGCCGGATCGCGACAGCTCGCCAGATGGCGGTACGCCCGCACGAAGCTCTCCGCCACCGCATCGGCGGCGGCATCGCTGCTTCCCAGCATCCGCGTGGCGAACCGCACGAGCCCCGTCTCGTAGCGACGAATCACGAGGCCGAACACCTCGCGATCACCGCCGAGCACCCGGGCTACCACCTCCGCGTCGGAGGGGTCTCCCCTCACACCCATATGACCTGCATGGAGATTAGGGCGTCACGCTACCACTGCGGTGGTGCGGGGCGCCAGGGGGAAGGAGCCTAGCGCGCCGCCAGGGCGTGCTGCGCGGCCGCGAGGTAGGTCGACGCCCGCATCGCTTCGCCCGCCACGGCGCCCGCGAACGCTTCAAGCGTCGCTTCGGCGCGCCGCCGGTAGCGCGCGTCCTGCGTCGCCTCGGCGAGGCGCAACAGGACCCGGGCCAGCCACGCGTTGGCCCCGGGGAGGAGCTCGTCCAGCACCGGCTTGGCGCGGTCCGCCAGCGCGGGCGCGGCGGGATCGGATGCGGCGACGTCGAAGTAGCCGCCCCCCGTGGAATCGCTGAAGTCGCGCTCCAACACGGCGACGAGGTCCTCGGCGATCGCGAGGTAGCGTCGGTTCGAGAGCGATGCGTCGTAGGCGGCGAGGCAGGCCCACGCCACCTGCGTCTGGTCCTGGAGCAGGGGGCGCACGGGGCCGCCGGCGCCCGCGACGTGCCGCACCCCGCGCCCCCGGGCATACGCCCGCTTGAGCAGGGTGTCGAGCGCGGCCCGCGCGCGCGTCGCCGCCGCCGAATCGCCCACCGCGGGCGCCGCGTCCAAGATCGCGCCGATGACGTAGGCCTCGCGATCCGCGAAAACCGCGCGATCTTCGGTCCGGCCCACCTCGCCCGCCAGACGCCGGACCAGGTGCTGCGCTTCCCCCAGGTACCGGAGGTCCCCCGTCGCCGCCCAGCCCGACGCGAGGTCACCGAGCAGCGCGGCGCGCACCAGCCCCGGTGGGTCATCGCGCGTGCTCTCCGCCAGCGCGGCGTCGGCAGAGTCGACCAGCACGTCGAGCACGACACGCGCGGGCGCGAGGTAGCTCGGGTCCCCGGTGCGGGCGTACGTGGCGAGCATCAGCCCCGCCGCCCGCGCCTGCACCAAGCCGAGGGACGCACGGGTTCGGCCCGCCGCCGCGAGCGCCGCACGGACCGCCTCGATCTGGAGCCGCACCGCGGCCGGCTGCAACACGCCGTGCGGGAAGCCGCCGCGGCTGAGCGACAGCTGCCGCACCAGGGCCGCGCGCTGCACGACGGAGGCGCGCTGCTCGCGGTAGGTCTTGGCCACTTCGGGGAGGAGCTGGCGCAGTCCCCGCCCCGTCACCGGGTCGTCGAGGGGGAAGTAGGTGCCGCCGAAGAAGGCCGAGCCGTCGGGCGTGAGGAACGCGGTGATGGGATAGCCGCCCAGCCCGGCGAGTAGGCGCACCGCCGCGGCGTAGCGGTCCGCGACGTCGGGCCGCTCGTCGCGGTCCACCCGCACAGGGACGAACAACGAATCGATCATGGCGCCGAGCCCGGGATCGCCGTACACCTCGCGATCCATGACGCCGCACCAGCGGCAGTCGTCGGCGCCGACGTACAGGAGAATCGGCCGATCGAGCCGGGCCGCGAGCGCGAACGCATCGCGCCCCCACGGCTGCCAGCTCACGGGCTGGCGCGCGGCGCGCGCCAGGTACGGCGTCGCCGACTGCGCCATGCGATTGGTGAGTGGCCCGTGCTCGGAGACGCAGGCGACGGTGGAGAGCCCGAGGAAGAGCGACGACAGCGTACGCATGGGGGCGGCTGGAAGATACCCTGCGCCGCCCCCGCCCGTTCCCGTCAATGCATCCAGACGAAACCAATCGTGAGGCTCGACAGCGGCAGGCGCTCCTGGTCGATCACCAACCGACGGTAGGTGTAGTCCAAGCGCACCGCCGTCGTGGGACTGGTGCGCTGCAGCAGGCCGATGCCGGCGTTGTAGCCCACTACCGCGCCGGCACCGCCGTCCCCATCGAGGGCCACGCCGAACGCGCTGCTCACGCCGCCCCGCGGCATCAAGCGCACGCCGTCGCTCAGCGCGACCGTCCAGCTCGCGTCGAGGTCGGCACCGAGCACCAGGACGCCGTACGCCGCGGCGACTGGGAGGGTCGCGAGCGCGAAGTCGACCCCGACCGTCTGCGGTCGCACCGTCGCGACGCGCAGGCCGACCTGCCCGAGGGCCGCGTTCGGCTGGAACGGGTTCGCCGCCCCCAGCACCCCGGCGTCGAACGACGTCGCCTGCTGCGCGACCGCGGAGCATGGGGCGGCACAAGCCAACCCGGTGACGACGATGAGACCGAAGCCGAGCGCCCGCATGCTTCCCCCCGAGCAGGACGTGAGAGAGCACGCTGCGATCGGGGCCTCAAGCGGCTTTCAAGGGGGGAGGGAGGCTATTATTAGAGGCATGAGCGACGCCATCACCATCACCCCGAAACCCAACGGACCGCTCGTCGTTCAGGGGCCCGTCCGGATCGTGACGGTCGACGGACGGGAGCTGCCGGTGCCCCCCCGAAAGGACGGGCGACCGGCGGAAGTCGTTGTCCTGTGCCGTTGTGGGGGCTCGGCGACCAAACCGTTTTGTGACGGAACTCACAAACGGATCGGGTTTTGCGACACCCCCCCGGCCCCCCCGGCCGGCCCGGCTCCCACGGCGTAAGCGGGGGGTATTATGTTGTCACCGTTCCTGCCCCCTGCCCCCCTGCCCCCGAACGGAGGAGCCAAATGGCGAAGGGTGGAAAGAGCCCGATGGCCGCGGACGAAGGGTACTGTGTGAAGTGCAAGGCCAAGCGCAAGATCTCCAACGCGCAGCAGGTGAAGATGGCGAACGGCCGGCCCGCCTTGAAGGGCGTATGCCCAGTGTGCGGCACCGGGATGTTCAAGATCCTGCCGCCCAAGTAAGCCGAACAGAAGCCGACAACCTGAGCCCCCGGTCGCGCTCCGACCGGGGGCTCTTTCCTTAGTGAAAGCGGTCTCGAGTCAGCGGGCGACGCGCGCGGTGCCGTTTCCCTGGTAAGCGTAGCGAAACGTGATGCACGCGGTGCCGGCTTCGCGGCAATAGTAGGCGAGCAACTCGAGCTTCGCGTAGCGTCCCGTCGCGGTTCGCACTCCATACACGTGGTGCCGGGACGTGAGCAGGTGACTGAGCATGCTGTAGTCGTACCACTTGCCGACGCCCGGGTTGGTGGTGTCGGGCCCGGGGCTATTGGGTAGGTACCCCCCGACGGGAAGCTCGCGCACCGAATCGAACGGCACGACGCCCAGGTCGACGATCCCGCCGCCCGCCGCCGCGATCACGTGAAACCGCCGGAACGCCAGGTCCCACGGCCCCGAGTCGACCGCCGAGTTGCGGGCGAAATCGAAGTAGCGCCACTGCTCGGTCGCGGACGCATCGAGCGTGTAGGTCGCGGGGCCCACGAGGGAGTCTCCGACCCGCAGGGGCGCGAGCGCGGTCGGCGTGTAGGGCGGGAGCTCCGGCTGGGTGAGGGACCCGACGAGGAGCGAGATCACAAGCAGCGCGAAGGCGCCGCCCATCACCAGCACCAGGATGGGCGGGCGTGCGCCGCCGCGGCTCACGACTCGGCCATGAACGGGTAGGAGAAGCTCCGCGGCGGGACGAAGGTTTCCTTCACCGCCTGGGGGCTGACCCAGCGGATCAGGTTGAGCAGGCTTCCCGCCTTGTCGTCGGTGCCGCTGGCGCGCGCTCCGCCGAATGGCTGCTGCCCCACGACGGCGCCGGTCGGCTTGTCGTTCACGTAGAAGTTGCCGGCGGCGAACCGCAACGCGCTCTGGGCCTCTGTGACCGCGCGCCGGTCCTGCGCGAAGATCGCGCCGGTGAGCGCGTACGGCGATGTCTCGTCCACGAGGCGCAGGGTCTCGGTCCACCGGGCCTCGGGATACACGTACAGCGACAGCACCGGCCCGAAGATCTCCTCGCACATGGTGCGGTAGCGGGGGTCCTCCGTCTGAATGAGGGTCGGCTCGATGAAGTAGCCGTCCGCGTCGCTCGCGCCGCCGCCGAACAAGAGCGTCACGCCGGGCGCTCGCTGCGCCGCTTCCAGGTAGCCCCTGATCTTGTCGAAGGCCTTCCGGTCGATCACCGCGCCCATGAAGTTCCGGAAGTCCGCCGGGTCGCCCACCTTCACCTCCGCCAGCATCTCGAGCACGCGCGCGCGCAGGCGGGCCCAGAGGCCGTCCGGGACATAGGCGCGCGACGCCGCGCTGCACTTCTGTCCCTGGTACTCGTAGGCGCCGCGCACCAGCGCCGTCGCGAGCGCGTCGACGTCGGCGCTCGGGTGCGCGACGATGAAATCCTTGCCGCCGGTCTCCCCCACGAGCCGCGGGTAGCCCGCGTAGGACGTCAGGTTCGCGGACACCTGCTGCCACAGCGCCTGGAACACCTCGGTCGAGCCGGTGAAGTGGATCCCGGCGAACGCGCGGTCCGCCACGACCCGCTCCGAGACCCGCGCCGCGGGACCGGGCACGAAGTTCACGACGCCCGGCGGCAGCCCCGCGTCCTCGAGCAGCTTCATGACGAAATAGTTGGATAGGACGGCCGCGGCCGCCGGCTTCCACACGACGGTGTTGCCCATAATCGCCGGAGACGTGGGGAGGTTGCCGCCGATGGACGTGAAGTTGAACGGCGTGATCGCGTAGACGAAGCCCTCGAGCGGCCGGTAGTCCATGTAGTTCCAGACCCCGGGCGTCGACAGCGGCTGCTCGGTGTAGAGGCGCTCGGCGTAGTGCACGTTGAAGCGAAAGAAATCGATCAGCTCGCACGCGGCGTCGATCTCCGCCTGATGCGCCGTCTTCGACTGCCCGAGCATCGTGGCGGCGTTCACGATCGGCCGGTAGCGGGTCGCGAGCAGATCGGCCGCCTTGAGGAACACGGCGGCGCGCTGCTCCAGGCCCCACGTCGCCCACTCGCGCCAGGCCGCGCGCGCCGCGGCGATCGCCGCCTCCACCTCCGCCGCCCCTGCCTGGTGCACCTTCGCGAGCACGTGGCGGTGACAGTGCGGCATCACCACGTCCACCGTCTTCCCCGTCCGCACCTCCTTGCCACCGATGACGAGGGGGATCTCGATCTGGCGCGAGGACAGGTCCTTGACGGTCCGCTTGAGCTCGGCGCGCTCGGGCGAGCCGGGGGCATAGCTGAGCACCGGCTCATTCACTGGAACCGGAATACGGGGGGTGGCGTTCATCCGGTCAAATCTAATTGCGGATTGCCGATTGCGGATTGCGGAATCGCGTCTGTTCGGTCCAATCCGCAATCCACAATCCGAGATCCGCAACATGATCGATCCGAAAACCCGTATCGGCCACGTCCATTTGACCGTGTCGGACCTGGACCGCGCCCTCCGCTTCTACCGCGACGTCCTGGGCTTCGAGGTGACCACGACATACGGCCGGGACGCCGTGTTCCTGGCGGCGGGCGGCTACCACCATCATATCGGCCTGAACACCTGGGCGGGGCGCGGCGCCCCGCAGCCCGCACCAGGGACGACCGGCCTGTACCATTTCGCGATCCTCTATCCCGACCGGCGGGCGCTGGCGACGGCGCTGCAGCGCGTGCTCGAGGCGGGGGTGCCGCTCGAAGGTGCGGCCGACCACGGCGTGAGCGAGGCGATCTACCTGCGCGACCCGGACGGCAACGGCGTCGAGCTGTACCGCGACCGTCCGGCGAGCGAGTGGCCGCGCGCGCCCGACGGGACGCTCGCCATGCGAACGGAGCCGCTGGATCTGCAAGACCTGCTGCGGGAGGCTTGAGGCGTCACGTTATCTCGTCTTTCTCACCAGCAAGCTGTCGCTGACCTTCACCGCCTGCACCGGTTGCGGCGAGGACTTCTCGCCGCGCGGGATCATCCCCGGCAGATTCGCAAGCTCGTAGGCCGACACCGCCATGACCGCAGCGGCCTGCATCAGGTCGCCGGGGAGCGCCATGTCGTACGTGTCGGACTGCGAGTGGTGCGTGTGGTTATACCCCCGCTCGATCTGGTTGAAGTTGAACCCGGGCACGCCGTAGGGCAGAAACGACAGATGGTCGGTGCCGCCTTTGTTGCGGTTCACGACCGAGTCGGCGCCCAGCCGCCCCACCGGCGCGAGAATCGCGCGCCACAGGCCCTCCAGGTCGGTGCGACCCTGCAGCGCTTGTCCCGTGATCGCGCCCGTACCGTTGTCGAGCACGATGACGGCCTGGATCGAGTCGGCTTCGCCGGCGTGCGCCTCGGCGTACTTGTGCGAGCCGATCAGCCCCTCTTCTTCTCCGGTGAAGAGTATGAACCGGATGGTCCGCTTGGGCTTCAGCCCCGACTGCGCGATCACGCGCGCCGCCTCGAGGGTGCACATCGCGCCCGTGCCGTTGTCGGTCGTGCCGGTCCCCAAGTCCCAGGAATCGAGGTGCGCGCCGACGATGACGACCTCGCCCGGGTGCTCCATGCCGCGGATCTCGGCGATGGTGTTCCACTGGGAGACCGAGTCCGTGGTCAGCGTGTTCTGGACGCTCACCTCGAGCCGCGGCGTGACGCCGGAGGCGAGCAGGCGGTCGAACAGCGCGTAGTCCTGGTGCGCCACCACGATCTGGGGCAGCGGCAGCACGCGGTTCGGCGAGCCGCTCATGTTGAGGAGGGCGTGCTCCTTCCCCGCGTCGAGCACGATGCCGAGCGCGCCCGCGCGGCGCAGCAGGTAGGGGAGGTCGTTGCCGAACTGCTGCATCCGCGCCCGCGTGGTCGAATCCGCGTCGCGGAACGGCGCGAACACGTTGCGGAAGAAGTCCCGCTGGTGCTGGGAATCGGCGGCGGTCATGGGCGGGCCGTCGTTGTTCCACACGAACGTCGGTGGCCGCAGCATGACCCACGATCCGCGGACCTTGCCGCGGGATGCCGCAAAGCTGTCGGGGGTCGTCGCGTCGATCCGGACCACCGGCCCCCGCACGGGGCGACCGCCCGTCCCGGGCGCCCAGGCCCAGCTCGCCGCCGTCAGGGCATGCGGCCGCGGCGCGATCAGCCGGGCCCACATCGGGCCCCGCGTCCAGGTGCCGCCGAACCGCCACGCCTCGAGGTGCGCGTCGAGGCCGTAGGCCCGGAAGCGCTCCAGCGTCCAGTCGTTTGCCGCGCGAGCGGCGGGCGAGCCGGTGAGGCGCGGCCCGATGACGTCGGACAGGTGCGCGAGGTTCTGCATCACCTCCGAGTGGGTGAGCGCCTGATCGATGAGCGCGCCGGCGCCCGCCGTGTCCACGGTGAGCTCTTGGGCGGGGGCGGCACGGGAGAGGAGCAGGGCCAGCGCGGCACCGGCCGTCACGCAACGGATCCGATTCACGGGGAGGTCCTCGCTTGCAGGGAGAGGGTACCCCTTCGCTACGCGCGGACGGGGCGAATCGTTAGGGCGCGGCCTCGGTCTCCGAGCGCTGATCCACGGAACGCTGCGGCGGGATCGGGAGCCTCACGCTCATGGTCGTCCCGGCGCCCAGCTTCGAGTCCACCGCGATGCTCCCGGCGAACATGTTCCGCACGACGCTCTGCACCGCCACGAGCCCCATGCCGCTCCCTTCGCCGAACTCTTTGGTCGTGAAGCCCGGTTCGAAAATGCGCTCAAGGTCCTCCGCGCGAATGCCCGATCCTTCATCCCGGACCGTGAGATGGAGCGTGTTGACGTCCTGCGCGAGGCCCACGCGGATCGGCGCCTGCCGCACGATGCTCGCGTCCGCCGCGTTGCGGATCAGGTTCACGAGCAGATCGTACAGCGCGTTCGGATCGCCCCGCAGATAGACGCACTCCACGGTGGAGTCGAACTCGAGGGGGATCCGCTTCTCCTGCAGCAGGAGCGTACTACGCGCACCGCGTCGAACCGCTCGGAGCGGGCCAGGGTGCCCCGCGCCCGATCCTTGACGGCCCGCAGGAAGTTCACCGTCCGGTCGATGTCCTCGATCACCTGCCCAAGCTCGTCCAGCAGCTGCAGACGCCGTCCCGCCGCCACCTCCGTCCAGCGCCCCACCGCCTCCATCACCAGTTGCAGCCCCGCGCGGGCGGCGGTGAGAGGGTTCGACAGCTCGTGGGCGATGATGCCCGGCAGCGTGGTCATGTCCTGCAGGGGATCGGCGCGCCGGGTGGGCGCGGGAGCGCCCTCCGTCGGCTCGCGCCGGTCGAGCAAGCCGAGGCACAAACCGGCGAGCTCCAGGGTCAGCCGCTCGCGGCTGCGGCGCTCGCGCCCGTCCGGCGGCGGCGCGGGCGGCCGCAGCCGCACCGGTGCGATAACCCAGGCGCCCTCGGGCGCCGCCCGGCTGCCGATCCAGCGGCTCCCTTGGACGATGGGGATCTGCCAGCGCCGCAGCGTCGCATCGACGTCCAGGTTGGTCGCGTGGTGGGCGGGTACCGCGTCGCTCGTCGCCTGCGGCTCCGGCTCGGCGCGCGCCGAGACCTCCCATACCGTCACGGGTAGGCCGCCGAGAGCCCGGCTCGCCTGTCGCAGCACTTCCCGCCTGCCCTCGGCGTACGTCTCCGGTCGCGTCACCGCGGCTCCCTGCGGACACTCCGACCCGGCGGCCGGCCAAAGGGAGCCGGTCCGGATGGTGCATCCGTTGAAAGTGGGGGGCGCGTACTACATATGCGACGCCCCCGCCGCCCAGTCAAGCAACGGAGCGGTCGGCCTGGGGTATTATGGGGTTTCTCCTCGCGACACCCGGAGGTGCGGCATGGCGCTCTCCCGTCGGTCCCGCTTGGCGGCACTCGCTACGACAATCATCAGCATCGCGTGCGGCGGCGGCGGGGGCAGCCCCGGCCCGACGCCGACCCAGATCGCCAAGGCGCCCACGAACGACGGTGACAATCAGGTCGGCCCGGCCGGCCAGGCCCTCGCGACGCCACTCGCCGTGATCGTGCGTGACGCCAGCAACAACCCTGTGGCGGCGGTGACGGTCACGTGGACGCCGGGGGCGGGCAGCGGGTCGATCACCCCGCAGAGCAACAGCGACGCGAACGGCATCGCCACGGCGACCTGGACCCTCGGGGCCAACGCCGGCGCCCAGACTGCGACGGCCGCGAGGACGGGCCTCACCGGCTCGCCCGTCAGCTTCAACGCGACGGCCCAGATCCAGGGCGCGACTCAGCTCGCCAAGACCCCAGCGGGCTCGGGTGACGGCCAGACGGACACGGTGCTCGCGACCCTACCGAACCCGTATCGAGTGATCGCGACGGACCAGAACAGCAATCCCGTCCAGGGTGTGTCGGTGCACTGGGCGGCCACCGTCGGCGGGGGTGCGGTCTCCACGCCGACCAGCGTGACCGACATCAACGGGATCGCCGTCGTGACGCACGAGTTCGGGTCCACCGCGGGCGCGCAGTCGGTGCAAGCCACGGTCGCCGGCCTGATCGGCTCGCCCGTCACGCTCACATCCACGGCACTGCCCGGCATTCCGACCCAGATCGCCAAGAACGGCGGCGACAACCAAACGGGGATGATCAACACCGCTCTCCCCACGCCGCATAGCGTGATCGTGCACGACAGTCACGGCAACGTGGTGCCCATGGTGCCGGTCACCTGGTCCGTGGGCGTCGGGGGCGGCTCGGTGAACCCGACGAACACGACCACCGGCTCGAACGGCGTGGCAAGCACTACGCGCACGCTCGGTCCAACCCTCGGTACCCAGACCGACACAGCGAGGACACCGGGACTCGCCGGCTCCCCCGTCGGGTTCACGGCAACCGGCGCGTTAGCGGTGCAGGTCGGCGGCGACATCTACAACAACGTCTTCTTTAAGAGCGTTCACAACGGATCCCAGAACCCCGCGGTCGATACGATTCCGGCGGGCGCCGCGGTCATTTGGGAATGGGTCGGGTCACTCTCCCACGGCGTGGAATCGACGGGGTCCCCGAGCTTTAACAACAGCAGCATCATGACCGGAGCGGGCAAGAGCTACTCCGTGACGTTCACCTCGCCTGGGACCTACACGTACGACTGCCTCGTGCACGGGGTCCAAATGACGGGCCGGGTGGTCGTGCAGTAAGAGAGAGCATCGCACAGCTGCACAGCGGCCGGCGCCCGTCGTTCTCGGGCTGCCGGCCGTTTGCTTGACACCCCCCGGCTCGGCGAGGGGATAGCTTTGCCGGCGCGCCGGCCGGACGTATTCTTCGTGCAGCTATGTTGCCCCCGAGCGAGCAGCAGGGCCAGGTCACGGGAGACGCGGCGGAGCTCAGCCACGTCGTCGCCGGCGCACGCGATCGCGAGCGGCTCCGCACCGTCGCGGTCCCCGACCACGACGATCTCGCCCGGCGGCTCGCCGACCGGATCGTCGCGGTCGTCGCCCGCGCGACCGCCGAGCGGGAGCGGTGCGTGCTCGGCCTCGCCACGGGCAGCACGCCCCTCGGGATCTATCGCGAGCTGATCCGCCGCCACCGGGCGGGCGAGGTGGATTTCGCGCGCGTCGTGACGTTCAACCTCGACGAGTACTACCCGATGCCGCCGGACAGCCCCCACAGCTATCGGCGCTACATGTGGGAGAATCTGTTCGCGCACGTGAACATCCGGCCCGAGCACGTCCACATTCCCGACGGGAGCGTGCCGCGTGAGGCGCTCGCCGAGTACTGCGCGGCGTACGAGCAGGCGATCGCGGCGGCGGGGGGCATCGACTTCCAGCTCCTCGGGATCGGGAAGAGCGGGCACATCGGGTTCAACGAGCCCGGCTCGTCGCCCCACGCGCGCACGCGACTCGTCACGCTCGACACGGTCACCCGGCG
>QHTX01000174.1:578-7454 GCA_003220975.1 Gemmatimonadota bacterium | reverse complement strand
AAGCGATCACGCTGGGGGTGTCCACGATCCTCGAGGCCCGTGAGATCGCGCTGATCGCCACGGGCGAGCACAAGGCCGAGATCGTGCGACGGGCGGTGGAAGGCGACGTGTCGCAGGACGTCGCGGCCACCTACCTCCAGGCGCACGGGAACGCGACGGTGTATCTGGACCTCGCGGCCGCTGCGGAGCTTACCCGCATCAAGACGCCCTGGCTGCTCGAGAGCGTGGCGTGGACGCCGGCGCTCATCGACCAGGCGGTGGTGTGGCTCGCGGAGGGGACCGGCAAGGCGATCCTCAAGCTCAGCGAGCGCGACTACACCGAGCACCACCTGAGCCCGCTGCTCGCGCAGCACGGCGCCGCCGGGCCGATCAACGGGGGCGTGTTCAACCGCCTGGGGAGCAAGATCCGCGGCCGCTCGAAGCTGCCGTCGCGCCAGCGCGTGCTGGCCTTCTCGCCGCATCCGGACGACGACGTGATCTCGATGGGCGGGATCCTGCGCAAGCTGTGGGAGAACGAGAATGCCATCGTCGTGGCGTACATGACGAGCGGCAACATCGCCGTGTTCGACCACGACGTGCGCCGCCACCTCGACTTCGTGGAGCGCGCCGCGGAGCCGCTCGGACTCGACCGTGCCGCGCTCCACCGGGTGCGCGCGCAGGTGGAGGCGAGCTTCGACGGCAAGGCGCCGGGCGACGTGGACCTGCCGCTCGTGCAGGACGTCAAGCGGATGATCCGGGAATCGGAGGCGATCGCGGCGCTCGAGGCGGTGGGGTTACCGCGCAGCGCCGCCCGCTTCCTGAATCTGCCGTTTTACCGCACCGGCGAGGTGCGCAAGCGGCCGATCGGCCCGGAGGACGTGGCCATCGTCCGGGCGCTGCTCGAGGAGGTTCGTCCCGATCTCGTGTTCGTGGCGGGCGATCTGTCGGACCCCCACGGCACCCACCGGATGTGCAAGGCGGCCGTTGAGCGGGCGCTCGAGGGATACGACGGCCCCCGGCCCGAGGTGTGGCTGTACCGTGGCGCCTGGCAGGAGTGGTCGCTCACGGAAGCCGACGTGCTGGTGCCGCTCTCCCAGGACGAGCTGCGCGCCAAGATTCTCGCGATTTTCAAACACCAGTCCCAGAAGGATACCGCCCCGTTCCCCGGGGCCCACGACGACCGCGAGTTCTGGCAGCGGGTAGAGGCCCGGAACCTCGAGACGGCGGCGCACGCCGACCGGCTCGGGCTCGCGGAGTACTACGCCATGGAAGCCTACCGCATCCTCAAACCGTAAGGAGGCAGGCCGATGAATACCATGACCGCCCGCGGGTTGAGCTTAGCAGTGGTGGTGGCTGTTTGGACGGCGATCTCCCACACGCAGAACCTGCCCCTGTCCTTGTGGCCGGTGCTCGTCGGCCTGGGGTGCTTCCTCGCCGCCGGCGGCGGGATCCCCGGGCTCCAGAAGTCCCTGGCGGGCGTGGTCTCAGGCGTGGTGTGGGCGTTGGTGTACGCCGGGGTGTCCCGCGCGCTAGGACGGCAGGATATCGTGGACGCGCTCGTGCTCGGCGCGGCGGCGTTCGGGATGGTGCTTCAGACGCGGGTCCCACTCCTCTCGTTCACCGCCGGCGCGTTCGCCGGTGCGGGGACCGCGCTGGGCATGGGGGCCCGCACGGTTCAAGGGGGGATTCGGGTGGCCATCGTCCTTGCGATTGGCGTGGGCCTTGGGTATGCCGCCGAGTGGCTGGCCGGAAAGGTCAGGACCCGGACCGCGTGAGGCACGCATGAGCCGTCATGGACCAGCGCGACGCTGATACTCGCGCCGCGTCCCGGCGGCTGCTCGCGACGAGCGAGCGCGAGCTCCAGCGGATCGTCCTGGATATGCACGACGGGCCGGTGCAGGACATCTTCGCCGCGCTGTCGCAGCTCCAGGTGCTGGAGCGCGCGCTCGCGGGGGACGCCGGGACGCAACAGCGCACCCGGCAGGCCATGCGGCTGCTGGAGCGCGCGCTCGGCGAGATTCGCAATTTCATCGGCGCGTTCCGGCCGCCTGGCTTCGAGCGCCGGGCGCTGGGCGAGATCATCGAGGGCCTCGCCGTGCAGCACGAGACGCTGACCAACCAGGCGGTGGAGCTGCAATTGCCGGACGACCTCGGGGACTGCGTCCTGCCGACCAAGATCGCGATCTACCGCATCCTCCAGGAGGGGCTCGCCAACGGGCACCGCCACTCCGGCGCGTCGCGCCAGCGCGTCAGCGTGGCGCGGCGCGGCGGCGCGATCGAGCTGACCGTGGCGGACGAAGGCCGCGGGTTCGACCCCAAACGCGTCCTCGCGAGTGAGGAGGACGTCGGGGTGGAGGGTGGGCACTTCGGGTTGCGGGGCATCCAGGACCGGGTCGAGATGCTGGGCGGCACGTTCGCGCTCGACAGCGCGCCCGGGCGCGGCACGGCGCTGACCGTCACGCTTCCCCTGGAGTGAGTCGCGCCATGATCCGGGTGCTGCTCGCCGACGACCACGCGATCGTGCTCGAGGGTCTGCGGGCGCTGCTCGATGGGGACGCCGAGATCAAGGTGGCCGCCTGGACCACCGACGGCACCGAAGTCGTGAAGCTGTCCCAACAGCACAAGCCCGACGTGGTGGTGCTGGACCTCGAGCTCACGAGCATCAAGGGAACCGAGGTGATCACCGCGCTGCGGGAACTGGCCGCGCCGCCCAAGGTGCTCGTGCTCACCGCCTACAACGACGGCGAATCGCTGCGCTCGGCGCTCGACGCCGGCGCCGACGGCCTGGCCCTGAAGACCGAGTCACCACAGCAGACGCTCACCGCGATCCGCCAGGTGCACGCCGGTCAGCTCGTGTTCCCGCAGGCGGCGCGTCGCTGGATCGAGGGGCGGGCGCTGGGCGCTCCGGGCGACCTCACCCCCCGCGAGCGCGAGGTGTGGGCGCTGGTCGCCGCCGGCCTGACGAACCCGCAGATTGCCGGGCGCCTCGGGCTGTCGGACAACACCGTCAAATTCCACGTGCAACACCTCTTCTCGAAGCTGGGCGTCAAAAACCGCACCGAGGCCGCGCTCAAGTACGCTCACGGCCCCCCCGGCCCCCCCGGCCCCCCCGGCCCTCACCGGTAGGCCACGAAGACCCGCGTCGCCCAACACCAGCGGCTGCCGCGTCGCTCGAGCCGCACGCTCCCCGCCGCGGCGAGCGCCTCGATCTCCGCGCCGTGGGCGAGCAGCTCCTCACCGAGGGGGTACCACTGCTCTTCCACCTGCTCGACGGCCGCGAAACGGGCGCGTGCCCGCTCGAGCACCGCCGACTCGCGGGACAACGTCAACACCGGGAACAGGAGCCGGCCTCCCGGGGCGAGAAAGGTCGGGGCCCGCTCGAGCACGGCGAGGATCCAGCGCGTGCCGTCCTGCCCGGCATCGCTCGGCACCCCGGGCGGATACCACCCGGACGCCCGGGCGACGGGCTCCGAAACGCCCGCCACGTCGTCTACGATCATGTCGAAGCGCTCGCCCGGCCACGGCTCGAACAGGCTGCCGCGGCGGCAGTCCACAGCCACGCCGTTACGGGCGGCGTTGTGGCGCGCCAGCCGCACCGCGGCGGCGCTCAGGTCGGACGCACAGACGTGGGTGATGGATTTTCGCGAGCACGACGCCGACGATGCCGGAGCCGCAGCCCAGGTCCAGGACGGTGCGCGGCGGCGGGCCGTGGGCGAGCGCGCGCCGGGCCGCACGCAGCAGCAGCACCGTGGTGGATGTGGGATGGAACACATCGGGGGCGGTCACGACCGAGACGGCCTGGGTATCGCCCAGCTTCTTGTCGCGGTAGGAGAACTCGAGGGGCGCGGTGGCCGTCATGGCAGGTCCATGTGAAAGAATTCACATAACACGTGGAGGATAACCGTCCCGCAGCCCTCGGGACGACAGGCGTTCAGGTGGAGGGCGCCCACCCCGCTGGGTGGGCGGCCGCAACCGCATGGTGACAAAGCGATTGCACGCCGGCGCCGGGCCGCCCTGCTTGACAGTTCGCAGGGGTCTCCCTACCGTGGGGCCGGCTTCAGGTGCACCGGAATCTTCTCGCTTGACCCGTGCAGTCGACGGGAAGAGGCTGGATGCCACAACCGGCTGATCCGCAGCAGTGCGCTGGAACGGCTCCCCGTCACCCGATCTCGGTGACCGCGGAAGCCGTTTTCGCTTTCGTCCTCACTTAAGAGGAGGCGGGACGTATGGACATGCTGATGGCGCTGGCGGTGAGCATCGGGGTGCTGATCGCCGTGTGGGTGAAGGTCGGCGCGATGGCGAGTCTCGCGGTTCCGGCGGGGATCGTCGCGTGGGCCTGTTTCTTCGCCGCCGGCGGCAAGATCACGGGGCTGCAGAAGACCATCGCGTCCACCCTGTCGGGCGTCGTGTGGGTTTGGCTCGCGATGACCCTGATCGGGGCGATGGGCATGGGCAACATCGCCTGGATCATCATCGGCGTGGTCGCCTTCCTGCTGGTTATCCAGTCAAAGGTGGCCATCCTTTCCTTCATCCCCGGCGCGTTCTGCGGGGCGGCGGTCACGGCGTGGGCCGCACCGACGGACGCCAAGGGGTACCTGATGGTGGCGGTCGCGCTGGTCGCGGGCGCGGTGCTGGGGTACGTCTCGGAGATGGGCGCCGGGATGATCGCGAAGAAGGCCTAGACCCAAAAGGAAGGCCGAAGTCGTTGTGGCGAGCGCGCCGCACCCGGCGCGCTCGTCGTACTTGACAGGTCGTTCAGCCAGCCGGAAACTCAAGCCTCCACCAGCGCCCTGAGGGATTATGACCGCTCCGCAACTCGCTACGAAGGACCTGCGGCGTGTCGTCATCGCCGCAGCGGTCGGGAACGTGATCGAGTGGTACGACTTCTACATCTTCGGCAGCCTGGCCGCGCTCCTGTCGGTCAAGTTTTTCGCGGCGGGCGCCTCCGGCAGCGCGCTCATCAAGACGGTCGGCACTTTCACCGCCGGGTTCCTGATCCGCCCGTTCGGAGCCTTCGTCTTCGGCCGCATCGGGACGGCTTTCATCGGCCTCGTGCCGAGCTACGCCCAGATCGGCGCAGCGGCAGGGATTATCCCGTTGTTCCTTCGCCTCATCCAGGGCCTGTGCCTCGGCGGCGAATATGGCGGCGCCATCACGTACGTCGCCGAGCATGCGCCGGACGACAAGCGGGGCTACTACACCGGCTGGCTCCAGACGTCGCCTACGCTCGGCATCGTGGTGTCCCTGGTCGTCATCATCGTGACGCGCGAGACGCTGGGGACCGAAGCGTTCACGGCGTGGGGATGGCGCATCCCGTTCCTGCTGTCGCTCCTCATGGTCGCGATCGCCATCTACATCCGGCTACAGCTCCAGGAGACGCCGATCTTCCAGGCCATCAAGGCGAAGGGACAAACGGCGACCAATCCGTGGCGTGAGGCCTTCTGGAGTCAGAACATCAGATACGTGCTGATCGCCAGCATCGTCGTGATCGGTGAGGGAGTCGTGTGGTACAGCGGTCAGTTCTGGGCGCTCTATTTCATCCAACAGGTGCAGAAGCCCGATGTCTTGCACCCGGCCATCATCACGGGCCTCGCGCTGCTCATCGCCACGCCGTCGCTCATCTTTTTCGGCTGGCTCTCTGACCGGATCGGTCGCAAGCCCATTATCCTCGCCGGGTTCTTCCTCGCGTCTGTTACGTACTACCCGCTCTACATGGCGCTCGGCAACGCCGCCAACCCGGCCAACATCAACTACCCGCTGTCGATCTTGATCGTCGCGATCATGGTCTCCTACGTGGGCATGGTGTACGGCCCGATCGGCGCGTTCCTCGCGGAGTACTTCCCGGCTCGTATCCGGTACTCGTCGGTGTCGGTGCCATATCACATCGGCAACGGCTGGGGCGGCGGACTGGTGCCGGTCATCACGACCGCGGCGTACGTGACCGCGCAGGCAGCGGGGCTATCGATGTCCCAGAGCCTGGGCCACGCGCTGGTCTATCCCATCGCCGTGCCAGCGGTCGCGTTCCTGCTCAGCCTGTTCCTGATGCCGGAGACGCGCAAGATCAGCATCTGGCAGCCGGCAGAAGTGCGGGCGGGCGCTCGGGGCTGAGTGAACGGCTGGGGCGCAGCATCCCGCGCCCCAGCCGCAGCTGCGCCGTCACTTCACGATCGTCAGCCCGTGCGGCACCGCACCGGGGAAGACGTACGCGTACAGCAGGACGATCACACCGACGATCGCGCCCAACGCGATCGAATGCCAGAACACGTGCCGGAAGATCGTGCCCTCGTTGCCCACCTGATTCGTGGCCGAGGTCGCCACGCAGATGGACTGCGCGTCCACCATCTTGCCCATCACGCCGCCGGCCGAGTTCGCGGCGCACATCAGCACCGGGTCGAGGTTGAGCTGCTGCGCGGTGATCCGCTGCAGGCTGCCGAACAGCGCGTTCGACGACGTGTCGCTGCCCGTCAGGGCCACGCCCAGCCACCCCAGGAACGTCCCGAAGAAGGGGAACAGCCACCCCGTCCGCGTGAACGCCAGCCCCAACACGGCGTCCAATCCCGAGTAGCGCGTGGTGAACCCCAATCCCAGCATGAACGAAATGGCGATGACCGCCAGCTTCATGCGCTTCAGGGTATGCCAGAAGATCTTGGCGAGCTGCCCGGGCGCCACGCCGAGGACCAGTCCCGCGACGATCGCGGCGATGAAGCATCCGGTCCCGGTGGCCGATAACCAGTTGAAGTCGTAACGCGCAGCCTCCGGCGTCAGCTTGGTCACGACCGGGGCGGCGCGCGTCACCGCGTTGTGCAGCCACGGGACGTTCCAGATCGGCGTGGTGGCCCGGTTGATCGCGCCCTTGATCGCCGGTAAACCCCAGACGAGGACGGTGAGCGACAGGAT
>QHTX01000174.1:0-480 GCA_003220975.1 Gemmatimonadota bacterium | reverse complement strand
GCGCCCTCGTTCGCAAACCGCCAGATGCGTTTCGGCTTCCAGAACCGCAGGAAGACCACCGTCGCGATGAGCGAAACGACGCCCCCGGCGATGTCCACGAGGTTCGAGTCAACGTGATTGGACCAGAGATACTGCGTCAGGCTGAAGGAGGTCCCCACGACGAGTATCGCGGGCAGCACTTCGATGGTCTCGCTCCATCCCACCATCGCGCGCACCAACCAGAAGGGCACGATGAGGCCGGTGATGGGCAGGATGCGGCCGATCATCGCGCTCAGGTCGGATTCCGGCAGCCCGGAGACCGCCGCGAGCGTGTGCACCGGCGTCCCGATCGCCCCCCACGCCACCGGCGACGTGTTGGCGATCAGATTGAGCGCAGCGGCATGGAACGGCTGGAAGCCGAGCCCGATCATGAAGGCGCCCGCAATCGCGACCGGCGCTCCGAATCCCGCCGCCCCCTCGATGAAGGCGCCAAAGCAGAAC
>QHTX01000060.1 GCA_003220975.1 Gemmatimonadota bacterium | reverse complement strand
CGCGCGGTCTCCGCCGTGGTGAGCTTGACCGTCAGCGCGTTGGCCACCCCGTCGCTGTTGATCGCCCCCGACGCGCGCAGTGCGGCCACCCGGTCGCGCACGACGCCGTACGCCGAGCGGCACACGACGCCGAGCGTCAGCGTCGTTAGCCGGGCGGCAAAGTCGAACGGGTTGCGCGGTCGCAGCTGCACCTGAGCCGGCAGCGCCTGGGCGGCGCTGCAATTCCACGCGATGCCCGTCAGGCCCACGGTGTGCGTCGTGGCGACGACGTCGCAGTCCTGCGGCGCCTCGATGAAGGGCGGGATTAGCGGCGCCCCTGCGAAGAACTGGCGGCACAGGAAGCCGCCTAGGAACAGGTGGCTGTCGTTCGCGCCCAGCGTCGCCGTGAGCACGGCGAACCAGGGAGGGGGGTCGGTGGGGGTGGTGCGGGCCACGGTCGTGGGATAGAGCTGGCCTGGGAAGATGTCCGTCCCCGTCGTGCTGCTCGCCAGGTTCAGATCGCCCGTGCCCCAAAGATCGAGCAGGTTGATCCCGGGGCCGGGGAAGGTCTCCATCCCGCCGATGTTCAGATCATTGAAGAGCGGGATCTTGATGGCCCCCTCGAGCGTGGCCTCGGTGCCGGCGTCGGCGTGAAAGTGCCAGTTCTCGAAGCCGAGCAGTCCGGCCAGGTTGATCGTGTTCTGCTCGAAGCCGTCCGCCCCCGCGCCCAGGTCGAAGCCGCCGTCGCCGATGTCGAGCTTCACCTCGACCTTGGGCCCGACCGACAGCTTCACACCCAGGTCGCCCAGGTCGATCACCTTGACGCCGGCGTCGAAGTGACCGGCCCCCGCGTACTCGAAGCTGAAGCCGCTCGTCGTCGAGACGCTGCCGCCCGTGGTGACGGTGTCCGAGACCCGCACGTGCGGCTCGACGGTCGTGCCGGTGATGTCGCCCTCCACGCCGATGATGAAGCCCACTTCGATTTTCCCCGAGAAGCCGCCCACCGTGAACTCGCGCACGAAGCCCGCGCCCGGGATCGGCACGTCCACCTCGACCGACCCGCTGCCGGTGAGCTGGAAATCGAGGGTGGTGTTGAGCTGCTCGTTCACGGTCGCGGCCACGGAGAGGCTCAAGTTCGTGAAATCGACGTCGGCGCTCACGTCGACGCCGCCCGTGAGCGAGAACTCGGCGTCGATTACTTTGGCCGTGATGTTGGTGCAGCCCGTCACCACCCCGCTGGCCGCGCACAGGTCGAAATTGTCGAGCAGGAAGCTGACGGGGTTGAAGTCCTCCAGGTCGGCCAGCGCCCCGCTGGAAGTTCTGATCGCGGGGGCTGCCGGAGGGGTCGGGCCTTGCCCGGGCCGGCTCGGCCGCACCACGTGCCACGGCCCCCAGCGCACCGTGCCGTACGGCGATGGCGCGCTCCCCGCGCCCGGCGTGAACGGAATGTGGACTTTGAACGGCGGGAACACGTCCCGCCAGGCGGCGGCCGCCAGCTCGAGCGTCAGGCGCCCGGAGCTGCGCGACACGGACACGACCCGCCCGAAGAACCGGCCGCCTTGTCTCCCCGCGACGTAGTCGCCGGGCGCGATCGCCGGCGCCGTGTCCCGGATCTGGAACGCGTAGTGCCCGGCGGCGCGGTCGGCGGCCGTCCCGGCGAACGGCAGCCGGGTGGAGTCGATCACCACGAGCCGGATCTCGGGCTGCAACGCGAGGGGAGGCGTCGTCGGGTCCGACGGCGCGGTGACGATGGCGTCGCCGGTGCACGCGGCGATCACGACGCTCGCCGCGACGACAATCGAGGATGAGGTCCGCACAGTCCGCTCCTATCTGCTGGGCTACATATGGCGTGCTGGGAGGAGGGTCGCAAGAGGGAGCAGGGAGCAGGGAGCAGGGAGCGGTAAGTGGCGGTGCAATAGAAGGGTGCGGCTCGCGCAAATGGGGTGCGCGGCGACGCACGGCCGGCTGTCAGATTCGTGTCATGAAAAAATACCGCTCTCCGGTCGCGTGGCAGCGCGCACATCAGCTCGCCATAGTCACGTTCAAAGCGGCGGACGCCGCTTACCATCCGCGATCCCGCGCCTTGCTCGATCAGGTACGGCGGGCCGCGATATCTATCGAGGCCAATATCGTCGAGGGCTACGCACTGAGCACGCCGCTTCAGTTCCGGCGTCACCTGCGCATCGCGCTCGGCTCTGCCGCCGAAACGGAGTGCCTGATCGAAACCGCGTCGGAATTGGGGTACCTACCAGATCAGACGATCAGCCGCATGAGAAGGCTGCTAGATGAGACGCTGGCGACACTTTTCGGACTGGTGCGAAAGCGCTCGCACCCTGCTCCCTGCTCCCAGCTCCCTGCTCCCTAATCAGTCTTCCTTATCACTTCCATCGACACCGACGTCGTCAGCCCCACGTCGATCATCAGGTCCGTGCTGCCGAGCCGGATCGGCTTGAAGGTGAGGACGATGGCCGTGCCCTGCGGCTGGATGGCGATCAGGTCGAGCAGGCGCTCGGATCGCGAGTTGTACGTCTCGCGCAGCTCACCCAGGCGCGCGGTGAGCGTCGCGGTGGGCGTCGCGTTGCCGTAGCGGTCCCGCGCCCGGAGTGTCAGGCTGAAGGGGACGCCGAAGTCGACCAGGATGCGGCCTCCGTCCACGCGCTGGTCTTCGCGCTCGAGTACCAGCTCGAACGCGACCCCCGGCTCCACCTCGAGCGTGTCCTGCCGGCGCAGCGAATCGACGAGGGCGGTCACGAATGCGTGCCCGGCCTTCATGCCGAGCCGGACCTCCACGGCCACCTGGCCGCTGGAATCGGTGAGGGCGCTGTCCTTGTCCAGCTCCGCGTTCACGGCTTGAAACGTCACCGGCTTGCCGGGCAAGGGGGCCCCCGACGGCGTACGCACCTGGAACGTCAGGGCATCGGCGAGCCGGGTGCGGGGGAGCCCCCGTTGCACGGCGCCGGAGACGAAGCCGGCGTCGAGGAGCGGCCGCGACGGTGCGAGCACGGCGGCCACTGTGGCGAGCGTCGTTCCCCGGACGCGCACCTCGAGCTGGCCGGGCCGCCGCAGCTGCGCCCGCCGCACCAGGAAGCTGACGCGGCCCAGGGAGTCCGTCGCCTGGGTGTCGGGGGGGGGGGCGCCCATGCTCGCGCCCGGGCGCAGCTCGATCGGCTCGTGGGGCACGGCGTTGCCGACCGAATCGCGCAGCGCGACGACGAGCGTCGTGTCTCCCGCCCCGAGCTCGAACGTCGCCGGCTGCACGTCGGCGGTCGCGGGGGGCCCGGGGCTGACGACGAGATCGACCACCGGCCGGCCGGGCAGGGGCGCGCCGGAGCCGCCGATCAGCTCGAGCCGGTAGCGCCCCGGCTGCCGGCCGGCCGGCAGGTCGAACGCCGCGAAGCCGCTGTCGTCCGTAACCGCCTTCACTTCGCCGGGAGGCCCGGCGGCGAGCCGCGGGGTAGCGCGCAGGGCCAGCGTCACAACGCGGGCCGGGGTGCCATCGGCGCGCTTCAATTGCACGGGCACGGTCGCCCCCGCACCTGCGACCGCCGTGACGCGCTGGGTGAGGAAGGCGGCGACGAGCGACACCGCCGGGGGCGGCGGAGGGGCGCCGGGGGGGGCGGTGGCGGGCTGCGCAGCGGACGCGCCGCGCGCCGCGCAGGCGCCGACGCTGCCCAGCACGTCCGCGTCGGCGCCGAGGCTCCGCAGATCGGACCAGTCGCGCTCGCTCGGCCGGAAGGCGAGGCAGTTGCGGCGCACCGCGTCCGCGATCTCGCTGCGCTGAATCAAGGGGTTCGCGAGCAGCCGAATGAGATCCGTCTTGCGGAGCGGGGCCGCGTTCTGCGCCACGGCGGCGGGCGCCCAGCCCGCGAGCAACAGGCCCGCCAGCCGAAGGGAGGCCCTCACGGCCGGGGGCAGTGCGAGCGCTCGAAGCGGCGCTCCACGGCGTCGATGTCCGAGTACAACGACCGGTCTCGCGCCCCGTGTGCGGAGTCGAGCGCGAACGCCTGCTTGCGGGCGGCGTTGTAGGTCA
>QHTX01000173.1:32448-39439 GCA_003220975.1 Gemmatimonadota bacterium | reverse complement strand
AGGCGCGCCAGACGGCGCGCCGCCTCGCGCAGCAGATCCTCTGTCTTGCAGAACGCGAACCGCACCAGCCGCCGGCCCGGCTCGGGGCGACTGAAGAAACTCGATCCCGGCACCGGAGCGACCCCGATCTCCTGCGTCAGCCAGTGCGCGAACCGGTCGTCCGGCAGATCCGAAAGCTCCGAGAAGTCCGCCAGCACGTAGTACGCGCCTTCGGGAGGCGTGCAGCGCAGTCCGGCGTCGAGGAGCGCGCGGCACAGGAGATCGCGCCGGGCGCGGTAGTCACGGGCCAACGTCTCGTAGTAGTCGTCGCCCAGCGTCTCGAGGCCGACCGCCACCGCTTCCTGGAGCGGTGCTGGCGCGCCGACGGTGAGGAAGTCGTGCACCTTGCGAATCGCGTCCGTCGCGTCCGGCGGCGCGACGATGGTGCCGATGCGCCAGCCGGTGACGCTGAACGTCTTCGACGCCCCGCTGATCGTGATGGTGCGCTCGCGCATCCCGTCGAGCGTCGCGATCGGGATGTGCTCGCCTGCGTAATAGATGTGCTCGTAGATCTCGTCCGTCACGGCGTACGCGTCGTGCCGCCGGCACAGCTCGGCGATCGCCTGCAGCTCGCGGCGGGACAGTACCCGGCCCGTCGGGTTGTTCGGCGTGCAGACGATGATCGCGCGGGTGCGCGGGGAGAACGCGACGGCCAGCCGGTCGAGATCGACCTCCCCCTCGACCGCGAGCGGTACGAACACCGGTCGGGCGCCGCACAGGATCGCGTCCGGGCCGTAGTTCTCGTAGAACGGCTCGAACACGATCACCTCGTCGCCGGGATCGACGATGGCGAGCAGGGCGGAGGCCATCGCCTCGGTGGCTCCGCAGGTCACCGTGATCTCGGCCTCGGGGTCGACGGTCATGCCGTACCACTCGGCGTACTTCCGCGCGAGCGCGTCGCGCAGCCGCTTGGCGCCCCAGGTGATCGCGTACTGGTTCACGTCGTCGCGGATCGCGCGCGCGGCGGCTTCCTTCAGGACGTCCGGGGCGGGGAAGTTGGGGAAACCCTGGGCGAGGTTGATCGCCCCGTGCTCGCTCGCGAGCCGGGTCATGCCGCGGATCACGGACTCGGTGAACCCGTGGGTGCGCTTGGCGGTGTGCACGAGCGTGGCTACTTCAACTGCACGTCGATGTCCACGAGAATCGCGCTCGGTGCCTGGAGGAACACCACGCGGTCCAGGTCGCGGTGGATCACCATGCGGACCGGCGGACCCTTGCCCTTGCCCCGCCCCTTGTTGCCCCGGCGATACCACACCACATAGTCGTGCCCGCTATTCTCCACCCGCACGACTTCGTAGCCCTGCTTCACCAGGACGTCCTTCGTCACGACCAACGCCCGATCGGTCGTGACCGCGTACTTCTTCGGGCGCTTCCCCTGCGCCGCGGCCGGCAGCGCGAGCACCGTCAGCGCCAGAACCGCTAGACTGAGACGCCGCATCATGGACCTCCTCGCGTGGCATTGCACCGGTTATTTCAGTATCTGTTTCGCAATGGTGTTCAACTGCATGTTGCTCGTCCCCTCGTAGATCGTCCCGATCTTCGCGTCGCGGTAGAACTTCTCGACCGGGTACTCCTTGCTGTAGCCGTAGCCGCCGAACAGCTCGACGGCGAGCGAGGTCACGCGCTCGGCCACCTGGGAGGACAACAGCTTGGCCATCGCCGCCTGCATCGTGTACGGCTCGCCCGCGTCCTCGAGCCGCGCACTGTTGTACACCATCAGGCGCGCCGCCTCGAGCTCGGTCGCCGCCTGCGCCAGCTGGAACTGCACCGCCTGGAACTCCCCGATCGGATGCCCGAATTGCTTGCGCTCCTTCACGTACTTGCAGGCCGCGTCGAGCGCCCCGCGCGCGACGCCGATCATCTGCGCCCCGATGCCGATGCGGCCGGTGTTGAGCGTTTCGATCGCCACCTTGTAGCCCTTGCCGACCTCGCCGACCACGCTCGCCCCCGGCAGCTCCACGCCGTCGAGGATCAGCTCGCAGGTGGAGGAGGCTCGAATCCCGAGCTTGTCCTCCCGCTTGCCGACCGTAAAGCCCTTGCAGCCACGCTCCACCGCGAACGCCGTGATGCCCTTGTACCCCCGCGAGAAGTCGGCGTTGGCGAAGATGACGAACAGCCCGGCCTCGGCGCCGTTCGTGATCCACAGCTTGCGCCCCTCGAGGATCCAGCGCTCGCCGCGCCGGGTCGCCTTGGTCTGGAGCCCGAAGGCATCCGATCCCGACTCGGGCTCGGAGAGGGCGTAGGCGCCGAGCAGGTCGGCGGCGAGGCGGGGGAGATAGCGGCGCCGCACATCGTCGCTCGCCCACTTGAGGAGCAGGTTGTTGACGAGGGTGTTCTGGACGTCCACGAAGATGGCGACCGAGGCATCGACCGCCGACAGCTCTTCCACGGCGAGTACGGTCATGAACAGACTCCCACCCGCGCCGCCGTGCTGCTCCGGAATCTCGATCCCCATGAGGCCCAGCTCGAAGCACTTGGCGAGGAGCGCCGGGTCGATCGCGGCCGCCTTCTCCATGGCCGCCACGCGCGGCCGCACGTCGTGCTCCGCGAAATCGCGCACGGTGTCGCGGAACAGCTCCTCCTCTTCGGAGAGCTTCGTGAGCGGTGGTATCGACGCGATCTCCGGCATCGCTCCGGCAATCTAGCTCATCGGTCCTTCAATCGCCGCACGAACTTGAGACCCGACCACACCTCGTCCACGGCGGCGACCTTCACGTCCACGAGGCCGTGCGCGAGCCCGATGGCGCGGATCACGTTCTCCGTGAGATCGGTCGGCACCCCGGACGCGCTCTTGGGCCACGAGATCCACAACATGCCGGCGGGGGCGAGGGCGCGTGCCAACACCGCGAACTTACGCTCGAGTTCTTGCTTCTGCTTCGTGAAGAATTGAATGAAATCGAGTGGTCCCGTCGCGGCGCCCTTGCGGCTCACTTGCTCGGGGAGCTTACCAAGCGTGCGGTCGTAGCCGCGCGGGGCATTGAGAATCGCGATCGTCGCGCTGTGCTTGATCCCCAGCTTCTCGACCAGCGAGCGCTTGGAATAGCCGGCCACCTCGACCGCCCTCGACCGCCCGCTACCGCCCTTGACCGCCTTTGTACATCACCCGCCAGATCCGCCCCGCCGCATCGTCGGTGATGTAGAGCGAGCCGTCCGGGCCGACCGCCACGCCCACGGGCCGGTGCTGCGGCCCCGCGCCGTTCTCGTGCCAGAATCCGTCGGCGAACGTCTCGTACGTCCCGACCGGCTTTCCGTCCCGGAACGGCACGAACACCACGCGATAGCCGGCCTGCGGCAGCGGTGCGCGGTTCCACGAGCCGTGGAACGCGATGAACGCCCCGCCCGCGTAGCGCGCGGGGAATTGCGCGCCCCCCCCGCCCCCCCCGCCCGCCGCGCCGGCGTAGAACGTGAGGCCGTCGGGCGCCCAGTGCCCCGGGAACGCGAGCGCGGGCTCCTTCTTCTGGGCGCAGCGGCCGACCTGCTTGCCGTCGCCGCCGTACTCCGGGGCGAGCACGAGGTGGCTGAGCTCGGGATCGTGATAGCAGTACGGCCAGCCGAAGTCGTCACCCTCGGTCAGCCGCAGCAGCTCCTCCGACGGCTTCTCGGCGCTCTGCTCGAGCGTGAACAGCTTCGGCCAGTTCTGACCCAACTGGTCGCGGCCGTGCTGCGTCGCCCACAGCTGGCCGTCGGGCGCGAAGGCGAGCCCCACGGCGTTGCGGATGCCGGTCGCGTACCGCGTCCCGGCCGCCTGCGTCTGGCTCGGCTTGCTCGGGTCGAAGCGCCAGATCCCGGCGCGCGTGGCGAGCTCGGGACAGGGATCTTTCCCCGGAGATGCGCCCGAGCGGTCGGCGACCTGACAGGCGTTCGAGGGCGACCCGACGTTCACGTACAGCGCGCCGCCGTCCGGCGAGAGCGCGAGATTCCGCGCCCTGTGGCCGCCCGCGGGCAAGTCCTTGACGATCACGTCCGGCGGTCCGAGCGGCGTGAGGCTCCCGGCGCGCATCGCGTACCGATATACCGTGGACGCGGTGCTGAAGTACAGCACCCCCCTGCCGAGCGCGATCCCTGTGCCGCCGTCCGAGCCGAGCTCCTGTCGCACGTCGGCCTTGCCGTCGCCCGTCGTATCGCGTAGCGCCAGGATGCCCCCGCCGGACGAGCCGCCCCGCCCGCCTTCGAGCGCGACGAACAGGTCGCCGTTCGGCGCCACCGCGAGATGCCGTGGCGCGCCCACCTGGTCGGCGACGACGATGGCGCAGAAGCCCGGCGGCAGCGTGAGGCCGCCGTTGTCGGGGTCACAGGCGGGTAGACGGGTAGGCGGATAGGCGGATAGGAGCGCCGCCACGAGAGCGAGCGCCGCGGGTGTTTTCCAGCTCACGTCCGTTTCTCTCCCTTGTCCGGCGCCGCCAGCATCTCCCGGATGCCGCCGAGCGACGCGAGCACCCCCGTCGCCTCGTAGGGCAGGTAGATCACCTTGTTGCTCTGCGGGCTTGTGACCATGTCCTTGAGCGCCTCGATGTAGCGGATCGCGATCAGGTACCGCGCCGGGTCGCCGCCGGTTCCCTTGATGGCGCTGGTGATCCGCTCGATCGCCTGCGCTTCCGCCTCGGCGACCTTGAGCCGGGCGTTCGCCTCGGCCTCGGCCGCGAGGATCTTCGCCTGCTTTTGGCCCTCGGCCTGGTTGATCTCCGACTGCCGGATGCCCTCCGCCTGGAGGATGCGCGACTGCTTCTCCGCCTCGGCGGTGAGGATCGCGGCTCGCCGGTCCCGCTCGGCGCGCATCTGCTTCTCCATCGCGTCGCGGATGTCGCGCGGCGGGTTGATGTCCTTGAGCTCCACGCGGCTCACCTTGGCGCCCCACTTGTGCGTCGCTTCGTCGAGGATCTCCCGCAGCTTGGCGTTGATGGTGTCGCGCGAGGAGAGCACGTGGTCCAGCTCCATCTCCCCGATCACGTTGCGCAGCGTGGTCTGGGTCAGTTTCTCGATCGCGTCCGGCAGGTTCGCGATCTCGTAGGTGGCGCGGACGGGATCGGTGATCTGGGAGTAGATCAGGGCGTCGATCTCCACCACCACGTTGTCCTTGGTGATCACGTTCTGGCGCGGGAAGACGTACACCGTCTCGCGCAGGTCGATCTTGTCGGTGCGGAAATGGCGCGCGAACGACTCTCCGGACGGCGTGACGATCACCTGGTGCCAGTCGATCGCCCGCGGCTTGTCGATGATCGGGATGATGAGGTTCACGCCGGAGGACAGGGTGCGGTGGTATCTGCCCAGGCGCTCGATGATCATCGTCTGGGCCTGCTGCACGATGCGGATCCCGCGCGCGACGATCGAGATCGCGAACAGCGCGATCGCCGCCGGGACGATGAGCGCGCCGATGTTGTCCATCGCTCACATCTCCTTGTCCACGTACAGGGTTGCGCCCTCGACCCGCACCACCATCACTCGCGTGCCCGGCTCGAGCGCCGTGTCCATGATCGACGCGGCGCGCCAGTCCTCACCCTCCACCTGCACCCGGCCCTTCCCCGTGCCGGGGTCGATGCGCTCCGACACGATCCCCAGCTTGCCGGCCAGGGCATCCACGTTCGTCCTGATCCCGCTCGAGCGCGGGTGCAGGTACCTGAGGAGAAACGGGCGGATACCGACGAGGGAGAGCAGCGTGCCGGCTGCGAAGCTCAGCACCGGGACGAGCACGCCGGGGGCCACGAGCGACACTAGGCCGGCGGCGAGGCACCCCACGGCGACCGAGAGCAGCCAGAATCCCGGCGCGGCCATCTCGGCCACGAACAGGAGCAACGCCGCGACGAGCCAGGCTTGCCATGCGTGCATGGGCTTGAACTTAGTGCGCGAGGACGAGCCTGGTAATGCGTCGTCCGTCGTCCGTCGTCCGTCATCCGTTGCCTGCGGCGGCGATTCGGTAGGCCGTGCGGGGAAACGATCCCTCTCGTGGCCAGTGAGTGGCGTATCATCATCACCACTCGCAACTAGAGATCGTCTATGCAGGACTTTCGAGAGCTTCGTGTCTGGAACACCGCCCACGAGCTGACCCTCGCCGCTTACCAGATCACACGTGGATTCCCGAAGAGTGAGCTATACGGCCTAACATCTCAGATCAGACGATCGGCGGCTTCAATATGTGCGAACATTGCGGAGGGCTGCGGTCGGGGGAGTCGCCGAGACTTCGCAAGGCTGCTCCAGATTGCTCGGGGATCGGCGAGTGAACTGGAATACCATTTGATCCTGGCAGCCGACCTTAGGCTGGTCGACGGGCCGACTCATGTCAGGTGCGCTCAGCAGGTCACGGACGTGAAGCGAATGCTCACCGGTCTAATTCGCAGGCTCGGGGGTGGCCGCGCTCGGGGTCATGATGGAGCCGCACGGACCTGCGCGTGCCAGCGACGTCCGCCCCAGCCACCGTTGCACCTGGTCTAGGTACGTGTAGATCACCGGCGTCACGTACAGCGTGATGAACTGGGAGAACGCGAGCCCGCCCACGACCGCGATGCCGAGCGGCCGACGCGACTCCGAGCCCTGGCCCACGCCGAGCGCGATCGGCAGGGTGCCCATCAGGGCGGCCATGGTCGTCATCATGATGGGCCGGAACCGGATGCTGCACGCCTGCAGGATCGCCTCGGTGGGCGACTTGCCCTCGATGCGCTGCGCCTCGAGCGCGAAGTCGATCATCATGATGCCGTTCTTCTTCACGAGCCCCACCAGCATGATGATGCCCACGAACGCGTACACGGACAGCTCGATGCGGAACAGCAGCAGCGTCACGAGCGCGCCGAACCCGGCGAACGGCAGCGCCGAGAGAATCGTGAGCGGGTGGATGAAGCTCTCGTACAGGATGCCGAGCACCAGGTAGATGACGAGCACGGCGAGGATGAGCAGGAACACGAGTCCGGTCTGGCTCGACTGGAACGCCTGGGCCGTGCCGCCGAACGAGGTGGTGACGCTC
>QHTX01000173.1:20133-32421 GCA_003220975.1 Gemmatimonadota bacterium | reverse complement strand
GGCGACGGCGGTCCCGAGCGACACGTTCGGCTGGAGGTCGAACGAGATCGTGACCGACGGCAACTGCCCCGAGTGGTTGACCGTGAGTGGGCCCACCGTCGAGGTGATGCCCGCGAGCGACGCGAGCGGGACCAGCGGTCCGGTGCGGGACCGGATGTAGAGCAGGCTGAGCGCCGAGAGATCGCGTTGGTAGTCTGGCAGCAGCTCCATCACGACCCAGTACTGATTCGTGGGCGTGTAGATGGTGGACACCTGGCCCGAGCCGTAGGCGTCGTACAGGGCCTCCTCCACCTGCTCGGCCGTCACGCCCAGCGCCGCCGCGCGGTCGCGGTTGATGGTGACCGTGGCCTGGGGGTTCGAGATCTGCAGATCGCTCGTCACGTTCAGGAGCCCCGGGACCTGACGCAGCCGGGCCTCGAGCTCCTTCGAGCTCTGGTACAGCGAGGCCATGTCGGGGCTCTGCAGCGTGAACTGGTACAGGCTCTTCGAGAGGCGGCCCCCGATCCGGATCGGCGGCGGATTCTGGAGGAAGACCTGGACCCCGGGGATGGCGGCGAGCTTGCCGCCGTAGGCGCGGATGATCTGGTCCACGCTCATCTTGCGCTGCGAGCGCGGCTTGAGCTGGAGGAACACGCGGCCCTGGTTGATGGTGCCGCCGCCCAGGAACGACATGACACCGGTGACGCCCGGCTCCTGCTGCAGCACGGCCATCACCTGCTGCTGGTGCGCCACCATATCGTCGAACGAGGTCCCCTGGACGGTCTCCGTGATCCCGAAGATCTGGGCGTTGTCCTCGCTCGGCAGGAAGCCCTTCGGTGTCACGGCGAACAGCACGACCGTGGCCGCGAGGATGGCGATGGAGAACGCGAGCGCCGCTGGGCGCCGCTGCATCACCCACTCGAGGCTCCGCTCGTACCAGCGCAGGGTCTTCTCGTACACCCGCTCCGACGCCTCGTAGAGCCTGCCGTGCTGCTCCCGGCCCGCGGCCCGCAGGAACCGGCTGCACAGCATGGGCGTCAGGGTCAACGAGACGACGCCCGAGACGAGAATGGCGGCGCCGATCGTCACCGCGAACTCGTGGAACAGCCGCCCGATGATACCGCCCATGAACAGTACCGGCAGGAATACCGCGGCGAGCGACAGCGTCATGGACAGGATCGTGAACCCCACCTCGCGCGCCCCGTCGAACGCCGCGCGCAACGGCGGCGTGCCGTGCTCCATGTGGCGCACGATGTTCTCGAGCATGACGATGGCGTCGTCTACCACGAACCCGACCGACAGCGTGAGCGCCATCATCGAAAGGTTGTCGAGGCTGTAGCCGAGCTGGTACATCACCGTGAACGTGCCGACGAGCGAGAACGGCAGCGCCAGGCTCGGGATGATCGTGGCCGACAAGTTGCGGAGGAACAGGAAGATGACGAGGACGACGAGGCACAGCGTGAGCAGCAGCGTGAAGCGCACGTCGGAGAGCGACGCCTGGATCGAATCCGAGCGATCGTAGCGCAGCTGGAGGTCCACGGAGGCGGGGAGCTGCTGTTTGAGGGTCGCCATCACCGTCCGCACGCGACTCGCGACGGCGACGGTGTTCGTGCCGGGCTGCCGCTGGATCGCGAGCACGATCGCGCGATTGCCGTTGAACCACGCGGCGCTCTTGTTGTCCTGGACGTCGTCGAGCACCTGGCCCACGTCCTGCAGGCGCACCGGCGCCCCGTTCTTGTACGCGACGATCAGCGGCCGGAACTGCGCCGCGTTCTGGAGCTGCCCGTTCGCCTGCACGGTGTAGGCGCGATGCGGTCCCCACAGGATGCCCGTCGGCAGGTTCACGTTGCCCGCGGCGATGCCGTCGGCGACCTCGTCGATCCCGATGCCGCGCGTCGCGAGCGCCTTGGGGTCGAGCTGGACGCGCACGGCGTACTTGGCCGCGCCGTACACCTGCACCTGCGCCACGCCGCTCACGGTGGAGAGGCGCTGGGCGATGAAGGTCTCCGCGTATTCGTCGAGCGCGGACAGCGACAGCGTGTGCGAGCTGAGCGCGTAATAGACGATCGGCGAATCGGCCGGGTTCACCTTCTGGTAGGTGGGTGGGAGAATGGTGCTCGGCAGCTGGCGCAGCGTCTTGGAAATAGCCGCCTGCACGTCCTGGGCGGCGGCGTCGATGTCGCGGTCGAGCGTGAACTGCAGCGTGATGCTCGTAGTGCCCAGGTTCGACGTGGACGTCATCTGGTCGAGCCCGGCGATCGTGGAGAACTGCTTTTCGAGCGGCGTCGCCACGGCGGACGCCATCGTCTCGGGGCTGGCCCCGGGGAGGCTCGCGTTCACAGTGATCGTGGGGAAGTCCACGTTCGGCAGGTCGCTCACGGGCAGCAGGCGGTAGGCCATGATCCCGAACAGCAGGATGCCCATCATGACGAGCGTCGTCATCACGGGCCGCTTGATGAAGAGCTCGGAGAGGCTCATTTGTCGGCCTCCAGCTCGCGCGCGGGCTCGGCCGCCCCTTTTACCTCGACGGGCGCGCCGGGGACGAGCCGCAGCTGCCCGTCGGTTACGACCTCGTCTCCCGGCCGCACGCCACCCCCCCCCTCTGCCCCCTGCGCCAGGACCGCGTAGGCGCCCGCCGTGCGCTCGACGGTCACGGGTTGGGAGCGCGCCGTGCCGTCCTGGTTGACCACGAACAGATAGCTGCCCTGCTGCCCGTTCATCACCGCCTGTGACGGGACTACGAGCGCCTTGTCTTCGATGTACAGCTGCAGCCGCGTGTTCAGGAATTCGCCCGGCCACAGCGCGTTGTCGCGGTTGGGGAACTCCGCCTTGAGGAGCACGGTCCCGGTCGTCGTGTCGACGCTGTTGTCGATGAACGTGAGCGTCCCCTCGGTGAACACCGTGTCGGTCTTCGAGGGGCTCACGAGCACCGGCAGACGGTTCTTGCGGTAGCGCTGGATGTCGGCGAGGTGCGCTTCGGGAACGGCGAACCGCACGAGGATCGGGTGGATCTGGTTGATCACGACGAGCGGGTCGGTGGCGTTGGCGTTCGCCCGTACCAGATTGCCCTCGCGCACCAGCAGCCGCCCCGTGCGCCCGGCGATCGGGGCGCGGATCGTCGCCCAGTCGAGGTTCAGCGCGGCGCTCGCGATCGCGGCCGAGTCGGCCCGCACAACCGCCTGGAGCGCCTCGGCCGCGGCCCGCTTCGCCTCGTAGTCGGACTTCGTGACATAGTCCTGTTTCACCAGCTCCGCGTAGCGCTGCGCGTCGAGCACGGCGCTCTGCGCCTGCGCCTGGTCGCGGGCCAGCATCGCTCGGGCCTGGTCGAGCGCCGCCTGGAACGGCCGGGCGTCGATCTGGAACAGCACCTGCCCGGCGGCCACGTCGTCCCCTTCGCGGAACGCCACCTGGGTGAGCACGCCCGTCACCTGCGACTGGACGGAGACCGTCTGCCGCGGCTCCACCGTGCCGGTGGCGATGATCTCGTACGGCACGGCGCGCTGCTCGGCGCGTGCCACCGTCACCGGGATGCGGGCCGGCCCGCCGGCGCCCTTGCGGGAGCAGCCGGTGGCGACGACCAGGGACAGGGCGGCGACGGCGGTCGTGGTCTTCATCTATTTGTTCAGTCCCGTCGTGTCGGCTTGGATGTGGAGCGGGCTGGCACCGTCGAGCCCGAGGATCCCCGCGTCGTGCGCCAGCTGGGCGAGGGCGATGTACCAGGAGAAGCGGGCCCCGATCGCCTGCGCGCGCGCGCTTGCGAGCGCCGCCTGCGCCGTGAGGAGATCGAGCAGGCTCCCGGCGCCCGCCTTGTAGCGGCCCAGCGCCACCTGCTCCGACTGGGTCGCACTCGCGAGCAGGTCGCCGCTGGTGCGCACCTGCTGGGTGGCGGTGCGGAGGGCGTAGTAGGCGTTGAACACCTCGTAGATCACCTGCTGCTCGAAGCCGCGGGCGCGCTGCGCCGCCGCGTCCGCTGCCGCGGCGGCGGCTCTCACGTTGTAAATCTGCGCCCCGCCGGAAAACAGGGGAATCGAGAGGGTGACGGTCGCCGCGTAGCTGTTCCCGGAGCTCGGGCTCGAGGGCAGGGGGTTGATGAAATAGGTCTCGCCGGCGTTCCCGCCGAGGCTGAGCGACGGCAGCGCCTGCGAGCGCGCCACGCTCACCCGCGCCCGCGCCACCGCGACCTGCGCGCGCTCGGCGGCGAGATCCGGACGCTCACGCACCGCCCGCTCGATGAGCGTGTCGACGCTGTCGCTGATGCCCAGTGGGACCGTCGTGTCGGATGGTAGGGCGATGTCGTAGGGAACGTTCGCCGGTAGTCCCATCGACAGCGCCAGGGCGCCGCGCGTCGTCTGGAGTTGCCCCTCGATCGCTTGGAGCGACAGCCGCGCCTGCGACAGCGCCGTTCTCGCCTGGAGTTCGTCGGCGATCGTCGCGAGCCCGACCCTGTGGCGCTGCTCGGCGGCTTCGAGGTTGGTCTGAGCCTCCCGCAGCGTCGTCTGCTGGGCGGCGAGCAGCGCCTTGGTCCCCAGGTAGTCGAAGTACGCCTGCTCCACCGCGAGGACGACGTTCTGCAGCGTGGCGTTATGGGTCCAGTCGGCGGCGAGCAGCGCCTCGCGCGCCTCGCCGATCACACCCGCGCGGCCCCCGAAATCGAACAGCAGCCACGAGAGGGTGAGCGTCGGGCCGTAGAACTGCTGCTTCACCGCCTGCTGCCCTGCGGAGGAAACCGTCCGGTGGATCGTGGTGACGGCGCCGTTGACGGCCAGGGTGGGGAAGTACTGTCCCTTGGCCGCGCCGTAGCTCGCCGCCGCCGCCCGCGCATCCGCCCATGCCGCGCTCGTCGCCGTGTTGTTCCGCAAGGCGATATCGATCACGTCCGCCAGCTTGAGCTGCGCCACGCGCTCGGCCAGGTCCGGCGGGAGCGCGGGCGGCGGCGCCGGCTTGGTGGCTGCGGTGGCGTCACGCGGCGGTGTCCACAGCACGTTGGGCGCGGGCGCCGTCCCGGCGACGCCGCGGACCCCGGGCGTGCCGCAGCCGAGTGGCAGGGCCGCCCCCCCCAGGGCCGCACCCAGCGTTGCAGCTCGCAACGCGCGGTGCGCGCCGAGGCGGGGGACGGGACGATTCGCTGGCGCAGCAGTCATTAGACTCTGTGCGATAAAGGTTTGGGCGGGGCCGCGGTTCCCATTATACGCATAGCGACGGCCCCGCGTGGAGGCGCCTAATGTCGGAGCTGTCAGGGGAGCGCGTGCGGCTGGATCGCTGGCTCTGGGCCGCCCGCTTCTTCAAGACCCGCGCGCTCGCCGCGGCGGCGATCGCCGCCGGGAGAGTCGAGGTGAACGGGGCGCGGGCCAAGCGCGCCAAGCTCGTCGCCGCCGGCGACCAGCTGCGGGTGCGGCGCGGCCCGTTCGAGTATCGCGTCGTCGTGCGCGGGGTTTCGGAGCGCCGCGGGCCGCCGGCGCAGGCGGCGGCGCTGTTCGCCGAGGATGCCGAGGGCCGGCGGCTGCGGGAGCGACTCGCCGAACAGCTCCGCGTGGCGCCGTCGCTCCGCTATGAGGGCAAAGGCCGGCCGACCAAGAAGGACCGGCGCGAGATCGAGCGACTCCGAGGCGATTGAGCGCCCGGCGGGATGGACCGCCTGCGGCCCGTCAGTCGGCGTGAGCGCCGGGAAACTTGTCGAGGATCGCCGTGACGGTCTTCTTGAGCTCCCCCTCGTACCGCCGCTCGTCGTCCGACACCGCCGCCACACCCTGCCCGCGCCACAGGAGCTGCTTGGTCTTCGGGTCGATCACATCGATGACCACGCTCCCCTCGGTGTACCGGGGCACCTCAGCAGCCCACCAGCGCGGCCGCCAGACGTAGCCGTAATCCCAATACGTGACGTCGAGCTTCTCCTTGGTGGACGCGTAGTACGCCACCGCAAAATCCGGGTTGGTGTCGGCGACGACGTAGCCACGCTGTTCGAACCCCTGCAGGAGATCGCGCCGGAGTGCGCGGTTCGAGACCGAGTTCACGAGCATCGGATCGTTCGACGACTGCGATGAGCCGTCGCGCCGCTCGGGGACCGGCAGGATGCGGAACGTTCGCAGGTTTCCCATGCCCGCGTCGGGGCTGGCCACGGTGCGGACCTGGATTCCCGGTCCGCATGCGGTCAGCGCGAGCGTGAGTGCTGCGATTGCGGTAATCAGGCGTGCGGATTGCATAGTCTCCTCTTGATGGTCAGTGAGGAAGTTCACAGCGGAATACGAGCCGTCGACCGACGTTGCTGACGGTGCCCCATCCGGAGGCGCCGCGCCGAAAAGCAGAGCGCGGCGAGCGCGCGCACGACCAGATAGGCGAGCGGGGAGCACACGACCAACGCGACCTCGAAGCCCGTCAGCGACTTCGCCATCAGCAGCAGGACACGAAACAGATTGCGCTTCACTCTCGGGCAGCCTCCTCGCGCTTCTGCGACAGCGCACGTTCACGATCAGGTACGGGCGGCGCGCTCGAAGAGTTGACCGCGGGCGCGATCAGCGAACCCGGAGCGATGCTCGTATTCGTCGACAGGAGAGAGGCGAATGACGACCAGGAGTTCGGCCGCCGGGTAGAGCGGCCTAGAGGCTCGTGAGGATTCCCACTACCGCCCCTACGAGCACCAGCCACGCCGAGTTGATCCGATATCGCAGCAGCAGCACGCCGCTCACCACCGCGAGGCTCACCGTCGGGAGATCGACGAGCGCGCTCCGGCCGAGCTGCCAGGTGACGACGGCCATGAGCGCGAGCGAGGCGACGTTCACCCCGTCGAGGAACGCTCCCGCCACCGGAGAGCGCCGCAACCGCGGCACGAGCGGCCCGCTCGCCGCGACGAACACAAAGGCGGGAAGAAAAATGCCGAGCGTCGCGACGAGCCCGCCCCGCAGGCCGCCGAGCACGTAGCCGATGAACGTGGCCGTCGTGAACAGCGGTCCGGGCGTCACCTGACCGACCGCGACTGCGTCGATCAACTGTCCCTCCGTGAGCCAGCCCCAGCGCGTCACGAGGTCGGCGCGCAGGAAAGCGAGGAGCACGTAGCCGCTGCCGAACAGCACTGACCCCACCTTGAGGAAGAAGAGGAACAGAGGCCCTAACCCGAACGCCGCGGCTCCGGTCGCCACGCCCGCGGCGGCAATCGGGGCGGCGAGCGGTCCGACGCTGGGCGCGCTCCGCCCGGGTGACGTGCGTTCGCCGGCCCAGCCGAGCAGCGCGATCGCCATCCCCACCGCGCCGAGCACGACGAGCTCGTGAACGCCGGCCGCGGTCGCGGCGACCGCCGCCGCGCCGGCCACCCCCAAGGTGGGCGATTTCACCGCCGCGCGTGCCAAGCCGAGCAACGCCTGTAAAACGATGGCGATGACCACCGGCTTCACCCCGTAGAGGAGCCCCGCCGCTTCGGGCAGTCGGCCGAACCGCACGTATGCCCAGGCTAGCGCCAGCACGATCAACATTGCCGGGACGATGAAGCACGCGCCCGCGACCAGCAGACCGGGCCATCCGGCCCGGCGGTGGCCGATGTGGATCGCGAGCTCGGTGGAGTTCGGCCCGGGGATGAGGTTCGTCGCGCCCAGCAAGTCGAGGAACTCGGCGCGCGTGAGCCAGCCGCGCCGCCGCACGACCTCGTCTTCCATCATCGCGATGTGCGCCGCCGGGCCGCCGAACGAGGTGGCGCCGAGCCTCAGGAACAGGGCGGCGAGCTCGGTAAGCGTTGTCCGTCGTCCGTCATCCGTCATCCGTAGTGCACCGTCTCAACGGATGACGGACAACGGATGACGGATGACAGATTATTCACGACTGGCGACTGAGAACTTTCAGCAGTTGAATCTGTCCCGCGTGATACAGATCGTGCGAGGCGATGCCGTAGATGTGCTGCGCGTTGGTCCAGCGCGACCGCCAGCCGCGCGCGCTGACGCGCGCCGCGGGCAGGCGGGCGATGACGTACCGCAGCAGCCGGTGCTGCTCCTTGAGCAGCGCCACGTCGCGTCGCCAGGCGCTCGCGTCGGTCACCGCCGGCAGGGCGGGCCAGTTGCTGCCCGCGCGTGGGAACGAGAGCGTTGCGTCGTGCGCCAGCCGTCGACGCACGATGTACTTCCAGTAGGCGGTGTGGAGCACCAGCTCCCAGATGTTGTGACGCCCCGCCCCCGGGCCCGGCCGCCACAGCGCCGCCTGCCGCGTGAGGCCGCGGAGCGAGCCCCACAGCGGCGTGCCGTGCCAGGCTTTGTGATCGAAGGCCTGGTCGTAGACGTCCAGCAGCAGCGTGATGCGGGGGTCGCGGGGCATAGGGACTCTGTCGGATCGTTATTCGTCATCCGTCATCCGTAAAGGCGCCACCCATGACGGATAACGGATGACGGACGACGTAGTTCACAGACTGAAGTGCAGTCCCAGCCCCACCGACTTTACGTTCTCGAGGTAGAACTGCCCGTACGGCGCCGGGCCGTCGTACGCCTGAAGTTGCACGCTCAGCCGCCGGCGTGCTTCCGCTCCCGTGCTGTTGGGCTGGAACTCGATGCCGGCCCGCACGCTCCAGCCCGTCTGCCAGGCCCGCTCCTGCGACGACTTGGCGTCGAGCGCGGCGATGAGCCGGCCGTCGCCCAGCCGGCCGAACCGCACGACGCGCGTCGGCAGCCGATACTCGAGGCCCGCGTGCAGCAATCCGGGCTTCAGGTCGGAGGGCTCGTGCCGGATGAGGTACTCGCCGCCCCCGTACGCCCGGAAGCCGCCGAAATCGAACGCGCCGAGCAGCTCGAGCGCCTCGAAGCTCAGGTTCACCCGCGTCGGATTGTTGTTGAGGATGAACTCGTCGCCCAGGTGGGAGCTCTGGTGGTAGATGCGCGCGCGCGCCGAGACCGCGTCGCGGCGATAGGTCACGGGGAATCCGATGACGAAGTCGGTGTTGATGAGATCGTTCGAGGGCGTCTCTTCGTTGAATTGGGAGAACACGCCCGCCGCGACGCTCAGCTGCCAATGGCTCCGGGGACCGCGGACGAGCCCGATATCCTCGCCCAGACCGACGCTCGCGACCTGGCTCGTGACGAGCGGCGACGTGACCCACAGCCACGCGGCGAAGAAATGCGGCTGCTTGGGATCGGCGATGAGCGGCGCGAACAGCTGACCTTGCGGGAGCGGCTGCGGCGGGCCGGGCGAGGCGGCGGCCTGTGCGCTGAGCGGGGACGCTCCCAGGGCGCCGAGCCCGAGCACGACGGCCAGCAGGGCGGGCCGGCGCGGGATCCAGCGCGGTACCGTGGCGCGATAGCGGTCGTAGGACTCCCCGAACGTGCGGCGCAGCGTCGGCTCTTCGTACAGCACGACGAACAGGTGCGTCACGACGGCGAACCCGGCGGCGTAGAGGAACAACACGCGTGCCGCGAGCAGCGTCGCCTCGCCCACGAGGAGCAGCAGCGCGCTCAGGTACATCGGATTGCGGACCCAGCGGTACAGCCCGGTCGCCACCAGCTCGCGCGGGGGATCGAAGGGCGCCGGCGTGCCGCGGCCCACGACGGCGAAATCGCGCAGGCACCGCGCGATGCCGGCGATTCCGGCGCCGAGCGGGAGCAGGCCGAGATAGCGCCACGCCCCGAAGTGCCAGCCGCCGGTCGCGCCGCCCGCCGCCAGCAGGTACGGGATGTACACGAGCACGCTGCCCATGAACAGCAGCGCGAACAGCGCGGTTCGGATGGCGGCCGAGATCAGGGCAGGAATTCCTGCGGGATCGGATGCGCCGGATCCTCTTCGAACCAGATCGCCGAGGCGACCCACCAGCGCTTGCCGTCCCAGAACAGCTGCAGCGCGTTGATCCCGCGCCCCTGCACGGGGCCGTCGGGGGCGCGCCGCTCCTCGTACGTGCTCCACACCTGCGTGATGTTGCCGTACGCGCGCGTGACGCGGTGGATCTCCCGCTCGTAGAAGCCCTCGTGGACGAACTCCGAGTCCGTCGCGTCCACGAACGCCTGGTGGTCCATGACGCGCGCGTAGGGCTGGTTCTTGGCGACGCCGGTGGCGACGAAGCGGAGGTCCGGGATGTAGAGAGAGCGGTCGCGCGACCACTGTCTCGGCTGGCCCGCCGGTCCCGTGATCACGTCGTAGTAGGCCCGGACGATCCCGTCCACGGTCGCCACGTCTTCGGGCCGCGCTGCCGCCGGCGGAACCGCGACATGGTGACTCGGCGACGCCTGCGCGTTGAGGAGCGGGGGAGCGAGGAGCGCCGTCGCGGCGGCGACCGCGAGGACGCGCGGCGAGCGATGTCGCGTCATGGAGAACCTGTCGGCTGGTGGAGACTCCTAAGCTACTGGAGGCCGACCGCGACGCCCAGCCCGATCGCCCCCGCGCCGAGCGCGAGGAGGGTGAGCACACGGGGCAGCGCGAACCTGAGCCATTCCTCGTAGCGCACGCCCCCGGCGGCGGCGAGGATCGCCATCAGCGCTCCGTTGGTGGGCGTGAGCAGCTCGCACAGTCCGCCGCCGTACTGGTAGGCGAGTACCGTCACCTGGCGGGAGAGGCCGAGCAGGTCGGCGAGCGGAACGAGGACGGGCAGTGTGAGCACGGCGTGTCCGCTCGGGCTCGGCACGGGAATGTGCACTACCGCGTGAACCACCATCATGGCGACCGCCGCGAGCGCGAGCGGCAGGTGGGCCACGGGCGTGAACAGACCCTGGACGATCGTGTCCACGATCCGTCCCTCCTCGAGCGTCACAAAGATCGCGCGCGCGAAGCCGATCAGCAGCGCGGCGTAGGCCATGGCGCGGAATCCGGCGACGAACGCAGCGGCGGTGCCGCCCACCCCGAGCCGGCCCGCGAGCCCCGCCACGACGCCCATCGCGAAGAACAACGCCGCCATCTCGTTGAAGCCCCACCCGTAGCGCAGCACGCCGACCACGAGCGCCCCAAACGTCGCGAGCACGAGCGCGAGCACCGTCCCACGCCGCCGGTCGAGCGGCTCCCCTTCGACGGCCGCGCCGGCGTCCGCCGTCGGCGCGGCGCGCGTGCGCGCCGCATAGCGCGTCGTGCCCCAGATCCAGATCGCGAGCGCGAGGGTGAGGAACGCGATGCGGAACAACGAGCCCGACAAGAGCGGCAGCTGGGCGAGCTGCTGCGCGATGCCCACCTGGAACGGGTTGACGGGGCTGAACGCCGCTCCCACCGCCGCCGCGCCGAGGCTCATCGCCACCGCGACGACCGGTCGCAACCCCAGCCGCCGGGCGAGCACCAGCACCACCGGCACGAGGGCGATGATCTCTTCCTTCATGTTGTCGAGCACGCCACCCAGGGCGAACGCGAGCGAGACGACTGGGATGACGACGGTCTCCGCGTTCCCGACTCGCCGCACCAGCCAGTCCACCCCCTGGCGCAACGCACCGGTCTCGTCCACGACCGTGAACGCCCCGCCGATGAGAAACACGAAGAAGATCACCGCGGCCGCGTCGGCCAGCCCGCGGGGGATGGCCACGAGCGCGCCGAACGGGGTCACCCGGTGGGGCGGCACGCCGTGGTAGGTGCCGGCGATCACCACGTCGCGCCCGGTCGCCGCGTCGTGCCGGCGGTCGAACTGGCCGGCCGGCAGCACGTAGCTCGCCGCCGCGGCGACGAGCACGCAGCCGCACAACAGCACGAGGGGATGGGGGAACTTCACGCCGTGGGGCGCGCGGCCAGGCGACGGATTTCGTCGAACTCGTGCACTTGCACCCCGCGCGTCGCCTCGCGGGCGGCCCGCACCATCGCGCGCGCGACGGCCTCTGCCCGGATCGGGCGGTACTTGCGCAGTCGCCCGACCAGCACCCATGCAACCAGCGGGCTCACGAGCCCCGCCAATTGCTCCACCGGCCTGCCGGCGGCGCGCTTGCCGATCAGGAACGACGGCCGAAAGATGTGGATGCCGTCGAACTGCAGGCGCTTCACGCCCTCCTCGACTTCGCCCTTCACGCGGCTGTAGAAGATCCGCGATCCAGGGTCGGCGCCGAGCGCGGTGACGAGGAGGAACTGCGCGGTGCGGTGGCGCACCGCGAGGCGGGCCAGCTCCAGCACGTACGTGCAATCGACTTTCCGGAACGCTTCCTGCGACCCCGCCGCGCGGATAGTCGTGCCGAGGCAGCAGAACACGTCGTGCACGCGGGGGAAGTCGGAGAGCCCGGACAGGCGGTCGAAGTCGACCGTGCGCTGCGCGAGCTTCTTGTGGCTGACCGGCAGCTCGCGCCGGCCGATCACGGTCACGCCCTCGTAGCTCTTGTCCTCGAGCAGCAGCCGCAGCACGTGGCCGCCCACGAGCCCCGACGCGCCGGCGACGACGGCGGTGCGCGTCAC
>QHTX01000173.1:17457-20110 GCA_003220975.1 Gemmatimonadota bacterium | reverse complement strand
TGATCAGCAGATAGGCGAGCTGGTAGCCCGCGTCGATCACCCAGGCGGCGATGGGCTTCTCCGAGAACATGTTGCCGGTCAGCCCGATCGTCGCGGCGAAGCCGAGCCATGCAAGCAGGCCGAGCCACAGCCCCTGAACCACCGTCGTCGAGTTCGTGTAGGACGCGAGCAGCGCCACCACATACGCCATTACGAAATAGCAGAGGGCCGACACGACATAGGCGCGGGTCACCCCGCGCTTCTTCATCTCCGCGATCTTCTCCGGCGTGTACCCCTGGGCCTGCATCCACTGCCTCGCGAACAGGATCGGCGAGTACCAGAAGGCGCCGAGCACGAAGGTGAGGAGCGCGGCGACGAGGACGGCGAGGATGTTGACGTTGGCGGTGGGCATGAGGGCTCCTTTGGGGTCCGCCTAAGCTACGACGGCGCGGCCGGCTCGCCAGCGTCGCCGTCCCGGCCGATCGCCGACGCGTACGTCCATCCCCGGAGGCACGCCCAGAGATAGAGCAGCACGCCGGCGAACCGGACGGCCTCCCCGAGCAGCCGGTCCTGACCGAGGAGCCCCAGACGCCCGAGGAGGTAATTCCAGTCGTGCTCACCGCCCCCGACGAGCGGCAGCTCTTCTGCACGGGCGTCTTTCACGTAGACGGAGACGTTCCAGAGGTTCTGGGCCACCCACCACAGGGCGACGGTGGCGGCGTGCCGGTCGCCACGCCGCGTGAAATACCACACGAACAAGGAAGGCATCAGGAGTTGCATCAGCGTCCCGCCCAGGAAGCCGACGAACTCCCCGAACACGCCGAACAGCGGATGCCCGGCCTCGTGGATCGCAAGGTCGACGCCGTCGAGCCAGCCGAAGTGGTCGGGGTGCAGGGCGAGGAACGCTCCGTACACCGTGAGCGCCGCGGTGAGCGCGCGGCGGGCGCGCCGCTCGGTGACTGCCGCAACGGCGTCCAGGCGTGATCCGGGTGCCTATGACGCGCGCTTCGCCCGGAACGTCCCCCTCAAGAGCACGTCCCCGCCCTCGGGCGGCCGCACCTCGTAGTCGCCGGTCAGCGAGTCGCCCTTCAGCTCCGCGGTGGACGTGGCGACCACGTCCCGCTTCAGCGTGGGGCTGTGATACGGACCCAGCTCCTGGACGAGCTTGGAGCCCGTGATGTCCCGCACGCGGATCGGGACCGGTCCCGCCGTGATGCTCGTGAACGTGAGCGTGCCGCGCAGCGACCCGTCGGGTGCGATCACCATGACGCTCCGCCAGGGAATCCCGGTGTCCGCCACCTGACGGTACGAGCGTCCTTCAAAGGTGCCGACGAATTTCTGGCCCGGCCCGCCGGCCGTCGCCGTGCTCGCCTTGTCACCCGGCGCGCACGCGGCGACGACGAGTGCCGCGCAAAGCAGTGTGCGCATGTAGCGCCTCCCGAAATGGTAGTCTGCGACCCCCCGCCGCGCGGGGAGAGCGGAGTGAGTATGAAGGCTGGCGCCCTTGCCTGCAACCCGCGGGCGCGGTAGCGTGGACGCCGTGCCTCGGTGCCTCTTCTTGGCCGTCAGTTTTTCCGCTGCCCTGTTGGCGTGTGACCGCCGTCCCACGGCGCCCCCGCCCCCAACGCTCCCGGGAGCCGAGGCGTCGGCGAGTCCATACGACGTGCCACCGTACTCGGCCACACCGGCTCCCGACTGGGACACGCTGTTCCATCGTTCGTCCGGCTGGACCGGCGCGGATGCCGCCTACGCGCTGCCGCTCTCGGGCGATTACCGCCCCGGCAGCGGGGACGCGACGCACACCGTCTGGGTCTTCGACGACACGTTCATCGGCGACGTGGACGCGAGCGGGCACCGGCTCCCGGGCACCGCGCTCGTCAACAACACGTTCGCGGTGTTGAACGGCGGCCAGCCCGTGCTCGACCAGATCCAGTTCTACTGGCGAACCGACGCCGCGAGCAATCCCCAGGCCATGGTGAAGCCGAGCACGTGTACGATTTGCTGGTATTGGCCGATCGACGGGATCGCGTTGAGCGGGACGATCTATCTGTACGTGTTGGAGATGGCGCCGGGAAGCGGCGGGGTGTTCAACTTCCAGGTCGTGGGCATCTCGCTGCTGACCACGCCGGCCTCGAGCCCGGTGCCGTTCGACAGCTATACCGCGGTTGACAACACGCCGCTGTTCGCGAACGGCTCCAGCCAGATCTACTTCGGCCAGGCGGTCATGCCTAACACCGCCGCCGCCGGGGCGCCTCGTCCCGACGGGTATCTCTATGTCTACGGCACGCGCAACGATCCGTTCAACAAGAAGCTCGTCGTCTCACGCGTGCTCCCGGGAGACATCGCGAACTTCTCGCAATATCGGTTCTGGGACGGGAAGCGGTGGTCGAAGTTCATCACTCGGGCGGCGTCCCTCACCGACCGTATCTCGGCCGAGTTCAACGTGAGTCCGCTCGCTGACGGTCGCTTTCTCCTGGTGTTCCAGCTCGACGGTCTGAGCCGCGACGTCGCCGTGCGCTACGGCGCGAGTCCGATCGGGCCGTGGGGGAGCGCGATCCCGGTGTATCACGCGCCCGAGCCGGACATCGACCCGGCGAACGTCTACACCTACAACGCGAAGGGCCACCCACACCTGTCGCGGCCGGGCGAGATGCTGATCAGCTATAACGTGAAT
>QHTX01000173.1:13168-17261 GCA_003220975.1 Gemmatimonadota bacterium | reverse complement strand
GCGCGTCCCGGCCCTCGGGGTAGGGGATGTGGAAGACCGGCTGCGCTCGGCTGAAGATGACGGTCCACGCGTCGGGCTCGGGGATCGCCCACAGACTGTAAGTCCCTGCGTCGAGCGGCTTGCCACTGATGTGCACGGGCGCGCTGAACGCGATGGTCGTCGCGGTGTCCGCCCCCGGACACCACACCTTGCCCCAGGGGACCAGCTTGCCGAACAACTCGCGCCTCCGCGCGACGGGGCGGCTGTAGCGGATCTCGATGCGCGTGCCGCCAACCATCTGGGTCACGCCGCCCCGCTGCGAGAGCGGGATCTGCTGCGCGGCGACAGGGCGCGCCGCGAGAACGACGAGCGCCACCGAGAATCGTCTCACACGCGCCGCCGCTCCAGCCATCGGGCGACGGCGGCGAAGACCACGTAGAACGCCAGAGCCTCGATCGGGGCAGCCGTGGCGCTTGGCGGGGGCGGGCCGAAGAACACGACGGCCTGGACGATCAGCATCACCACGCCGAACACCGGCATCCCGTAGCGGCCGAGGGCGGTCGTCGCGGCCGTGGAGCGCAGATACAGGAACATCCCGCCGAACAGCACCGCGACCTCGAGCAGGAACGCGACGGCGCGGTGGTTCCACAGACCGAGCCCCACCTTCAGCGTATCGTCGTACAGCGGCAGGTCGGGACGGTGCACGACGAGGTCGAGCACCCAATGCGAGAACACGGCGACCGCGACGAGCAGGGCGACGCGATGCGACGCACCGAACCGGCGGATCAGCCGGTACGCGACGTACGCGCCGAGTGACCACAGCAGGGCGCCGACCAGGCTGTGCGTGTACGGCATGTAGTAGAGGTCCAGCGGATTCGAGGCGGTGATTCCCGGAACGATGCGCACCTTCTCGACGCCGAGCAGCACGAACAGGCTCCAGAACACGTCGAGCAGCTGCACGGCCAGGAACAGCACCCACAGGGGGATGGTCTTCTCGGCGCTCCTGGCGGCGAAGCTCACACCGTAGTGGCCGACGAACATGGGGGACTCCTTTACCTGCCTGCCGCGGGATCTTGGTGGTAATACTCCTTGAGCTCCGCGTACAGGTCGGGCTCGGCGGCCTGCAGCTGTTGCGGCTTCTCGAAGAAGGCTTCGGTTGCGACCGCGAAGAATTCGGCCGGGTTCGTCGCGCCGTAGGCGTTCAGTACAGTGGGACGGCCCTCGTCCGCGTCGCGCCGCAGCTGCTCGTAATGCGCCGCCAGGACGCGCCCCCAGGTCCGGAGCAGGGAAGGCGACTCCAGCACTGGCGTACCGCCGCCCATGCCATCCTCCTGGTCGAGCTGGTGGGCGAATTCGTGTAGCACGACATTGTCGCCGTCCGCCGGGTTCGACGCGCCGGAGCGTACGTCATCCCAGGACAGGACGACCACCCCGTCCTGCCAGGACTCTCCTGTTTCCGGCACGGCGACCGGTTGGATGCCACTCGAACGGTAGCGGACCACGTGCTTGGGCACGAACGCCGTCGGGTAGACAAGAATGCGATCGACCGTCGGGTAGCATGGCCCGTCGAGGTGGAGCAGCAGCAGACAGGCGTGCGCCGCGATTGTGACTTTCATCTCGTCCGTGATCGCGAGCCCGCCGCAGCCCTCGAACGCCTTGTCGTGCACGAACACCTGGATCAGTCGCAGCAGGCGTTTGCGATCCTCGGTCGAGAGGCCGCGCGCGAGCGGGACATTCCGGTCGACGATCGCGCTCCATCCGTCGGGGATCGGTTCGTCGCGGAGCCGGACCCTGTCCCGCGAGCGGACGAGCGGCAGGACGGAGCGCGCGAGCACCACAGCGCCGGCAAGGATCGCGGCCGCCGCGAGGATGACGGCAACGCCCGTTAGGGCGTCACCCACCGAACACCTCCAGCGCCACCTCCACCCGCCCGAACGGCGCGCTCACCTGGATGCCCTGCACGGCGCCCTTCACCTGCTGGAACATCTCGCGCGCGATCGCGACGCCCTCGGCGAGCGCCGCCTCTTTTCCCTTCTCCTGCGCCTGCTTCATGCGGGCGAGCACCGTCTCGGGGACCGACACGCCGGGCACCTCGTTCGCAAGGAACTCGGCGTTCCGGAGCGACACGAGCGGCCAGATCCCCGCGACGATCGGGATCCGGAACTGCTCCACCCGCTTGAGAAAGTCCGCGAGCTGCTTGGGATCGAACACCGGTTGTGTCACGGCGAAGTCCGCCCCGGCGTCCACCTTCCAGGCGAAGCGCGACAACTCGCGGTCGAGATCGATCGCCGCCGGGTTCACGCCCACGCCGATCGCGAACTCCGTCGGCTGGCCGATCGGGTTGTTTCCCGGGTCGAGCCCGTGGTTCAACCGATAGACCAGATTGGTGAGCCCGATCGCGTCGATGTCGAACACCGCCGTAGCGTCGGGATACGGGCCCATCTTGGGCGGGTCGCCGGTGATGATGAGAATGTTGCGCAGTCCCGCCGCCGCCGCCCCCAGCACGTCCGACAGCATGCCGAGCAGGTTGCGGTCGCGGCAGGAGTAGTGGGTCACGGTCTCGATCCCCACCTCGCGCTGAATCATGATAGAGGAGAGCAGCGCGCCCATGCGGCTCTGCGCGCGCGGGCCGTCGGGCACGTTGACCGCGTCCACACCCGCGGCCTTCAAGGCCCGGCACTGCGCGAACATCGGCGCCGGATCGACGCCGCGCGGCGGCACGATCTCCACGCTGGTGACGAGCTGGCCGGCCGCGAGCTTGGCGCCGAAGCACGACCGCCTGGCGAGCGGCACCGCTGCGACGCCCGCCGGCGGCGCCACCGCCTCGCGCGACACCACCACCGGCTGGTGGCGCGGCACGACGCTCGCCACGTAGTCGCGGATCTTCTTGATGTGCTCGGGGGTCGTGCCGCAGCAGCCGCCCACGATGCGCGCGCCGGCCTCGATCATGCGGCGCGCGTAGCTCGCCATGTACTCAGGGGACGCCAGGTAGATCTTCCGGTCGCCCACGTCCTTCGGGAGCCCCGCGTTCGGCACGGCGGAGATGGGCCGGTCGGTGACTTTCACCATCTTCTCCACCGCCTCGAGCACGCCCGCAGGGCCCACGGAGCAGTTCACCCCGATCACGTCCGCACCCCATTCGGCGAGCTGCTGCGCGAACGTTTCGGGCGCGGTACCATAGTGCGTGAGCCCGTCGTCGCCGATCGTCATCTGCGCGATGACCGGCAGGTCGGACAGGCTGCGCACGGCGCGCAGCGCTTCATGCAGCTCGTCCACGTCAGAGAAGGTCTCGAGGATGAACCCGTCTACGCCGCGCCCTCCCGCCACGAGGCCTGTCACCTGGCGCTGGAAGTGGGCGAACGCCTCCTCGCGCGCCAGCGCGCCGAACGGCTCGATCCGCACGCCGAGCGGCCCGATCGCGCCCACCACGCTGGTCTGCCCGCCGCTCGCCGCCCGGGCCAGCTCGGCCGCCGCCTGATTGATCTTGTCGGTATCGTCCGCGAGGCCGAAGCTGCCGAGCTTCACCGGGTTCGCGCCGAAGGTGTTCGTCTCCAGGATCTCGGCGCCGGCGCGCACGTACGCGGCGTGCACCTCCTGGACGAGTTTCGGCTGCTTCAGGTTCAGCTCGTCGTAGCAGACGTTGAGGAAAAAGCCCTTGGAGTAGAGCATCGTGCCCATGGCGCCGTCGAGCACGTGGACTTTCCCGTCGTTCAGGAGATCGCGCAGAGTAATCGTCATCCGTTTTCCGTCATCCGTCGTCCGTAAGAGCAAAGCCCGTCGCAGCGAGCAAAGCCGCAACGGGCCGGCTTTTTAGCGGATTGTTTTACGTGGCCGCAATACGCCGCAAATCACCACGGAACCGATTGTTGTGGTAATCTAGCAGCCGTTAGGTTTAGCGCCATGCCCGACCTTCTCGCCGCCCGCTCCCAGATGGGCGTGTCGCTCGCCTTCCACATCGTGTTCGCCGTCATCGGCATCGCCATGCCCGTCATGATGGTCGTGGCGGAGCGGCGCTGGCGGGTGACGGGACACGAGATCTACCTCGATCTCGCGAAGCGCTGGGCGAAAGGCACCGCCATCCTGTTCGCCGTCGGCGCCGTCTCGGGGACGGTGC
>QHTX01000173.1:11575-13099 GCA_003220975.1 Gemmatimonadota bacterium | reverse complement strand
CTCTGGCCAGGGTTCATGCGGTTCGCCGGACCGATCATCGGCATGCCGTTCTCGCTCGAAGGGTTTGCGTTCTTCACCGAGGCGATCTTCCTCGGCGTCTACCTGTACGGCTGGGACCGCGTGTCGCCCAGAGCGCACCAGTGGGCCGGGGTCGCCGTCGCCGTGAGCGGCGCGGCGTCGGGGATCTTCGTGGTGATCGCGAACGCGTGGATGAACGCGCCCACCGGCTTCGAGGTGGTGAACGGGCAGGTGGTGAACGTCCACCCCATCGCGGCGATGGCAAACGCCGCCGCCCTGCCGCAGACACTACACATGACGCTCGCCGCGTACGCGGCGACCGGCTTCGCCGTCGCGGGGATCCACGCGTTCCTGCTGCTCAAGGACCCCGCCAACGCGTTCCATCGCCGCGCCCTCGAGATCGCGCTGCTCGTGGGCGCGCCTGCGGCGGTGCTGCAACCCCTGTCGGGCGACCTGGCGGCGCGCCACCTCGCCCGTCACCAGCCGGTGAAGCTCGCCGCGGCGGAGGCGCTCTTCACGACGCAACGCGGCGCGCCCCTCACCATCGGCGGCTTGCCCGATGTGGCGACGGGCGAAACCCGCTTCGCCATCAAGATCCCTTACGCCCTGTCGCTGCTCGCGTTCCACGATCCACAGGCCGAAGTGAAGGGGCTCGATGCCGTGCCGCGCGAGCTCTGGCCCAAGGTGTCCGCCGTGCACTTCTCGTTCGACCTGATGGTGGGGCTCGGGAGCTATCTGGCGCTCGTCGCCCTGTGGGCGGGATGGCTCGCCTGGCGCCGGGGCGATCTCGCGCACAACCGCTGGCTGATGCGCGCCATCGCGCTCGCGACCCCGATGGGCTTCATCGCGATCGAGGCGGGCTGGATGGTCACCGAGCTGGGGCGGCAGCCGTGGGTGATCTACGGCGTGATGAAGACGCGGGACGCGGTGACGCCGATGCCGGGGCTCATCGTCCCGTTTCTCACGTTCACGCTGCTGTACTGCTTCCTCGGCGTGATCGTGGGCTGGCTGTTGTACCGGCAGATCCTTCGTAGTCCCGACGTCCCGGAGTGGCGGGGGTTCTACATGCCGGCGGGGAGCAGGGAGCCGGGAGCAGCGAGCGGGGGATGACGCTCGCGGACATTCTCGCCGGAATCATTTTCGTGGCGCTCAACGCCTACGCGTTGCTCGGGGGCGCGGACTTCGGGGGCGGCGTGTGGGACCTGCTCGCACGCGGGCCCCGCCAGGAGCGCCAGCGCGAGCTCATCGCCGACGCGATCGGCCCGGTATGGGAGGCGAACCACGTCTGGCTCATCCTCGCCATCGTGCTGCTCTTCACCTGCTTCCCACCGGCGTTCGCGTTGCTCGGCACGCGGCTCCACATCCCGCTCTCCCTCGTGCTCATCGGGATCGTGCTGCGGGGCTCGGCGTTCACGTTCTGGCGCTACGGGGGGGGCGCGCACGGCGACCGAGAGCAGCGCCGCTGGGGCTTGCTCTTCGCCGTGGCGAGTCTGATCACGCCGCTGC
>QHTX01000173.1:811-11527 GCA_003220975.1 Gemmatimonadota bacterium | reverse complement strand
GGACGGGGGACGGGTTCTACGCGACCTACGTCGCGTCGTGGCTGAATCCGTTTGCCCTAGCGGTAGGCCTGTTCGCGCTCGTCGCCTTCGCGTTCCTGGCGGCGGTGTATCTCACCCTCGAAGCGGAGGGGGAGCGAGAGCTCGCCGAGGATTTCCGCCGCCGCGCGCTTGCCGCCGGCGCGGGGCTGTTCGTGGCAGCCGTCCTCGTCCTGGTGCTGGCGCTGCGCTACGCGCCGCTCGTGCGCGACGGGCTGATCTTCGCCGCGTGGGCGGTGCCGCTGCACCTGCTCACCGCCGCCGCGGCGATCACGGCGCTCGTGGCGCTGTGGTACCGGCGCTGGCGCGCCGCCCGCCTCGCCGCCGCGGTGCAGGTGTCGCTGATCCTGTGGGGGTGGGCGCTCGGGCAGTACCCCTACGTCCTCCCGCCCGACCTGACGATTGCCGCCGCGGCCGCGCCCGCCGCCACACTGCGCCTCGTGCTCGGCGCGCTGGCCGTGGGTGCGGTAGTGCTGCTGCCGTCGCTCTACTATCTGTTTCGGGTGTTCAAGGGGCGTCATCCGTCGTCCGTCACCGTTACGGATGACGGACAACGGATGACGGAAGACGCTACTCGTGTCCCTCCAGCAACACGCGCACCGCCGCGTCCGTCGCGAGCCCCGCGATCTCGACGGTTTTGCGGCGCCCGGCGGCGCCGGCGGCGATCGCCACGGCGCTCCGCGATACGCCGAGTCGCTCCGCGAGGAAGCGCACCAGTTCAGCGTTGGCGGCACCGTCCACGGGCGGCGCGGCGACCCGGATCCTGATCGCGTCCCCGTGTCGGCCGGCGACCGCCGTGGTGCGAGCGCGCGGTGCGACGTGCACGACGAGCGTGGCCATCAGAGCGCCGCCACGAAGGCGAGCAACATGCGCTCGAGCACGTAGAGCAGCAGCCACGCCGCGAGCGGGCTCCAGTCGAGCGTTCCCATGGTGGGCAACAGACGACGGATCGGCTCGACGAACCAGTCGGTGAGGGCGTAGGCGGGGCGCATCCAGCGGGCGTAGCGGAAGAACCCGAACCAGCTCGCGATCACCCGCAGCATCAGCGCGGCGACCAGGACCCAGTAGGCCAACGGGATCAGCAGGAGGACCACGCCGCGCGGGCCGTTCGCGACCGACCCGACGACCGACCCCACGGTGTGGATGATCCAATCGAGCAGCGACAGCAGCAGCACGCCGCCCGCCGCTACCACCACGACCAGCCACCAGCCGGCGTGCACCGGGTTGCCGCCCAGGCGGACCAGCCGGCGCTCGACCGGGCGGAGCACCGGCTCGGTCGCGCCGCGGAGTGCCCGGCCGACCGGTCCGAAGGGCGACAGGCGCTTCGTCCGGACCAGCCAGGAGGCGAGCGCGACGAGCGCGCTCAGGACGAACAGGGAAAAGACGCCGTAGCGCACGACGACCTGGAGCTCGGGCATGGCCTAAGTCTAAGGCCTGAACGCCGCGACGGCGTCGGTCTGCGCGAACCCCGCGGCGGGGCCGCCGCCGATCACGTACAGCGTGCCGGCGAGCGTGGCCGCGCCCAGCCCGTGGCGCCCCGCCGGGAGCGCGGCGGCCACGCTCCAGCGGTCCGTGGTCGGGTCGTACACCTCGTGGTTCGCGAACACCGCGCGGCGCGTCTCGCCGCCCACGGTGTGGATGCTGCCGTCGAGGACCGCGGCCGCGAGCCCGCCGCGCCGGCTCGGCATCGGCGCCTTCGTGGTCCAGCGGTCGGTGGCGGGGTCATAAGCTTCGACCACGTCGTAGTTGCGATCGGGGTCGAGGGGCCGTCCGCCGATCGCGTACACGATTCCGGCGATGGCGGCGGCGGCGAGGTGGTCGCGCGGCGTGGGGATCGGGGCGGCGTTGCGCCAGCGGTTCGCCGCCGGATCGTAGATGGCCGTGGAGTCTACCAACCGGCGCCCGGCGCCCCACCCGCCCACCACGACCAGCCGGCCGTCCACCGCTGCCGCTCCCGACGCGCCGCGCGGCGCCGGCAGGGGCGCGCGCGCCTCCCACCGGTTCACGTCCTCGCGGTAGGCCCAGAGCGTGCGCTCGGGGATGAAGCTCTGGCCCGACAGCCCACCGACGGCGTAGAGCGTGTCGCCCGCAACGGCGAGCGGCATGTGGTGGCGCGAGGCGGGCAGATCGGCGATGCGCTCCCAGCGATTCGTCGCGGGGTCGTATCGAAACGCGGCAGCGGTGGGGTGGTTGGACCGGTCGATCCCGCCCGCGACGTAGATCTTCCCGTCGAGCGCCGCGGCGCTGAGCTCCTGGATCGGCTCGGGGAGCGGCGCCGCCGGAGACCAGCGGCCGTCACCCTGGGCGAGGGTGACAGCGGCGATGAGCGGGAGGGTGGCAAGGCGCATGGGGTTGACGAGGGATTGACGGTACCGCGCCAAGCTAACCGCCATGTTGAAGCTCGCCAAGGTGAGCCAGGCCCTGCTCGGTCAGCACCTTGAGCGGCGGATCCGGTTGATCAGAGGGGACAGGGTCATGCTGGACAGCGATCTGGCCGAGCTCTACGCGGTGTCGACGAGGCGTCTCAACGAGCAAGTCCGGCGGAACCTCAGCCGCTTTCCACCCGACTTCATGTTTCAGCTGACCGAGGAGGAGACTGCCGCTTTGAGATCGCAAATTGCGATCTCAAACACAGTACGAGGTGGTCGGCGCTACCGGCCACTTGTCTTCACTGAGCAAGGCGTGGCGATGCTGTCGAGCGTCCTGCACAGCGAGCGGGCGATTCTCGTGAACATCGCTATCATGCGGGCGTTCGTTCGGCTGCGCCAACTGCTCGCGACACACAAGGACCTCGCGCGCAAGCTCGATGAGCTCGAGAAGAGGTATGATAAACACTTCGCCGTCGTGTTCATGGCGATCCGAAAGCTGATGGCGCGGGCGGAGCCCCCGCGCAGGAGGATCGGGTTCTAGTGAGAGCCCTTGATCCAGATCGTTGTGATCTTCGTGTCGGGCAGGAATAGATCCTCCGCTTTGACGCGCGCTCCCGGTTCTCGATGTTGTGTACAGGCCTCGGGAGGGACCACGAACGTGAGGCCGCGCAGCGATCGCTGGAAGAAGAAGACGCATTCTTTACCCCCGGAGATCATGGCGAGATCCCGGTGCGCGACGAGAAGATCCGCGGCTTTCGATCCGACGCCGAACCCATCGGCTGTCCGCGGCGTCGAGTCGGAGATCTCGATGAGTCGCACCTTGCTGGCCGGCAACGTGTCGTACATGCGTGCGACGATGCGCGACTCCCCAACTCTCAGTGCGACTACTGGTTCGCCCTTTCTCTCCAGTATCCACACGTACAACATGCGTGGGCACCGTTGGCGGAGCTGATCAAGCGTCTCGCCGATTACCAGCGGGCCGAGTGAATCGCCCGTGATAACGGGCGTCTGTGAAGCACAACGGGGAATCGCGGTTGCTTCCCAGGGAATCTTTGCTGCCACATACGCGGCGGAGGGGCGAGGCCACGTGACGGACGTCGCAGCGAAGAATGCGCTGTCCGATACCACGGCAGGCCCCGCGCCGGCACGCGCAGCAACCTCGGCGGGGGTAGGGGGCTCGAGGTAGATCCGAACGACTCTGGCATCCAAGACCGCTGTTTCCGGAGGATCTCGCACTGCGAGCGGTAGTCAAGGTCGAAGAACTCGCCGGGAAGGGCGGGAAACGTGACCTCGACAGTCGTGCACTCTTCCGCTCCCCCATTTAACGTGCCTTGGCCGTACCTCGCTTTGAACTCTCCGTAGGTTGAGCCTGCGCCAAGGCCGCCCGGTCCGCGAATCCCCGTATCGGATAGAGCGAGGCTCCCAATCTTGCTAAGGGGGAGTGTGTCTTCGAGGTAGCGTGTGAGAATCGCGGATCCTAGGGCGACAGCCACGACGGGCGACCACCGGTCCCGCGGCGCGTAATAAGACCAGAGTCGGAGTGTGTGAGGGCACACACGCAGCAGTTCGCTGAGCGTCATGCCTGGGCGCACCGGTCCGACCGAGTCGCGCGTCAGCGCTGGAGCAACGTTGCGACAGCGCGGAGCCTGGGCGTGGAGTCGGCCGCTTTGAAACGCGCGCCACTCCCCAAACGCCTCTCGCGGTTCGGGCCACCTCGTACTCGCTACCCTGAGGAAAACGGAGTCGGGTACCGTGTCACGTTGTTGAGGGGCAAGCTGACGGGCCGGGATTGCGAGAAGGGCCAACCATACGGCTGCGGCTCGGTTCATGCGAACGCCGCCGCCACGATCCGCGCCTGCTCCGCCTGGTGCGCGGCCGCCGGCCAGTGTGCGCTCCCGACGACATGGCGCCAATAGTTGGAACGGCAGCAGCAGTCTCATGAACGCCCGACGAGGGCGGGTTGCGGAACGCCTACCGCTCGACGGTCCAGGTCCCCTCGCGGCCGAGCAGCGCCCCGAGGTCGGCGGGCTCGCGCCCGAAGCCGGCGGCCCGCGCTTGCGCGTACAGCTCCCGCTCGTAGGACGTCGCGGGGTTGCAGTACAGCACGCCGAGCGCCACGGGAAAGGCCGGGGGCTCGAGCGCGACGAGCAGCTGTGCCAGCGCGCGGTTCGTCTCGTCGTGCACCAGGATGTCGTGGAGCGGGACACCGGCGTCACCCACCGGCACGACCTCGAGGGCGAGTGTTCCCGGCGTCAGTCGCAGCCCCCGCTCCTCGCTCGGTCCGAAGACGAGCGGCTTGCCGTGCTCCACGTGAAGCTGCGTGTCGGGCGCCACGTCCTTCGCGGTGAAGTGATCGAACACCCCGTCGTTGAAGACGACGCAGTTTTGGAACACCTCGACGAAGGACGCGCCCCGGTGCGCGTGGGCTCGCTTCAAGAGCGCCACGACGTCGGGCTGCTGGGTATCCACCGCCCGGGCGACGAACCGCGCCCCGGCGCCGAGGGCGAACGCGCAGGCCGACACGGGGTACTCGACCGAGCCCTGCGGCGTCGAGGGTGAGCGCGTCCCCCGCCGCGACGTCGGCGAGTACTGCCCCTTGGTGAGCCCGTAGATCTCGTTGTTGAAGAGGATGATCTGAAGGTCGACGTTGCGGCGCAGCACGTGCAGCATGTGGTTGCCGCCGATCGAGAGGCCGTCGCCGTCGCCCGTGACGACCCACACGTCGAGCTCGGGATTGGCGAGCTTGATCCCCGTTGCGATCGCCGGCGCCCGCCCGTGGATGGTGTGGAACCCGTACGTCGACAGGTAATATGGGAACCGCGCCGCGCAACCGATCCCTGAAACGAACACCGTCCGCTCGCGCGGCGCGCCCAGCTCCGCCAGGGCCTTTTGGACTGCCTTCAGAATCGCATAGTCCCCGCACCCGGGGCACCACCGGACCTCCTGGTCCGACGCGTAATCCTTGGGCACCAATTCGGCGTCGGTGATCGTCGTGACTGTCATCGGGGCTTGCTCCGATGGACGGACTCGATCGCATCCACGATCTCCGCCACCTTGAATGGTTTTCCCGCCACTTTGCTCAGCCCTTCCGCCGGCACGAGGTAGGCCGCCCGCAGCAGATGCACGAGCTGCCCGGTGTTCAGCTCGGGGACGAGAATCCGCCCGAACCGCTGCAGCAGCTCGCCGAGGTTGCGCGGGAACGGGTTCAGGTAGCGGAGGTGAATGTGCGAAACGTCGAGCCCATCCGCGCGCGCTTCGCGGACCGCGCGATGGATCGCGCCGTACGTCGAGCCCCAGCCCACGACTGCGACCGCGCCGTCGTCGTCTCCGAGCGCCACGCGTTGGGGCGGGATGTCGTTCGCGATCCCGGCGATCTTCGCCGCGCGGGCGCGGGTCATCCGCGCGTGGTTGTCGGGATCGTAGGAGATGTGCCCCGTATCGTAGTCCTTCTCGAGCCCGCCGATGCGGTGCTCGAGCCCCGGCGTGCCCGGTACGGCCCACGCCCGCGCCAGGGTCGCCGGGTCGCGGAGCAGCGGGTGGAAGCCCGCCGGGTCGGTCCGGAACCGCACGGGGAAGCGCGGCAGGGCCGCCGCGTCGGGAAGGCGCCACGGCTCGGCGGCGTGAGCGAGGTAAGCGTCGGAGAGCACGATCACCGGCGTCATATACGTCGTCGCGATCCGTACCGCCTCGATCGCGACGTCGAAGCAGTCGACGGCCGTCGCCGCGGCGATCACCGCCAGTGGCGCGTCCGCGTTCCGGCCGTGCACCGCCTGAAACAAGTCGGACTGCTCGGCCTTGGTGGGCATGCCGGTGGAAGGCCCGGCCCGCTGGGAGTCGACCACGACGATCGGCAGCTCGGTGGCGATCGCGAGGCCGAGCATCTCGGTCTTCAGCGCCATCCCGGGGCCGGAGCTGGACGTCACGCCGAGGGCTCCGGCGTAGGCGGCGCCGATCGCGGCGCCGATGGCGGCGATCTCGTCCTCCGCCTGAAACGTGATCACGCCGTGCGCCTTGAGATTCGCCAGGGTGTGCAGCAGGAGCGAGGCGGGCGTGATCGGATACCCCGCGAAAATCATCTTCTCGAGCCCTGCCCCACGCATGCCGGCGATGAGACCCCAGGCGAGCGCCTCCGTCCCGCTCACGGTGCGGTAGCGCCCCGGCGGGGCCGGCGCACTCGGTACCGTGTACCCCACCAGCTGCTCCGACATCTCGGCGGTCTCGCCGAACGCGTGGCCGGCGTTGAGGGCCGCGACGTTGGCCTGGGCGAGCTCGGGCCGGTCTGCGAACTTGCGGCGCAGCCAGTCGATCGTCACCTGCCGGTCGCGGCCGTACATCCACAGCATCAGGCCCAGCGCCCACATGTTGCGGCAGCGGTGCGCCTCCCGGGTCGAAAGCCCGAAGGCCTTGACCGCTTCCGTCGTGAGTCGCGTGATGTCGAAGGTGAGCACCTGGTAGGGAGCGAGGGAGCCGTCCTCGAGCGGGTTGGCCGGGAATCCCGCCTTGGTGAGGTTGCGCTCGCTGAAGGCGCCCGTGTCCACCAGGATGCTCCCGCCGAGCCGGAGATCTTTCAGATCGACTTTGAGCGCGGCGGGGTTCATGGCCACCAGCACGTCCACGGCGTCGCCCGGGGTCATGATGTCGCCGGCGCCGAACTGGATCTGGAACGCCGAGACGCCGTAGGTCGTCCCGGCGGGAGCGCGGATCTCGGCGGGGAAATCGGGGAAGGTCGTGAGGTCGTTGCCGGCGAGGGCCGTTTCCACCGTGAAGCGCGAGCCCGTCACCTGCATCCCGTCGCCCGAGTCTCCCGCGAAGCGGATGACGACGGATTCGCGCGCCTGCCGAGCCCGACGAGCCGGGGCCGTAGCCATTGGAGAAAAACTTAGCGTGCCTGCACTCGGGCAGGGTAGGGCGGCTGGGCTTACGGGCTGAACGCCGCTGCCACGATCCGGGCCTGCTCCGCCTGGTGCGCGGCCGGGTAGCCCTCGGCCGGGCTCGAGCGCTCGGGGCGCCCGACGTCGCGCACCACTACGTCCGGGCTCACGAGCTCCTGCAGCTGCGGCCGCATGAACTTCTGCGGCCCCATGTTGCGCGGCTCTTCCTGCACCCAGACGATCTCCGTGATGCCCGGGTACCGCTTGATCAGCTCGGCGAGCTCCGGGGCGGGGAAGGGATAGAGCAGCTCGACGCGACCGATCGCCACATGAGCGGCTTGCGGGCGGAGCGGCGAAACCAGCAGATCGTAGTACACCTTCCCGCTGCATAGCACCAGCCGGGTCGCGCTGCGGCGCGCGTCGCCTTCAGCGTCGTCGAGCACCGGCCTGAAGGCCCCGCTCGCCAGGTCCTCGAGCCGCGACGTCGCCTGGGGCAGTCGCAGCAAGCTCTTCGGAGTGAAGAGGACGAGCGGGCGCAGCTCCGCGTGCCGTGCCTGGCGGCGCAACAGGTGGAAGTACTGCGCGGGCGTCGTGCAGTTCGCGATGCGGATGTTCCCGTCCGCGCCGAGCGCGAGGAACCGCTCGATCCGGGCGCTCGAGTGCTCCGGGCCCTGACCCTCGTACCCATGCGGCAGGAGCAGCGTGAGGCGCGAGGTCTGCCCCCACTTTGCGAGCCCCGCGATGAGGAACTGGTCGATGATCACCTCGCCGCCGTTCGTGAAGTCGCCGTACTGCGCCTCCCACAGCACCAGCGCCTCGGGCGCCGCGGCGGCATAGCCGTACTCGAACCCGAGACAGGCGAACTCGGAGAGCGGGCTGTTGTGCAGCTCGAACGGCGCGCGGGCGCCGGGGAGGTTCTGAATCGGCGCGTAGCGTTGCCCGGTCGCCGTGTCGTGCAGCTCCAGATGCCGCTGGCTGAACGTGCCACGCACCGTGTCCTGGCCGGTGAGCCGGATCGCGGTACCCTCGCCGAGCAGCGAGGCGAACGCGAGCGCCTCCGCGTGCGCCCAATCGATGCCGCCCTCGGCGAGCGCAGGCCGCCGCCGCTCGAGTTGCCGCTTGAGCTTGGGATTCACCGTGAATCCCGCCGGGACCTGTAGCAGCTGCTCGTTCAGGCTCGTGACGAGCGGCGCTGCCACCGCGGTGTCGGGCTCGGCCATCGCCTGCTGCGCCCCCGAGATCCGCTGCGGCTCTTCGCCGGCTCCCCCCCCCGCCCCCCCTTCCGCGAGGTGGGCCTTGAGCGACTGCTGGATCTCCGCGAGCTGCTGATAGGTCCGCTCCGCCTCGGCCTCCGCCTGCGCGGCGTCGAGCACGCCCTCGCGGGCGAGCTGGTCGGCGTACCGCTGGCGCACCGTAGGCGTCTGCTTGATGCGGTCGTACATGAGCGGCTGCGTGTAGGCCGGCTCGTCGCCCTCGTTGTGGCCGTGCCGCCGGTAACCCACGACGTCGATCACCACGTCGGCGTGGAACTTGTCCCGATACGCCATGGCGAGTCGCGCCGCGGCGAGGCACGCCTCCGGGTCGTCCGCGTTGACGTGCACGATGGGGACGTCGAAGCCCTTGGCGAGGTCGCTCGCGTAGTCGGTCGAGCGCCCTTCCCGCGGGTCGGTCGTGAAGCCGAGCTGGTTGTTGGCGATCAGGTGAATCGTGCCGCCCGTGGTATAGCCTTTCAGGCGGGCCAGATTGAACGTCTCGGCCACGACACCCTGCGCGGCGAACGACGCGTCGCCGTGGATCAGGACCGGCACCGCTACCGTCCCGTCGTGGATCGACTCCTTGCCGCGCCGGTTCGTCTGGTTGGCGCGCGCCCGCCCTTCGACCACCGGGTTCACGGCCTCGAGGTGGCTCGGGTTGGGGGACAGCGTGATGTTGACCGGCTTGCCGGCGGCGGTCTGATACACGCCGTCGGCGCCGTGGTGGTACTTCACGTCGCCCGTGCCCCCCTCCGGCGTCAGCGTCTCCTCCACGGGCCGCCCGCCCTCGAACTCGGCGAAGATCGTCTCGTAGGGCAGCCCCACGATGTGGGCCAGCACGTTGAGCCGGCCGCGATGCGCCATGCCCAGCACCACGCGACGGGCGCCGCTCGCGCCGGCCAGTTCGATCGTCTGATCGAGCATCGGCACGAGCACGTCGAGCCCCTCGATCGAGAACCGCTTCTGGCCGAGGTAGGCGCGGTGCAGGAAGCGCTCGAGCGTCTCCACTGCGGTGAGCCGCGAGAACAGCCTGCGCTTGTCGTCCGGCGTGAGGGGTTTGCGATGCTCGCCCGACTCGATCACCTGACGCAGCCACACGCGCTCCTGGTGGCTGCCGATGTGCTCCACTTCGTAGGAGATGGTGCCGCAGTACGTCTCCTGGAGCCGCGGGTACGCGTCGGCGAGGGTGCCGCCGGGGACGTAAATGCGCAGCACGTCGGCGGGGATCCGCGCCATGATCTCCGACGTGAGCCCGAGCGGGCCGGGGTCGAGAGCCGGGTCGCCGGGCGGCGTCGAGCCCAGCGGGTCGAGCTGCGCCGCCTGGTGCCCGAAATTCCGGATGGCCTTCACCAGCGCCATGGCCGCGGCGACGTGCTTCAGGTCATCGCCGGCGGGAGCAGGGAGCAGGGAGCTGGGAGCAGCAGTTGCCGCCGCACGAACAGCTCCCTGCTCCCTGCTCCCTGCTCCCAGGCGCAGGCTCTCAAACACCGCCTCGTAGAAGTTCTCTTCGCCCTGCAGCAAGCCATCGAGGCGCCGCAGAAACATCCCCGACTCCGCGCCCTGGATGACGCGGTGGTCGTAGGTGCTCGTGATCGTCATGACCTTGGCCGGCCCGATCTGGCGAATCGCCCCCGTCGCGATGATCGATCCCTGACCCTTCATGAGACGCGGCACGGAGGCCACGGTGCCGATGGTCCCGGGGTTCGTGAGCGTGATGGTCGCGCCGGCGAAGTCATCGGGGAGGAGCTTGTTGCCGCGTGCCTTCTCGACGAGTGACTCGTACGTCGCGTGGAAGGTCGCAAAGTCCATTCCGTCCGCGTGCTTGATAACGGGCACCACCAGGGCGCGGCTCCCGTCCTTCTTCTCGACGTCCACGGCCAGGCCGAGGTTCACGCCGTGCGGGTCGAAGCGGTGCGGCTTGCCGTCCACGTCCTGGAACGCGTGCGTCATGACCGGTAAATCGCGCGCCCCGCGCACGATCGCGTACCCGATCAGATGGGTGTAGGAGATCTTCTTCCCCGTCGTCGCGAGCCGGGCGTTGAGCTCCCGGCGCCGCGCGTCCAGCACGTCGACCGTGATCTCGCGGAACGACGTCGCGGTCGGCACCGACAGGGAGTCCGTCATGTTCTGCACTAGCCGACCCGCCGGGCCTGTGATCGGCGTCAAGGCGCTGGGGAGAGGGGAGAG
>QHTX01000173.1:0-803 GCA_003220975.1 Gemmatimonadota bacterium | reverse complement strand
CTCCCTTCTCCCCTCTCCCCAGAACTTCAGCGCGATCGGTCGGAATCACGGGCAGCTCGGCGAGCTTGCCGTTGTCGAACAGCTGGCGCCAATCCTCGCCCACCGACGCGGGGTCGCGCAGGTACTGCTCGTACATCACCTGCACGAAGGCGGCGTTGTGGGTGCCGAACACGAACTCGCTCACGCGTGGAAATGTAATCAGCCGTCGGCGGCCAGCCATCAGCGCGCTGGCGTGTATATTCTGCGCCATGAAACGGTTAGCGCTGCTCGCCGCGCTCGTCGCCGGGGCAGCCGGTCGCGCGGTCCCCCAGGATGGGACGTCGCTTCCGGCCCAGCTGCGAGCCCGCATCGCGCGCGCTCCCGCGCAGGCGGTCGGCCTCTATTATCGGAGCCTCGCGCGGCCCGACTCGGTGCTCATCGGCGCGAATCTGCGGTTCCACGCGGCGAGCACGATGAAGGTCCCCGTGATGATCCAGATCTTCCGGGATGCGGACGCGGGGCTCCTCACGCAGGATGACTCACTCGTCGTGCACGCGACGTTCCCGTCGCTCGTGGAAGGCTCGCCGTTCGACGTGGACAAGGCGGACGATTCCGACTCGACTCTGTACCTGCGACTCGGCGGCAAAGCCTCGGTTCGCGAGCTGCTCGAATTGATGATCACGCGCTCGTCGAACCTCGCGACCGACATCCTGATCGAGCGGGTCAGGGCCCCGCGGGCGCAGGCGTCCGCCCGCGCGCTTGGCGCGTGGTCGATCCAGGTGCTGCGCGGCGTGGAAGACGGCAAGGCCTACCGCGCCGGGCTC
>QHTX01000059.1:3988-8858 GCA_003220975.1 Gemmatimonadota bacterium | reverse complement strand
GGCACCTGGGCTCCCTGCGGCAGGAGGCCGCAGATGGACGCGCTGCCGTCCGGGCCGAGCACGTTAGTGGTGATCCGATGCCGCCGGCCGGCCGCCGTCGCCACGATCGGGCGGGTGCGGCGCAGTTCGCGCGACACGGCGGCGATCACCGAGTCGCTCATGCGATCGACGCGGTCGACGACATCGCGGTATGCAAGCTCCGCGAGCGTGCGGCCGGACGCGGCGTCGACGAGCGTCGCCGTGAGCTGCACGGAATCCGGCCCCGCTCCGAGCAGCGCCCCGTACAACACGAGGCCCGCACCCGTGCGTCGGCCCAGCTCGGCAGCAGAGGCGGGATCGGCGCGGCCGCGCCACTCGCGAGTGACCAGCGTGGGCGTGACGGCGCGCAGCGGACCGGCCCGGTCCAGGCCGCGCGACAGGACGTCCACTAACCCCTCCCGCCAGAGCGCGAGCTGCGGCGGGAGGACGTCGAACGGCGCGACCGCGACGAGATCGGGGTCCAATCGGACGTGTCGATCGGGTCGCGCGACGAGCGCCGCACCGATGCCAGTAAGCAGCGCCGCGCCGAGCGCCAGCTTCGCCGCAGTAACGCCAGCTCCACGGCGCGGCGACCGCGGCGCGGCGGGGTCGTGCACCGCGGCGTGTTCCGGCGCTACGCCGTCCGAGCTGCGCCGGCCGCCCCGACGCGAGTACCAGCGGCGCACGGGGCCCCCGTCCGACTCCCCGCGCAGCCGCTCGGCCAGTTCCACGACGGCTGCTTCGGGCGCGGCGTCGAGCTCCTGATGGAGCAGCGTACCGTGAAGCCGCGCGTGCTGCAATGCCTCGGCGCGCTCGCCGAGGGCTTCCAGCGCGGTCATGAGGCCGAGCGCCGCGCGCGAGCTGAATGGATCGAGCTCCGCGAGCCGACGCCACCAGTCGGCGGCCGTCCGGTGCTCGCCGCGCTCGCTGGCTGCGCAGGCCAGCGACTGGAGGGCGTCGCTCATCAGCTTGGCGAGTCGCGCCCGCTCGCCCTCCACCCACCGACCGAAATCGCCCTCACCGTTCAGGTAGAAGCCGTCGAGAAACGGCCCCCGATAGAGGGAGACCGCGCGTGCCGGGTCGTGCTGGTCCAGCGCGCCTTCGAATGATTCCACGTCGCTCGAGATCAGCCCCGGGTTGAGCCGCAGCTCGATCGATCCGAGGAACAGCTCGGGGGCGCCGAGGTCGCGGCGTAGCGCGTAGCAGGCCTGCTTGAGGAGGCCGTGACCGTGCTCGGTGTCCGATTCAGGCCACAGGTAAGCGGTGAGCTTGTCGCGGCTGAGACCACGGCGGCCCGCGCCGGCGAGCAGGGCCAGGAGTGCGAGCGTCTTACGGCGCGCGGCGGCGCCGCCGCACTGGGCGCCGTCTCGTTCCACTGCAAGCCCGCCGAACACCCGCACTGCCAGCATTGGGCCCCGTTTGACCCGTTTTTGACCGGGTCGCTACCCGAGCGGCCTAACTTATCCCTCGTTTACCGATGTTGCGAATGGATACGGCGCAGGGCGCCCGCGCTGCGCTGGGCGAAGCCGCGCAACTCGTGCGGCTACAACGGGTTGTAGTCAATGCGAGAACGGCGCGTGACCAGCCCTGGAGGAATCGATGAACGCGATTTCGACCACCTTCCCCCGGCGCTGGCCCTGGTGTGCGGCGCTCCTTCTCGTCGCTGTCGCATGTAAGGGGTCCGAAACCACTGCCGCGCCCACCACCGGGAGCATTCGGGTGACGGCCGCGACGGGGGGTACGGACTTGGATCCCGATGGCTATACCGTCGCGCTCCAAGGCGACACGTTGAGCGGCACCGGTAGCTCGTCGCAGCCGATCGCCGTCAACGGGACGGTGACCTTCTCGCAGCTGAAGCCCGGGACTTACTCGCTGGCGCTCAGCGGCGCTGTGGCGAACTGCCCCGTCGGCGGGCAGAATCCGCGCACGGTGTCCGTCACCGCGGGCGGCACGACGCTGACCACCTTCCAGGTCACCTGCGTGCAGCGCGTGGACTTGAGCGGCGTGTGGAACTACACCGAGGTGATCGGGAATCCCCTCGCCTGCAACGACACCGGGACCTATGTGTTTACCAAGAGCGGGGACGGCTTCGCGGGCACGAATTATCAGCTCGGGACGTGCGATCGGCAGGACGGCTCGATTGACAACTCGCATTCCAGCTCCGTCAATGGCGGCGGCTTCGTGTACTCCGCATCCGGCGCCGTGTCGGTCAATTTCTCAGCCGGGAACTGCTTCTACGCTGCCGATGTGGCTGGGACGCCTCCCGATCACCTGATCAACGGGTCTGGCTCATGCCCATCCGGCGATGCGACGTGGGCGGCGGTACGCGGCGGAGGACCCATCAGCACGGTCACCGTAACGCCGCCGACCCGATCGGTCGTGGCGGGCGGAGCGGCACTGCTCCGCGCCGTGATGATCGACGCAAGCGGAAGCCGGCGTGTTGATCCCACCGTCACCTGGACGAGCGATGCGTCGGCCGCGAGCGTCGATGCATCGGGCGTGGTCTTCGGCGTCAGTCCGGGATCGGCGACGATCACAGCGGCCGCCGAGTCGAAGAGCGGGACGGCGACGGTCACCTTCGCGACCGTCCAACCAGGCGCCTATCACTCCTGCGGCCTCACGGTGGGCGGCGCGCCGTACTGCTGGGGCCACGGGACGTACGGTCAGATGGGCGAAGGTGCGAAGGCCAGCGAGTTCGCGCCTGTGGCGGTCTCCCTCGGTCCGACCCTGGCCGCGATCAGCGTGGGTGCGATCCATACGTGCGGCCTCACCGTGAGCGGCGCGGCGTACTGCTGGGGACTCGATTACTACGGCGAGCTGGGCGCCGGTACACCCGGCGCGCAAATCTGCGGTTTCGAAGGCATCCCGTGCAGCACGACACCGCTCGCTGTCGCGGGCGGGCGCAGCTTCTCGTCGCTCGCCGCCGGCTGGGAGCAAAGCTGCGCCCTTCAGCAGGGCGACGCCGCCGCCTATTGCTGGGGCGACAACACCTACGGCGCGCTCGGCAACGGGTCGACGGCAAACAGCCGGACACCTGTCGCCGTGAGCGGCGGGCGCGCCTTCGTGAGCGTCGGCACTGGAAATATTTTCGCCTGTGGCCTCACCGCTGATAGCGCCGCGTACTGCTGGGGAAACAATTCCGCCGGGCAACTCGGGATCGGCCCCGGGGGCGGCCCCGAGCTGTGCAGCGCGGAGCCGTGTAGCACCGCGCCCGTTCTCGTATCGGGCGGCCTCAAGTTCGGCACACTCAGCGTCGGCTACTGGCACGCGTGCGGCCTCACTGCCGACAGCACCGCGTACTGCTGGGGCGACAACGGCGATGGCCAGCTCGGGGCGACGACGACGGAAACGTGTAACGGTTTCGGTGTCGTAATCAGCTGCAGCACGGTGCCGGTGCCCGTCCAGAGCGCCCCGAAGTTCGCGACCCTGAGTGCCGGCTCCTTCCACAGTTGCGGGGTGGCAGCGGGTGGTGACGGCTACTGCTGGGGCTATAACGGCAACGGTGAGCTGGGCGACGGCACGGGGGCGAACAGCCCGACGCCGGTGCTGATCGCCGGCGGGCTCAGCTTCGGGGCCGTGAGCGCCTTCGGCAGATATCACAGCTGCGGGTTGACCGCCGCGGGCGTCGCCTACTGCTGGGGTTACAACGGCTGGGGCCAGCTGGGCGACGGCACGGGGTATGACGCGTACGCGCCCGTGCAAGTCATCGGCCAGGCCGCCGGTGCGGGGGCGGCGTCGGCCCGCGCGTCAAGGGTGCAGCGTGGCGGCACACGTGGCCCATCGCGGCAGCTCTCTCCGCGTCCCTCGTCCCCTCGGTCAGCCTGGGCAGTGAGAACGGGCATGAAGGCGGGGAAACCATGAGCGGCGTATCGATCGCCAGGCTTGCGTCGGCGACCAGCCTCGCGCTGCTCGCGGGCTGCGGGCCAGAGTCGAGCGAGCGCGTGCTCGGGATCAGGGCCATGTCGTTCGCCAACTCCGTGTGGTCAGAGCCCGCGAATCTCGGCCCCGCGATCAACACGGCGTTCAACGAGCAGGGCCCGAACCTCTCTAATGACGGGCTCACCCTCTACTTCGGCTCGGACCGACCGGGCGGGTCGGGTTCATTCGATATTTGGGTGGCCCGACGCGTCTGTGCTGACTGTCCGTGGGACGCGCCCGTGAACTTGGGACCGGTCGTCAACACCAGCGCGAGCGAGACCGGGCCGGGCCTGTCCATCGACGGCCATATGCTCTTCTTCACGAGCACTCGCGCCGGTGGGCAGGGACTGAGCGATCTATACCTGTCACACCGCGGCGATCCGAAGGACGACTTCGGTTGGGAATCCCCGGTGGGCCTGGGGCCCGACGTCAACACCCCGGCGAGCGAGGCGGGGGCGGAGTACTTGCAAAGCGCGGAGGATGGGGCGGGCAACCTTTACTTCAACCGGGCACCGCCGGGCGGGACGGCCGATCTTTACTATGCGCCGCTCACGCGGGACGGGGAGACTCGCGGGCCTGCGATATTGATTCCTGAGCTCAGCCACCCGACTGCCACCGACCAGGGCGCGACGCTGCGCACCGATGGCAGGGAGATCCTTTTCTTCTCAACCCGCCCCGGTGGCCTGGGCGGGGCCGATCTGTGGACCTCCACCCGCCGCAGCGTTCACGACCCCTGGTCCACCCCCGTGAACCCGGGGGCCCCGCTCAACTCGGCGGCCGCCGAGCAGCAACCCAGTCTGTCGAGCGATGGTCGGACACTGGTCTTCGCGTCGAGTCGGGCCGGTGGCTTTGGCGGCACGGACATCTGGATATAGACCCGGACGTCGCGCGGGCATTATGAGGAGGTCTCATGAGAGGCGTGTCAATCGCTACG
>QHTX01000059.1:3315-3897 GCA_003220975.1 Gemmatimonadota bacterium | reverse complement strand
GTTCGCCAACTCCGAGTGGTCCGAGCCGGAGAACCTCGGGGCGCCGGTCAATTCGGCCGCCGGTGAAATGAACCCGGCACTTTCGCCTGACGAGCTCAGTCTCTACTTCGTGTCGACGCGCGCGGGCGGGTTCGGCGGCGCGGACATCTGGGTCGCTCGGCGCCCCTCGCTCGACAGCCCCTGGGAAGAGCCCGTGAACTTGGGTCCTGGCGTCAATGGCCCAGGCATCGAGGCGTCGCCCAGTATTTCCATCGACGGACACCTGTTGTTTTTCTCGAGCGACCGCCCCGGTGGCCAAGGCTCCAACGACATCTACGTCGCGCGTCGAGCCGACAAGAACGATGACTTGAGTTGGGGACCGGCGACGAATCTGGGCCCCGACGTCAACACCGCGGGCTTCGAAGCGGGCGGGTTCTATCTCCAAAGCGGGGAAGACGGATCCGCGAACTTGTACTTCTCGCGCGGGCCCAATACCGTCGCCCTGGATATCTACTATGCGCCGGTGACGACCGATGGTGAGACGCGCGGTCCGGCGGTCCTGGTCACAGAGCTCAGCGACTTGAGTCCGACGATCACCGATGC
>QHTX01000059.1:0-3265 GCA_003220975.1 Gemmatimonadota bacterium | reverse complement strand
CCAATCGCGCTGCCAGCCTCGGCGCGTCCGACCTCTGGAGATCCACGCGTCGCAGCGTGCATGAGCCGTGGTCGACCCCGGAACACCTCGGGGCTCCCCTGAGTAGCACCGCCAACGACGTTCAGCCGACGCTCTCGTACGACGGGCGAACGCTCGTCTTCGCTTCAACCCGAACCGGTGGCCTGGGCGGCAGCGACATCTGGATGGCGACCCGTACGCCCAGCGGCAAGGAAGTGCCATGAAAACCGCGCATCCTATCGTGGCAGCACTGGGCCCGCTCATGATGCTGCTCGGCTGCGGCACCGAGCCCGATGAGCTCACGTTCGAGCTCCAGGCCGACCGCTTCGCCAGCTCCGAGTGGTCCGAGCCCGTGAATCTCGGCCCGGTCGTCAACTCGAGCGCCGTCGACGCGAACGCCGGTCTTTCGCCCGACGAGCACACCCTCTACTTCCTCTCGAATCGACCCGGTGGCCTCGGCGGCAACGACATCTGGATGTCCCGGCGCGAGTGCATGCAGTGCCCCTGGGAAACGCCGGTCAACCTCGGTGCACCGATCAACAGCGACGCGGCCGAGGGCGCACCGACCCTGTCGGAAGACGGGCGCCTGCTCTTCTTCTTCAGCGCCCGACCCGGTGGTCTTGGTGGTGCCGACATCTACGTGTCGCATCGAACGGGCACCAACGAAGATGGTGACACCTGGGGACCTCCCGTGAACCTAGGGTCCGACGTGAATACCGCGGGCCCCGAGAACGGGTCGTATTACGTGCGAGAAGGCGGAGAACCGACGGCCACCTTGTACTTGAATCGGGTTCCGGCGGGAGGCACCCTTGACGTCTACAAGGTCTCCCTGGATAACGACGGTGTGCCGCTCGGTCCCGCCGTCGCTGTGCCCGAGCTCAATTCGACGGGTGCCGACCAAAAAGTGTCGGAGCGCGCCGACGGGCACGAGCTGTTGTTGTCCTCGAACCGAACCGGCACGTCCGGCGACTTTGATATCTGGCGGTTCACGCGGCAGGCCATCCACGACGCGTGGTCCGCACCGGAGCATCTCGACGCCCCGCTCAACACGCCGGACGTCGACTCGCAACCAGTTCTGTCGCGCGACGGCCAGACGCTGATCTTCACGTCCAACCGGGCGGGCGGTAGCGGGGGCAACGATCTCTGGATGTCGACCCGCACGCCGAGCGGGCACTGAGCTAAGGACCGTTGTCACGAGGGGACGGAGGGCAGTACCTTGCCAGCGCACTCATGCCGCTGCGCCTCCGCTGGCTTTGCCTGCTGCTGCTCCTCGGCTGCCTGGACACCTTCGCCCCGGCGGGCGCCGTGGTGTTCACCCCGCCCGCCGCCTACGGCACCTGGTGGGCTGAGATCGAGAGCTGCGCCGGCATCTCGGGCGACTTCGCTGCCATCAAATGGTACGAGGTGCCGGGCTCGAGTTACTCGTGCCCCGCCTACGAGGGCGAATGCGCCGGGTGGTGGCAACCGCCACACACCATCTACCTGGCCGAGACCCGGGCGAACGACCGCCTGCTCGTCGAGCACGAGATGCTGCACGATCTGCTGCAGCGCGGCGACCACCCGCCGGCGTTCCAGGCGTGCGGGGTGGCCGTTCAGTCCGCCCGGTAAACCCTCCCCCTCCACTCGACCCTCCTTCCCCCTCTTATCGCCGACCGGATCATGATGTACGCCACCATCGCCGCCCCCAGCGGATAGAGCAGCGCGTACCGGAGTGGCGCGCCCTCGGCCCAGTACACTGTCATCCAGATCGCGAGCGAGACGACGGTCGTCGCCGCGGCCCAGCCCCACCCCCACCCGTACACCGCCCACAGCACCGGCGGGACGATCCAACACAGCGCCGGGAGCCACATCAGATAAGGCGCCGCGCGGCGCACCAGTCTGATCGGCGGGAACATCAGCGGCACGCCGAGCGCCAGGTTCTTCGACCACCCCGCGACGACCTCCGCGAGGCTGCGATACATGCGAACGCTCATGAACTCCGCCGCGTGTGTCAGGAAGATGTCGAGATGATGTCGCACGTATGATTGCGCCAGCGCCAGGTCCTCGGCCACGCTCTGTTTCACCGCCTCGTGTGTGCCGACCCGCTCGTAGGCGACGCGCGTCGTCAGGATGTACGCTCCGCTCGCGATCGCGTCCCACGTGATCCGCGTGCGGTTCACGCGTCGCAAATCGCCCACGCGCGAAGCCAGCGCTACCAGCACGTGCGGCTGCACCAGCCGCTCCCAGAACGTCACCGTCTCCTGTCGCGCCAGCACGCTGATGAGATCGACGCGCTCGGCGCGCAGCGCCGTGACGGTGCGGGGAATGAGCTCGGGGTGGTGCCAGGTGTCGGCGTCCGTGAACAGCAGCAATTCGCCGCGCGCCACGCGGTAGCCCTGGACGATCGCCCACGGCTTCCCGAACCAGCCCGGCGGCAGCTCGGCCCCGGGCACCAGCCGCAACCGTCCCTGGGCCGCGCTCGAGCGGGCGAGACGCTCGACGGTCGCCGGCGTGGCGTCGCTCGAGCGATCGTCCACCACGATCACCTCGACGGGCTGGTACGCGGTCGCGAGGATCGAGCCGACGCAGCGCTCGATGTTCACCGCCTCGTCGCGCGCCGGGACGATGACGGAGATCAGCGGGCCGGTGGGCTGCGGGGGATAGGCGGTGAGTCGCGGGCGGCGGGTCGCGTAGCGGTAGGCGATGAGGGCGAGGAACAGGGCGTAGCCGGCGGGGACGACCCACGTCACTCGAGCTTTTCCCCTTCCACGGCGGCGACCACTGCCGAACCTGCCAGGGTCCCCATGACGTTGGTCATAGTGCGGAACATGTCGGGGATGCGATCGAGGCCGAGGAGCAGGGTGAGTCCCGCGAGCGGCAGGCCAGTGGCGGTGAACGCGGGAGCCAGGCTCACGATGCTCGCCGACGGTACGCTCGCCACAGTGAGCGAAGCGAGGAACACTGCGGCGCCCGCCTGAAACATGTCGCCGAGCCCCAGGCCGGCGCCGTAGAGCCGCGCCACGAACAATACGGCCACCGCCTGGAACAAGGCGCTCCCCGAGCGGTTGATGCTCGCGCCGAGGGGCAGCGCAAAGCTCGCCACGGTGCGGGAGATCCGCAGGTCGTTCTCCGCGGCGTCGAGCATGACGGGGAGAGCAGCGAGCGACGAGGTGGTCGAGAAGCCCATCAGCAGCGCGGCGCGGATCGCGCGTAGGAAGCGCCCCGCCCCGAGCCGCGCCACCAGCACGACCGCCGGTAGGAACACCAC
>QHTX01000172.1 GCA_003220975.1 Gemmatimonadota bacterium | reverse complement strand
CCGGCGCTCGCCGCCGGGGGGAGTCTCGCCTTCGTGGCCGCGCTGGGCGACTTTGTGACGACCATCGTGCTTTACACCTATGACAACCGCCCGATTTCCATCGAGATCATGTCGAGCCTGCGCCTCAACGAGCTGGGCGTCGCCGCGGCGTTCGGGGTGATCCTCATGCTGGTGAGCGCGCTCGTGCTCGGGTTCGGAGCGAGGCGATGAAGCGGCTCTCGGTGCTCATGGCGGTGTGCTTCGTGGACATCCTGGGCCTGATGCTCGTCGCGCCGCTGATGCCGTTCTACGCGGTGCACCTGCACGCGCGGGAGTGGATGGTAGGACCGCTGATCGCGTCCTTCGCCGTCGCGCAGTTGGTCTCCTCGCCTGTTTGGGGAAGGTTTTCCGATCGGTATGGGCGGCGGCCCGCGATGATCGTCGGACTGGGCGCGTCGGCGTTCGCCTACCTGATCTTCGGGTTTGCGAACACGCTCTGGCTCCTGTTCGCGTCTCGTGTCGTGCAGGGCCTCGGCGGCGGGACCACCGGCGTCGCTCAGGCCTACGTGGCGGACACGATGGCGCCGGCCGAACGGGCGAAGGCGCTGGGATGGCTCTCCGCAGCGACGAGCGCGGGCGTGGTCGTCGGGCCGATCATCGGCTCGCGCGCGCATCACTTCGGCACCGAGGTCCCCGGCGTGGTCGCGGCCGTCCTGGTGTTGATCAACGTCTACTTCGCCTGGAAGTGGCTCCCCGAGTCGCGCGTCTCGGACGGGCCCGCGCTGACGGACAGCGGCCGTCACCGTTCGACGGAGGCGCGCCCGGTGCGGCAGGCCCTGTGGGAGATTGTGCGACACCCGGCCACCCCGGCGCATCGGGTGATCTGGATCTACGTGGTGGGGATGCTGGCGCTCAACGTGGTCATCGGCGTGCTCGCCCTGTACCTGAAGGACACGTACGCCGTCACCGAGGACACGATCGGATACTTCTTTCCGGTTTTCGGGATTGTCGGCGTGCTCATGCGCTTTTCGCTGGTCGGATGGTTCAACGACCGATTCGGTGAGGTGCGCACTATGCAGATCGGCACGGTGTTGCTGGGCCTCGGCCTCGCGCTGATGCCGGTTCCCGCGGCGCTGATGCCGGGCGGCCCGGCGATGGCGCTCTTCATCGTCTTCCTGGCCCTCGTCCCGATGGGAACGGCCCTGCTCTTTCCCGCGTCCACGTCGCTCGTCAGCCAGCGCACCGCCAAGCACGAGTTCGGTCTGGTCATGGGGGCGCAGCAGACGTTCCGGGGGATCACCAGCATCGTAGGTCCGGTCGGCGCGACCCTCCTGTTCGACGGATTCGGCCACGGTGTCCCGTTCCTGCTGGCCGCCGGCATCGTGGCGGTCGCGGGCCTGCTCGCCTTCCGGGAGCGGCGTGAGGCTCCAGTAGCGGTCACCGCCTGACTATTTCTGACTATTTTTCGCCCATGCTACGAACGCTCCTGCTGCTCCTGTCCGGCGCCGGGCACGCACCCCAGCCCAAGCTCGTGGTCGTCATCACCGTGGACCAGCTGCGGCGGGATTACCTCGACCGCTACCGCACGCAGCTCAACGGCGGGCTGGCGATGCTCGTGAAGCAGGGGGCCGACTTCACCGAGGCCTACCAGGATCACGCCGTCACCGAGACCGCGCCGGGGCATTCCACGATTCTGTCGGGCCGCTGGCCGGCCCACACCGGCATCATCCGGAACACCGCGGGCGTCCAGGACTCGGCGGCGCCGCTCATCGGCATCGTCGGGCCGGGCGCTTCGCCCGCGCGCTTCCGGGGCACCGAGCTGTTCGACTGGCTGCAGGCCGCGGAGCCGAAGGCGCGCGCGCTGTCGGTGTCGCGCAAGGACCGCGGCGCAATCCTGCCGATCGGGCGCGCGCGCCAGTAGGTGTACTGGTACCAGTCGGGGTTCTTCACGACCAGTCGCTACTACGCCGACTCGCTCCCGCTGTGGGTGCGCGAGTTCAACGCGCGCCGCATTCCGTTTCGGGCGGCCGCGAGCGGCTGGACCCTGCTCCTGCCCGAGCGCGCCTATCCCGAGCCGGACAGCGAGCCATACGAGAACGGCGGCCGGGACGTCACCTTCCCGCACCTCCTGCCTGCCGACAGCACGGTGGCGGCGGTGGCGTTTGCGGGGATTCCCGCGATGGACTCGCTCACGCTCGCGTTCGCGCTGGAGGGCGTGCGGGCGCTCGGCCTGGGGGGTCGCGGCGCGACCGACCTGCTGGCCGTCAGCCTCTCCACGACGGACGCCGTGGGGCACGCCTACGGGCCCGACTCGCGCGAGATCCACGACCAGGTGCTGCGGCTCGACCGTTACCTCGGCTGGTTCCTGCAGCAGCTGTTCGTGCGCTACGGCAAGGAGAACGTGCTGGTCGTGTTGACGGCGGATCACGGTGTGACGCCGTTTCCCGAGCGCTCCCGGGCGCTGGGCCACCCCAGCGCCGTGCGCGTCGTCCCGGACAGCATCCTCGACAGCGTCAACGCCGCGCTGGACGGGCGCGTCGGCGGCGCCGCCTGGCTCCAGTTCGATACCGGCCTGCTGGTGCTCGCCGATCGCGCCAAGCTCGCGGCCCAGGGGGTGGACGTGGACAGCGTGCTCGCAGGCGTGGCAGCGCGGTTGCGCGCCCTGCCCGGCGTGGCGCGGGTCGACCGGCCCGCCGACCTGGCACGGCGCGACACGACCGACGCCGTGGTGCGCCGCTGGGTGCATCAGGTTCCGCCTGATGCAGGGGTCGAGCTCGTCGTGACGCTCAAGCCCTATGCCGTGTGGGGCTACGCGAACGGGCCGGCGATCGCGATGCACGGACAGCCGTCGGACCTGGACGCGCACGTGCCGTTGCTGCTCTTCGGGCGCGGCGTGAAGCGCGGCGCCTACGACGGGCGGGTCAACACGGTGGACATCGCCCCGACGCTCGCCCGGCTGCTCGATCTCACTCCCGCCGAGCCGCTGGACGGCCGCGTGTTGGCCGAAGCGCTCGACGGCAAGCCCTGAGCGCGCCCATGGCGCAGCAGAAATTCAGCCCCGAGCAGCTGCGCCGCATCGAGGAGATCCACGAGTTTCAGCGGACCGTCGACGTCGTGAAGCACCTGGTCGCCGAGCTCGAGGCGAACCGCGCCGCCGCGACGCACACCGTCCAGCACTTGTGCGAGCGGATCGCGAAAGAGACCTCGCAGATGCGGCAACGCGCGCTCACCGCGAACATCGGGACCATCGGCGACGTGGCCGGCGCGATGTCCGTGATGGCGGGGCGCGGCGGCGGCATCAACATGAAGCTCCGTGGGCTCACCGAGGGCGTGAGCAGCTTGTACATCCAGCTCGACCAGGCGCTGAAGCAGGCGATGACGCCGGAGCCGAAGAAACCAGCCTGACGTGTTCCCTGCCATTCGCTGCGCCCAGCTCGTGAAGCGCTACGGCGAGGTCGTGGCCGTGGCGGGGATTGACCTCGCGGTCGAGACGGGGGAGTGCTTCGGCCTGCTCGGGCCGAACGGCGCCGGCAAGACCACCACCATCGAGATTCTCGAGGGTCTCACCGTGCCCGACGCCGGGGAGGTGGAGGTGCTCGGGCGGCGCTGGACCGACGGGGCGGAGGCGCGGGCGCTGCGTGAGCGCCTGGGCATCCAGCTCCAGGAGACCCAGCTCGCCGACAAGCTGACGGTAGAGGAGACCGTCCGGCTGTTCCGCTCGTTCTACCGCGCGTCGCACTCCGTCGACGAGGTGCTGGCTCTGGTCGAGCTCGAGGAGAAACGGCGGGCGTGGGTGGGCAAGCTCTCGGGCGGGCAGAAGCAGCGGCTCGCGGTGGCGTGCGCGCTCGTGTCCCGGCCGGAGCTCCTGTTCTTGGACGAGCCCACCACCGGGCTCGACCCGCAGTCGCGGCGCCAGCTGTGGGACGTGATCAGCCGCTTCCGGGCGGCGGGCGGCACGGTGTTGCTGACGACGCACTACATGGAGGAAGCCGAGCGGTTGTGCGATCGCGTGGCGATCATGGACCATGGCAAAGTGATTGCGCTCGACACGCCGCGCGCGCTCATCGCCTCGCTCGGCGCGGAGCACGTCGTCGAGTTCGCGCTCGCGGACGGCACGGGCCGCCCTGGGGCGGCGCCGCCGCCGGAAGACCTCGCGGCGCTGCCCGGCGTGCGCACCGTGCGCCTCGGACCCGATCGCGTCGCGCTCACCGTCGCGGAGGTGCACCGCGCCGTGCCCGCGTTGCTCGCCCTGCTCGAACGGCGCGGCGCGGAGCTGTCGCTGCTCGCCACCCACCACGCCACGCTCGAGGACGTTTTCGTGGCGCTCACCGGGAGGCAGCTGCGCGATGCGTGATCACCCGCTGGGGCAGCTCACCCTTGCCCGGATGCGCGAGTTCTACCGCGAGCCGGAGGCGATCTTCTGGGTCTTCGGGTTTCCCATCGTGCTCGCCTTCGCGCTCGGCATTGCGTTCCGCAACCGGGGGCCGGGCGAGCTGCGGGTGGCGGTGCTGCGGGGGCCAGGAGACAGCGCGCTCGCGGCGGCGCTGCGGAGGGGAGCCCCCGGCCTCGCCGTTACCGTGCTCGACTCGGGGGAGGCGCGGCTCGCGCTCCGCACCGGGCGCGTCGCCCTCGGTGTGCTGCCGGGCGATCCGATCGTATACCGCTACGACTCGACCCGCACCGAGAGCCGCCTCGCGCGCCTCGAGGTGGACGCGGCGGTGCAGCGCGCGCATGGCCGGGCCGATCCCGCGGTGGTGCGCGACGAGCGCGTCACGGAGCCGGGGTCGCGCTACATCGATTTCCTCATCCCCGGCCTTCTCGGCATGAACCTCATGGGAAGCGGCCTGTGGGGGGTGGGCTTCTCGGTCGTGCAGGCGCGCACCAAGAAGCTGCTGAAGCGCTACATGGCGACGCCGATGCGCAAGAGCCACTACCTCCTGTCGTTCGTCCTGTCGCGGCTGGTGTTCCTGTTTCTCGAGATCGCGGCGCTGGTCGGCTTCGGCTGGTGGATGTTCCACGTCGGCGTGCGCGGCTCGTTTGTAGCGCTCGGGTTCATCACCACGCTCGGTGCGCTGTCGTTCGCCGGCCTCGGCATGCTGGTCGCGAGCCGCGCGCGCACGATCGAAGCCGTTTCGGGACTCATGAATCTGGTGATGCTGCCGATGTGGATTCTCTCAGGCACGTTCTTCTCCTATGCCCGCTTTCCGGACGCGATGCAGCCGTTCGTGAAGGCGCTGCCGCTCACGGCGCTGAACGACGCGCTCCGCGCCGTGATGATCGACGGCACCGCGCTCGCCCAGCTCGGGCCGCCGCTCGCGATCGTGGTGGCCTGGGGGCTCGTGAGCTTCGGGGTCGCGCTCCGGATCTTTCGCTGGCGCTAGCGGCGCCCGGTCAGTCGCCGCGCAGCAGCGCCCGCAGCCGGAACAGGACGCCGCGCGAGCGGCGCAGCGCTTCGCGGAACGCGGTCGCGCTGGGGTAGCGCGCGCCGGGATCGCTCGCCAGCGCCTTGCGCAGCACGTCTTCCAGCTCCCGCGGCACCTCGGCGCGCGCCGCGTGCAGCGGCGGCAGGTCGTTGGTCGTCTGGCGGGCGAGCACGCTCTCGGGCGTGGAGCCCTCGAACGGCGGGCGGCCGAGCAGCGCGAAGTATGCCGCGGCGGCGAGCGAGTAGAGGTCTGCCCGCTGATCCACCCTCTCGCCGAGCAGCTGCTCGGGCGCGGCGAACTGGGGCGTGCCGCTGCGCGACGTCGCGCCGCCGAAGCGGCCGTCGCCGCGCAGCGCGAGCGCCAGCCCGAAGTCCGTGATGCGCAGCCGGCCGTCCGGCTCGATCAGCATGTTCTCGGGTTTCAGGTCCCGGTGCACCAGCCCTAGGGCGTGGGCGTGCTCGAGCGCGGACAATCCCCGGTCCAGCAGCCGCACGGTTTGCTCCACCGACAGCGGCCCCTGCCGCTCGACGAGCTGCGCCAGGTTGGCGCCCGGTACGAGCTCCATCGTGTACCACTGCAGCCCCGCGCGGCCCATAATGTCGTAGATGCTCACGATGCTCGGATGGCGCAGCCGCGCGGCGAGCTGCGCCTCGCGCCGGAACCGCTCCATCACCATGGGGTCGGCCGTGAACGACGGGTGCAGCACCTTGATCGCGACCTCGCGCTCGAGCCCGAGATCGCGCGCGCGGTACACGCGTCCGAACCCGCCCGAGCCGATCTCCTCGAGCAGCTCGTAGTCATCGCCCAGCGCCCGCCGCAGCCGCCCCTCGTAGCCGGCCTCGGCGACCTGCGGCGTGGCGGCGGGCTCCTGGAACACGCCGGCGTCGCTGACGAAGTCCTCGAGCATCTCCGTCGCGGTGTAGTATCGCGCGCTCGGCTGCGCCTGCAGCGCCCGCAGCAGCACCCGCTCCAGCGCCGCCGGGATCGCCGGGCGGAGGCGTCGCGGCGGCACGATGCGGGCCGGGTCGGCGTCGGGCTCCTGGCCGGTGAGGACGCAGTAGACGAGCGCCGCGACGGCGTACACGTCGCTCGCCGGCTCGCCGGGAGCCCCGGCCCGGATCTCCGGCGCGACGAACGCCCCGCCCGCCCCGCGCTCCTCCGGCGGCACGTTCGGCAGGCACCAGTTGGCGTACCGCAGGTCGGTGATCACGGACCGGCCGGACGGCTCGAGCATCAGCGCGATCGGGACGATCCGCCGCAGGATCACCCCGCGCGCGTGCGCGTGCTCGAGCGCGCCCAGCAGGTCGCGCACCAGCGCGTGAGCGGTCGGGATCGGGCGTGGCCCGCGGCGCAGCGCCTCCGCGAGACCCTCGCCCTCGATCCAGTTCGCCGTGCGGTAGGCGAAGGGGCCGACGATCCCGGCGGCATACACGTGGCGGATCGCGGGGTGGTCGAGCGCCGCCAGCGTTTCCGTCTCGCGCAGGAACCAGGCGCGACCGGGCGCGTCCGGCACCAGATGGACCCGCAGGGCGACGTAGCGCTTGAGGATCCGGTCCCAGGCGCGATACAACGCCCGCTCGGGCGACACTACCACCTCCTGGTCGAGCCGGAAAGCGGGGTCGAGCGCTTGCACGAGGCCCTCGAGGCGATCGACCGGGGGACTGGTCATGGCGCCGCACAATCTAACGGAACCCGGGACCCTGGCAGCCGTGCCCGGGGCCGAGCAGATTGCTGCATGGCCCAATACCCCGAACAGCGCCACCGCATCGAGCGCCGGGTGCAGGGCGAGCGACGCCGCTGGCTCGACCGCCGGGTCAGCGAGCGACGTGTCGAGCGGCTCGGCGTGGCGACGGAGCGCCGCCTCGGGCCGGACCGCCGGGGGCGCGAACGGCGCGGCCCGGTCGCGCGGCGCCAGGGCGGCGACCGGCGCGGCTCGGGGCTCAGCTTCTCCGATGCCACCCCCCTCACCGTAATCTGACTTCGACCGCGGCCCAGCTCCCGCGGCGAGCCGTCGGGTCGAAGCGCGCGTCCCGCAGAAACACCCTGAGCTCGTTGCCGCTCGAGTCGACGTCTGCCGCAAGGAAGCGCGCGAACTGCGCGAGCGCGCGGCCGCGCGGAGTGGCGAGCGCCTGCCGGACGGCCGGCGTGTCGAGATGACGGGGAACGGCCCATCCGGGGCCGGCGATGCTGTCGGGTGACGCCCAGACGGGCTCCCAGTGGAACGGCCGTCCCACCTGCGTGAGCGCCGCCCAGGTCGCGCCGGGGCCGAAACGGCGTACGGCCGCGTCACGGGACCGCGCCTTCACGACCGCGCTCGCCGCCCCCTGGAGCGCCGCGTAGGCCGCGAGCAGCAGGAGGCCGTAGACCGCGGCACGCCGCCGCCCGGCGACACCGAACCAATGCTTCGTCCAGCCGACCACGCACGCCGCCATGAGTGCCGTCACGCCGAGGCGCACCCACGCCGCAACGATCGACCTCCCCGTCCAGAGCACGAGCGTCGTGACCCCACTCATGACCAGGAGTACGAGGAGCGCCGGCGCCCAATGGCGCCGGGAGCCCCACGCCAGTGCGACGAGCGGCACCGCCCAGAAGAATGAATCGACGATCGCGACCCAGTCCCCGTAATACCAGCGCCCGCTCCACGGCAGGAACGGACGCAGGCCGTACGAGCCCTGCCAGTCGAGGTAGAGGTGGCTCGCGACGGCGGCGGCGACGCAGACCGCGATCCAGCGCCACGGAGGTCGCGCGCCGGCGTCGGCGCGCGTCCGCCACGTGAGGATCAAGCCGACGAGGCCGGTCAGCACGACGATCTCGATGACGGCGCCCACGAAGGAGTGCGTGATACCGCGGTGATACACGAGGTACGCCGGGGCCGACCCCGGCGCTCCTCCCCAGGCGCCGGGACTGACCAGCAGCTCGCTCCAATCCGGTGCGTTGCCGGCGATGGCACCGATCCAGCCCGCCGCGGGCGCTTTGCGGTCAGCGACGGCGCGGCCCAGCGCCGCGCCGACCAGGGTATGGGCGAGGTTGTCCATGGCGGGAGTAAGCTAGCAGCGCGCCGCGTGTGATCGGCGTCACACCGCGGTAACGCAGCCGGCCGAGCGGGGTCTTAACCAGGGAGCCTTTCCAGGAGGATCGATGAGGCGTCTCGTTCCCGTGCTGGCGCTGTCGCTTGCCGCCTGCGGTCCGGGCGTCTATACCCGGGCGGAGGTGGTGTACGCCGAGCCGGTCCAGTACGTGTACGTCGCGCCGGCCGAGCGCGTCGTCGTCGTGACGCGCGAGGTGCTGGTGCGCCGCGGGTATGTGGTGTATCGGGTGGAGCAGGCTGGGCCGAACCGCGTCATCTGGGCTCGCCGCGGCGACGACGAGGTGGTGCGCGTGTTCGTGAACCCGGATGGCCAGCGGGTCACCGTGCGGGGATTGACCGAGGTGCGTGACCGCGGCAAGCACCGCGGCTGGGTCCGGAAGGGTCACGCCGAAGAGGTGGTCGCGGACGTTGATGTCCGGTTGCGGGGGGAGGGGGGGGCGCACTAGCCGCGCCGCCTCGTCGCCGGTAGGTTAGGGCCCCCAACCCGCTCGACGAGGGCCCCATCGGCTACGAACCCCTGCCCGACCGCCGGAGCCGCGACGACCGACGCCAGCTCGACGACCGCCGGTCGAGTGTGGACCGGCGGTCAGGGCCTGATCGCCGCGGGGATCCTGCGACCGTCCCGGTCGAGCGGCGGTCTGGCGCCGCGCGCCGCACGGGCAGCGAACGCCGGCGGGGCGTGCGGCGCTCCCGCGTGCCCCGCCGCGTCTTGCCCGACCGCCGCAACAAGGCCAAGCCCGCCACGGCCTGATCCGGGCAGACGCCTGGAGCGGCGCCTCGTGCCTTACCTCAAGCTGATCGACCTCGCCACGCGGCAGGCAGTAGAAGTCCGCGGGGACGTCGCGCGACTGGGCCGCAGCCCCGAGTGCGAGGTTGTGTTGGAGAGTGCCGGGGCCGGCGTCGTCTCCGCGGTGCACGCCGAGCTCCGGCATGGCGGCGGGGGATGGCGCCTCGCCGATCTCGCCAGTCGCAACGGCACCTTCCTGAACGGCCGCCGTCTGACCGGCCCGGCCGTGCTTCGGCCCGGCGACTTGATCTCGCTGGGCGAGACCGGCCCCCGGCTCTCGGTCGCCGCCGTCACGGAAGGCCTCCCGCCCACCATACCAGAGCACGCCGGCCTGTCGGAAGCGGCGCTCCCTGTTCCCCGGCTCCCTGGGCGCCGCACACCGGTCGAGGCCCGCGCCTACGCCGTCACCCTGCTCGAGGCCGCCACGGGCCGACGCTACGAGGCACGCGGCGTCCGCATCCGGCTGGGCCGGGGGCACGAGTGCGAGGTCCATCTCGGCGGGGCATCGAAGGTCGTATCCCGGGTACACGCCGAGCTCACGGTCGGCTCCTCGGGCGCCCTGGTCGTGCGCGACCTCGGGTCGACCAACGGTACGTTCGTCAACGACGAGCCCGTCGCGGAGCCGATCCCCATTCGGCTGGGCGACCGCATCGCCCTGGGCCGGGGGGGGCCCGTCCTGCTGGTCGAGGGACTCGGGACGTCGCCCGCGATGCCGGTCGCCCGCGCCCCGGCCAGGCCCGGCCAGCGGACTCTCAAGGGTTTGATCAGCCAGGCCATCGCGCAGGCTCGGGAAGAGCGACGGCGGGGGAAGCGCGGCTCGACGGGGTTCCTCCGGGCAGTAGCGGCGGAGGTCGGCAGGGACTCCCGTCGTAAGTTGCGGTGGCTCTCAGGTGTCGCGATGGTGCTCGTTGTCCTGCTGGGGGGAGCCGTGTACGGGGTGTACTGGCTCCTCTCCTCGCAGGTGCGGCAGACGGAAGCGGCGCGTCGCACGGCGGAGGACTCGGCCCGTGCGGAGACGCAGCGACTGCGTCAGGAACTCGCGGCGGCCCGCGCCGCGGCCGCTCCGGCTACTCAGGTCGAGAGCCTGCGGACACAGCTCCGGGCGGCGGAGACTCGCACCGCGGAGCTGCGCGCAGCGTTGGACCGCGCGCAGGCGGCTCTCAGCACCCAGCTCGCCGCGGGTGAGGCGCGGCGAGTGGCGGCCCAGGCCGACCTGCAGCGGATGCGCGATGAGCTTGCCGCGGCCGAGCGCCGCGCTCCCTCGCAGGAGACCATCGACAGCCTGAAGCGCGCCGTCACGGCGGCCGAGCGGCAGACGCAGAACCTCGATGCGAAGATGCGGGCGATCCGCGCGAGCGACTTCGCCACGATCGCACAGCAAGACCAGGGCGCGGTGGGCCTGATCACGGCGAGCTTCGGGCGCGACTATTACAACGGCACCGGCTTCGTCATCACGGCCGACGGCTACATGCTCACGAACTGGCACGTCGTGGCCGACTCGCTGCACTCCCGCGCCGACACCATCTGGGTCACCATGGCCGATCAGTCCCAGGCCCGTTACGCCGATGTGGTCGCCACCTCCCAGGAGCGCGACCTCGCCGTCATCAAGGTCCGGAGCTACCAGGGGCCCTACCTCACGGCCATCGACTGGGGCGGGACTAGGGCGCGACAGGGCGAGCCCGCGGCGCTCATCGGTTATCCGGCAGGCTCCGGGTTCGCCCGGCTCCGCTCATCCGTGGTTCGTACGTCGATGTCCGCTGGCATCATCTCGCGGGCGACCGAGGACGTCATCCAGTTCGACGGCATGACGATCGGCGGGTCGTCGGGCAGTCCGCTCTTCAATGCCGATGGGGAAGTGATCGCGGTCCATCGGGCGGGTTTGCCGCAAGCGCCTGGGTTCGCCCTGTCCGTACCGATCAAGCATATCGTCGCGATCATGCCTGTCCCGCTGCGCCAACGGCTCGGCATTCCCTAGTCTGAAGGCCATGCCAGACATCTTGCAGCCTGCCACAAGTGCAAATTCTTGCAGTACACGGCCTCCCGATCACGTCATCAGGTAGCCGGGCCGGTCCGCGAGCCCGTTCGGAGCGGATGAAGCGTTTTTTGGCGCTGAGATCTCTCCTGGCATTGCTGTCTAAGCCATTTCGCCACTTACACTAAGCCAGACGCAAGACGCGGGACGGGTGACGAAGCGCATTTGTGTTCGCTACCCTCCAACGCTATTTTCGGGCGCTGTTCGGAGGGGTGGTGTCGAGAAATTTGACGGCGCCAAGCAATTGAGCAGGTAGGCACAGCCCTTGCCCCTTTGGGGTGTCGAGCGGGCGCAACGGGCGTCCCGCGTGCGGCTCAACAACTCATAGGAGTATGGCATCATGACACTTAGACCACTGGCTCTCGTTCTGGCGGGGGCGGCCTTGCTCGGCCTGTACCAGCCGGCCTCAGCCCAGGTTTGCGTCGGGAATCCGTGCTCGCTGACCAACGCGGCGTCTGTGACAGTCCCCGTAGTGCTCAAACTGTCGCTCAGCTCGGCAAGCAGCGCGCTGACGTCGCCGGACTCGACGGCGTTCAACCAGGGCCATCAGGACGACCTCTCGGCCCTGACTGCCACGGTGAAGGCGAACACGGCCTGGAGCCTCAAGATCAGCGGCGCGACGGCGACGTGGGGTTCGAGTGGCCTCGGTGCCCGGGCCAACAAGCCCGTGGGCGACCTCGCGTGGAGCGTGACGGGTGGCGCGCCGTTCAATGCGCTGAGCACGTCGGCGACGGGCATCGCTTCGGCGGGCGGCACGTCGGGCACGACGAGCACGGTGTCCTACCGGACAGCGTGGAACTACACGCTCGACACCCCGGGTACGTACACGATGGACGTGGTCTTCACGGCGACCGCTCCGTGACGTCGGGGCGGCACGTCTGGCGTCTGGCGCGGTGGGCGGCAGGTGCGCTCGCCGCGCTTGTCGCGTTGGGGGGAGCTGTGCCTGGGGTAGCGCGCGGCCAGCTCTCGGTCGACCAGGTCGAGCTTTTCCTCGACCCGCACGCGCTGGGCCGCGGTTCCGCCTCGTTCAGCGTGTCGAACGAGAGCGATCGGGTGGCCGAGGTGACCGTCTACCTGAACGACTGGGAGCGCGACGAGAAGGGCGAGCACCGCTTCCTGCCGAGTGGGCAGCTGCCCGCTTCGTGCGGGCGCTACCTGCGGGTGTTCCCGTTGAGTCTCCGCCTCGCAGCGCGCTCCGCCCAGGCGGTCCGCGTCGCGCTCGACGGCGCGGATTCCCTGAAGCAGGCCTGCTGGAGCGTCGTGTTCGTGGAGACTGCGACGCCGCCGCCGGCGTCGGGGGGAGGGCGTCAAGTCACCTACATCACGCGTCTGGGCGTGAAGGTGTACGTCACACCCCCCGG
>QHTX01000171.1:4845-17524 GCA_003220975.1 Gemmatimonadota bacterium | reverse complement strand
ATGTCCACGACGACCACCTTGCCGCACCAGTCACGCGCCAGCAGGTGCCCCCGGCGCGGGCCCCCGAAAGTGACCGACACGTCGGCGCGCAGCGGGCCGTGCGCCTCGCCGGTCGACAGGTCGAGCCCGGTGGGTCCGTCGATGGCGACGATGGGCGCCCCGTACGTGACGAGCCGCTGCGCCAGCGCGAGCACGTCGCCGCGGGCCGGGCCGGCGGCGCCCGTCCCGAGCAGCGCGTCCACGGCCACGGCGGCGGCGGGCCACGGCTCCTCCCGCCCGATCTCGCGCACGCCGTCCACGCGCGCCAGCGCGCGGTTGTCGATCGCGTCGTCGGTCTTGGGATCGAGCGCCGCCACCCACACGGGAACGGCGGCGGCATGCAGCGCCCGCGCCGCCACCCAGCCGTCGCCCCCATTGTTCCCCGCTCCGGCGGCGACCAGCACGCCGCGGGCGAGCACGTCGGGAAAGTCGCGCAGGACCACCTGGGCCACCGCGCGACCCGCCGCCTCCATCAGCACACGCGACGGAATGCGGTACTGGGTGCGCGCCGCCGAGTCCCAGGCGGCGGCCTCGGTGGCCGAGAGAACGGGAACGGGATTCACGTGATCACCACCCCTCCGTAGCCCACCACGGCATCGTCGTCGCCCGTCGTCATCCCCGAGTGACTGTAATGCACCACCGCGGCGCGTGCCTCGCCCCCGCCCCCCCCCCCAGCGCCACGCTCGCGGCGAGCACGGTGGCCGCGGGGGCGCGGCCGCACATCGAGATGCGCTCGCGCCGGCAGCGCGCCAGCAGCTCGGCGCCGTCCAGCGCCACCACCGCCTCGAGGGCGCGGCGGTCCTTGCCCTCGGAGACGCTCGCGGGCTCATAGTGGTTCAGGTCGCTCGACGCCAGCAGCAGCACCCGCTCGGGCCAGCGCCGGACGAGCGCCGCGAGCGCGCGCCCCAGCAGGTCGCACCCTTCCCAGGCGTCCCACGCGAGCACGAGCGGCACGATGCGCACATCGGCGCGCCGGATCTGGAGAAACGGCAGCTCGACCTCGACGGCGTGCTCGTGCTCGTGCGCCGCGTGGTCCGCGCCCACGAGCGGCGACGCCTCGAGCAACGCGCGTGCGAACGCGACGTCCACGGTCACGTCGCCGAGCGGCGTGCGAAACGCGCCCGCCTCCCACAGCGAGGCCCCGCCGCGGGCGCGGCAGACCCCCGTGTGGTTCGGGGCGAGGATCACGACGACCGGCGGGACGTCGAGGCGCGCGAACACATGCGCCGCCGTGAGCCCCGAGTAGACGTAGCCGGCGTGCGGCGCCAGCGCCGCGCGGGCGGGCCCGGGGCGCGCGTCCGCCACGGCGGCGAGCAGCTCCCGCACGGCGCGCTCCAGCTCGCGCTGCGTCCCCGGATAGAAGCGCCCGCTCACGGCGGGCGCACGCACCGCGTCCAAGCCTATTTGAAACTCTGGCCGATCGCGCGACCGAACGAGATCTCCCCGTTATCGATGCGGATGTTGAAGCCGCATTCGGGGTTGGTGCAGACCCAGGCCTTGTAGGTGATCGGCGCTCCGTCGCGGCCGTAGTCCGATAACGGGATGAGGAGACCTTGCTGGCACTTCTTGCAGGCGGGCCATTCCTTCACGTCGTCCATGCGGCACCCCCTTCACCCGATCCGCCCCTGCTACCCGCGCTCCACGCCGGGCCAGCGGTAGCCGGCCCGGAACACCTCCGCGAAATCGTAGACTCGATCGAAGTCTTCCGGCTTGTCGCTCGGTTGCCGGGCGAGCAGCCCGACGTCGATCAGCGTGAACACCATGCGTCCCAGATCCGCGGTGCTCGCGATACCCCAGTGACCGAGCACGGTCGGCGCGAGGAGCCCGAACTGCTCGAGCGCGAAGTCCCGGCACGCCCACGCGAGCTCCGCGCCCGTGAGATGGCGGCGCGCCGGCAGCCGCCCCTGCGCGTACTCGAGCGCCGCGAGCACGAACAGGTAGCCGCGCTCGTGGTAGCGGGCGTCCTGCTGCCCGATGCGCTGGAAGGCCTCTTCCAGGGTGGCGAAGTCGCTCACGGGCGCGCCTCCGCCGGCCCCGACGGCCGCGCCCGCAACGCCGCGACGGGCTTGGGGAGCTGCGACTCGAGCAGCGCCTGCTCGAGCACTTCGTCGATCGTTTCCACCGGCTTGATCTCGAGCAGCTGTTTCACCTCGTCCGGCACCTCGACGATGTCGCTCTGGTTGCGCGCCGGCACGAGCACGGTCTTCACGCCCGCGCGCGCCGCCGCGGTCAGCTTCTCCTTGAGTCCGCCGATCGGGAGCACCCGCCCGCGCAGCGTCAGCTCGCCCGTCATCGCCACGTCGTGGCGCGCGGGGCGCCGGCACAAGAGCGACGCCAGGGCGGCCGCGATCGTGATACCGGCCGACGGGCCGTCTTTGGGGACCGCCCCGGCCGGCACGTGCAGGTGCACGTCCGTCTGCGTGAACGCCTCGAGCGGGATGCCGAGCGCGCCAGCGCGGGCGCGCAGCAGGCTCCACGCCGCCTGCGCGGACTCCTTCATGACGTCGCCCAGCTGGCCGGTGAGCGTGATCTGCCCCTTGCCCGGCATCTGGATCGCCTCGATGAACATGATGTCCCCGCCCACGGGCGTCCATGCGAGCCCCGTCGCGACGCCCACTTCGGGGCTGCGCCCGGCCACCTCGCTCTGGACCTTGGGCTGGCCGGCGTACTTCTCGAGGTTCTTGGCGGAGATCTTGACCGACCGAGCCCGGCCCTCCACCACCTCCAGCGCGGCCTTGCGGAGCACGCCTTGGATTTCGCGTTCCAGCTGGCGCACGCCCGCTTCCCGCGTGAATTCCCCGATGAGTCGCTCGAGCGCCCCGTCGGCGACGCTCGCCCGCTCGGCCTGGAGGCCCGTCTCCTTGAGTTGGCGCGGGAGCAGGTAGCGCTTGGCGATCGCGAGCTTCTCGCCGGGGGTGTACCCGGGTAAGGTGAGAACTTCCATCCGGTCGAGCAAGGGATCGGGGATCGGCGCGAGGCTGTTGCCGGTGGCGATGAACATCACCCCGGAGAGGTCGAACGGCACCTCGAGGTAATGGTCCACGAAGGCGCCGTTCTGCGCCGGATCGAGCACCTCGAGCAGCGCCGCGGTCGGATCGCCGCGCACGTCGGCCCCCATCTTGTCCACCTCGTCGAGCATGAGAAGCGGGTTGCGCGTCTCGCAGCGCTGCAGCGCGTGGATGATGCGTCCCGGCAGTGCGCCGACGTAGGTGCGGCGATGGCCGCGCACCTCGGCCTCGTCGCGCACCCCGCCCAGGGACACGCGGGTGAAGCGGCGGCCCAGGGCTTCGGCGATGCTCTGCCCCAGGGACGTCTTCCCCACGCCGGGCGGGCCCACGAAGCACAGGATGCTGCCCCGCGCCTCGGGGTTCAGCGTACGCACGGCGAGGTACTCGAGAATGCGCTCTTTCACCGTCTTGAGGTCGTAGTGGTCGCGGTCGAGAATGTCGCGCGCCCCCTTCAAGTCGAGCCGGTCGGTGGACGTGCGGCTCCACGGCAGCGAGGCGAGCACCTCGAGGTAAGTGCGCGCCACGTGGTACTCGGCCGACTGCGGCGACATCTGCCGCAGCCGCTTGAGCTCGCGATCGGCGACCTTCTTCCCTTCGGGCGACAGCCCCCCCTCCTCGAGCCGGCGCGCCAGCTCGGCGAGCTCGTCCTCGCCTTCCTCTTCGCCCAGCTCCTGGCGGATCACGCGCAGCTGTTCGCGCAGCACGTACTCGCGCTGGTTCTGGTCGAGCCGCGTCCGCACTTTCTCTTGGATCTGGCTCCCGACCTCGAGCACCTGCAGCTCCTGGCCCATCAGCTCGGCCAGCCGCTCGAGCCGGCGGTTCACCTCGTCGATCGCGAGCAGCTCGGCCTTGGCGGGGAGTGCCAGATCCAGGTTTGCGGCGACGAAGTCGGCGAGCTTGGCGGCGTCGGTGATGCCGGCGAGGACTTCGTGCAGCTCCTCACCCAGGTACGGAGCGATGTCGATGACGCGGGAGAATTGCGCGTGGACGGTGCGCTTCAACGCTTCGGTGCGGGCGTCCTCCACCCCAGTGGACGGCAGGGTCTCGTAGCCCGCCACGAGCCAGTGGTCGGCGGGCGTGATCTCGACGAGCCGCGCCCGGTCGAGCCCCTGCACCATCACGCGCACCGAGCCGTCTCCGAGCTTGAGCATGCGGACGACGGTGCTCAGCGTGCCGACCTCGTACAGCTCGTCGGCGCGCGCCTGCATCACCGCGCCCTCGGGCGGCTCCGTACCGCCCACCGGCCGCACGACGCCCAGCAGCACCCGCTTGTTGCCCTGCACCACCTCGTCGATGAGCTGCGCGGCGTACGGGTCCGTGAGCGCGAGCGGCAGCACGACGTGCGGGTACACGACCAGCTGGCCGAGCGGCAGGACGGGCAGCTGGTCCACTTACTCCACCTTCACCGACTGCGTCCCCGACGAGCGCACCGGCACCTTGGTGAGCCGGACCTCGAGGAAGCCGTGCTCGTAGTTGGCGCGGATGCTCTCGGGATCGACGCGCACGGGGAGGCGGAAGCGGCGCTCGAACGGGCCCACCTGGACTTCCATCGCGTGGTAGTGCGGCTTGCCGTCGCGCCGCACCTTGCGCTCGCCCCCGATCGTGAGGATCCCGTCGGCCAGTTGGACGCTGAAATCCTCGGAGCGCATGCCGGCGATGTCCATGCAGACGACCAGCGCGTCGTCCGTTTCGAAGATGTCGGTGGGCGGCTTCCACTTGGCCGACGCGACGAAGCCCACGGGGCGGCCGTGGGCCACCTCGTTGAAGTAGACCTCGAGCTCCTCGGCGAGGTGCACGGTGAACGAGCCCGAGCCCCGGGAGGGCCGGCCCGACGACCCGCCCCCGCCGCCGCCGCTGCCGGCGCTGCTATCCGTCATGGCGCGAAGCGACGGTCGCCCGTGCCGGGGACGGGAGGGGAGCCGCGTACAGGGGGAACTGCGCCGTGAGCTCGCGCACCTCGGCCTTGACGCGGGCGATGGTGGCGTCGTCCTTTTTCGTGAGCACGTCGTCGATCAGGCCTGCCACCGTCTCCATCTCCGACTCGGTGAAGCCGCGGGTCGTGACCGCGGGCGTCCCGATGCGGATGCCGCTCGTCACGAACGCCTTCTGCGGGTCGCCGGGGATGGTGTTCTTGTTGACGGTGATCGACGCCCGGTCGAGCAGCTCCTGCGCCTCCTTCCCGGTGACGTTCTTGGGGCGCAGGTCCACGAGCATCAGGTGCGTGTCGGTGCCGCCCGAGACGATCGCGTAGCCCCGGTCCACGAGCGCCGCGGCGAGGGCCTGGGCGTTCTTCACCACCTGCTGCGCGTACCGCTTGAACTCCGGGGTGAGCGCCTCGCCCAGCGCGACCGCCTTCGCCGCGATGACGTGCTCGAGCGGGCCGCCCTGGATCCCCGGGAACACCTGTTTGTCGACCTCCTTGGCGAACGCTTCCTGGCACAGGATGATCCCGCCGCGCGGGCCGCGCAGCGTCTTGTGCGTCGTGGTCGTGACGATTTGCGCGTGCGGGACCGGCGAAGGATGCAGCCCCGCGGCCACGAGCCCGGCGAAGTGCGCCATGTCCACGACGAAGATGGCGCCCACTTCGTCGGCGACGCTCCTGAGCGCCGCGAAGTCGATGATGCGGGCGTAGGCGGAGGCGCCGCCGATGAGGATGCGCGGCCGCTCGCGGCGCGCCACCTCACGCACCTGGTCGTAATCGATGCGGCCGGTGTCCTCGCGGACGCCGTATTGCACGGCGCGGAACAGCGTGCCCGAAAAGTTCACGGGGGCGCCGTGCGTGAGGTGCCCGCCGTGCGGCAGCGCGAGCCCGAGCAGCGTGTCGCCCGGCTTCGCGACCGCGAGGTACGCAGCCATGTTCGCCTGCGCGCCCGAGTGCGGCTGGACGTTCGCGTGCTCGGCCTTGAACAAAGCCTTGGCGCGATCGATCGCGAGCTGCTCGACCTCATCGACGACCTCGCAGCCGCCGTAGTAGCGCTTCCGCGGCAGGCCCTCGGCGTACTTGTTGGTGAGCGCGGAGCCCATCGCCTCGAGCACCGCGACCGTGACGAAGTTCTCGCTCGCGATCAGTTCGAGGCCGTGCTCCTGCCGTTCCACCTCGCGGCGAATCAGCTGGAAGATGGCCGGGTCCGCCTTGGCGAGCGGCGCGCGACGGTCGATCACGAGTCGATCTTCGCGACGCGCCGCTCGTGGCGCCCGCCCTCGAACGTCGTGTCGAGCCACTTGTGGAGAATCTCCATGCCTTCCTCCTCGCTCACGAACCGTGCCGGCAGGACGAGCACGTTCGCGTCGTTGTGGCGGCGCGCCAGCTCCGCGATCTCGGGACTCCAGGCGACGGCCGCCCGCACGTGGGGAAAGCGGTTCGCCACGAACGCCATCCCCAGCCCCGTACCGCAGGTGAGGATGCCGCGCCGCACCTTCCCCTCGCTCACCGCGGCGGCGACCGGTCGCCCGTAGTCGGGGAAGTCGTCCGCCGGATCGAGCGCCTTCGGCCCCACGTCCACCGGCTCATAGCCGAGCCGCGCGAGCTCGTCGACGAGCTTCTGCTTGAGGCGGAAGCCCGCGTGGTCGGCGCCGACGTAGATCTGCTCAGACAAAGTTGCGCCGTACCCCGGCGATCGCCGCAATGCGCTGCTCCGCGAGCCGATCGGCCGCCCGGTAGCTGGGGATCCCCTCCTCCCGCGCGATCTCAAAGACGCGCAGGATGGTGTCGTAGATCTCCCCCGCCTTGGAGCGGGCTCGCTCCGGGGCCCAGCCGTGGAGCTCGGCGTTCACGTTGATGAGCCCGCCCCCGTTGATCACGTAGTCCGGGGCATAGGTGATGTGCCGCTGCTCGAGCAGGTCGCCGTGGCGGTCCTCGGCCAGCTGGTTGTTCGCGCCACCCGCCACGATCTCCACCTTGAGCCGCGGGACGGTCTCGTCGTTGAGCACGGCACCGAGGGCGCACGGCGCGAAGATGTCGGCCGGGACGTCATAGATCGCGTCCGTCGCCACCGCCTGCGCGCCGACCTCCTCGACCACGCGCTTTACCCGCTGCGGGTCGATGTCCGTGCACACGATGCGCGCGCCCTCGGTGTGGAGCAGTCGCGCCAGATGGTAGCCGACCGAGCCGCACCCCTGCAGCGCCACGGTCTTCCCGCTCAGGCTGTCCGCGCCATAGCGGTGCCGGGCGCACGCCTTCATCCCGCGGTACACCCCGTACGCCGTGACGGGCGACGGGTCCCCCGATTTCCCGATCAGGCCGGTGACGTGGTTCGTCTCGGCCTTGATGTATTCCATGTCGCCGGTAGTGGTGCCCACGTCCTCGGCGGTGATGTAGCGCCCCTTGAGCGATTCGACGTGCCGCCCGTGCGCGCGGAACAGCGCCTCGCGCCGCGTGGTGCGGTTGTCGCCGATGATCACGCTCTTGCCGCCGCCCAGATTGAGCCCCGCGACGGCGGCCTTGTACGTCATGCCCCGAGCCAGTCGCAGCGCATCGACCAGCGCCTCCTCGTCGCTCGCGTAGTTCCAGAACCGCGTGCCGCCGAGTGCGGGCCCCAGCACCGTCGAGTGGATCGCGATGATGCCCCGGTACCCGGCGGTCGGATCGTAGTACGCGCTCACCTGCTCGTGCTCGTGCTCCGCGAGCCGGTCGAACAGCGGGAAGCCCCCGGAGGCCCCGACCTTACGGGCGGGGCGACGCCCCACCTCAGCCTCGAGGATAGAGACCGCGGGCGATGACGATCCGCTGGATTTCGCTGGTGCCTTCATAGAGCTCCGTGACCTTCGCATCCCGGAACAGCTTCTCGACCGGGAAGTCCCGCATGTAACCGTAGCCGCCGAACAGCTGCACCGCCTGCGTCGTGACCCACATCGCGGTCTCGGACGCGAACAGCTTGGCCATGCTCGCCTGCGTCGTGAAGCCCTCGCTCCGGTCGATGCGACCAGCGACCGCGTGGGTGAGGGCGCGGGCGGCCTCCACGCGCGTGGCCATGTCCGCCAGCTTGAACTGCACCGCCTCGAACTCCCGCAGCGCCGCGCCGAACTGCCGGCGCTCGGCGCAGTAGGCGACGGCGTGCTCCAGCGCCCGACGCGCGATGCCGACGGCCTGGACCGCGATCCCCAGGCGGCCCACGTCGAGCCCCTCCATCGCGTACCGGAACCCCTGCCCGTCCTCGCCCAAGAGGTGATCGGCGGGCAAACGCACGTCCTCGAGCGCGATCGCGACCGTATTCGAGGCGCGCAGGCCCATCTTGTCCTCGGGCCTCCCGGGACGATAACCCGGCACGTCGGTCGGCACAATGAAGGCCGATATGCCGCGCTCCGTGCGGGCCATGACGACCATCAGGTCCGCCGTGCCGCCGTTCGTGGCCCACGCCTTGGTGCCGGACAGCAGCCAGCCGTCGCGGTCGCGCACCGCGCGCGTGGCGAGCGCTCCGGCGTCCGAGCCCGACTCGGGCTCGGACAGCGCGAACCCGGCGAGCCGTTCGCCCCGCGCCATGGACCGAAGCCACCGCTCCTGCTGCGCCGCGCTGCCGTGGCGCACCAGCATGGTCGTGGGGATCGCGTTGTGGATCGACACGGAGATCGCGATGCTCGCGTCGGCCGCCGCGATCTCCTCGAGCGCGAGAAAATACGTGAGCGTGTCGAGCCCCATGCCGTCGAACGCCTCGGGCGTGCACATCCCGAGGAAGCCGAGCCGGCCCAGCTCGTCGAGCACGTCCCGGGGGAAGTAGCCGGTGCGGTCCCATTCGGCGGCGTGCGGCTCGATGCGCGTGCGGGCGAACTCGCGCGCCAGGTCCACGATCTGGCGCTGCGTTTCGGAGAGACCCGTCGCCTCAATCGCGATAGACATAGAAACCGCGGCCGCTCTTCCGCCCCAGCCGCCCCGCGGCCACCATCTTCCGGAGCAGCGGCGCCGGCCGGTACTTGTCGTCGCCCAGATCGCGATGCAGCACGTCGAGAATCGCGAGGCACACATCGAGCCCGATCAGGTCGGCGAGCGCGAGCGGCCCGAGCGGATGATTCATCCCCAGCTTCATCACCGTGTCGACCGCCTCCGGGGTCGCGACCCCCTCCATCACGCAGAAGATCGCCTCATTGATCATCGGCATGAGCACGCGGTTCGACACGAACCCGGGCGCGTCGTTCACCTCGACCGGGGTCTTGCCGAGGGCGCGGACGATCTCGAGCGTGCGGCGTGCGGTCTCGTCCGACGTCTCGAGGCCGCGGATCACCTCGACCAGCGGCATCACCGGCACCGGGTTCATGAAGTGCATCCCGATCACCTGGGCCGGCCGCCCCGTCTGGGCGGCGAGGGTCGTGATCGAGATCGCGGAGGTGTTGCTCGCCAGCAGCGTCGTCTCAGGCGCGAGGCGGTCGAGCTCGCGGAAGATCGGAAACTTGACCTCGGGCTTTTCGGTCGCCGCCTCGACCACCAGGTCCGCCTTGCCCGCTGCCTCGAGCGACGTATCCATCTGTATGCGGTCCAACGTGCCCGCTCCCTGCTCCCTGCTCACCGCTCCCTTCTTTACCTGGCGCTCGACGTTCCGGGCGATGGCCTCTCGCGCCTGGTCGAGCGCCGCGCGGGACACGTCGAGCAGCGCCGTGTCCCAGCCATGCTGGGCAAAGACGTGGGCGATGCCGTGGCCCATCGTGCCCGCGCCCACCACGGCGACCCTCACGCGCGCCCCACAAACGAAACGCGCGCCGTCATAGGCGCGCGCGCAGGGGAGTCAGGGTCGGCTTCAGAATGAGGACGGCGATCCCGAGCTTCAACAGGTCGCCCAGGATGAACGGCAGCGTGCCGAGTCGCAGCGCGAGGCCGGCGCTGCCCGTGAGGATGAGCAACTGCGCCAGACCGCCCAGGTGGATCAGCAGCAGCCCGGTGAGCACGGCGAGCGCGAGTCGCCCCAACCGCCGGCCGTCCGGTGCGACCTTCCCGACCGCGAAGGCCGCGACGGGATACGCGAGCAGGTAGCCGCCGGTCGGTCCCAGCAGGCGCGCCAGACCGGGCACGCCGTAGGGCGTGAATACCGGGAGACCCGCGGCGCCCAGGGCGAGGTACAGGATCAGCGCGCTCGAGCCCAGCCCGGGACCGAGCAGGCCGCCCACGAGCAGCACCGCGAGCGGCTGCAGCGTCATGGGCACCGGGGTGCCCGGGAGCGGAATCGAGATCTGCGCGGCGGCGGCGACGAGCGTCGCTCCGAGCACCACGGCCGCGGTGCGGCGCAGCGCCACATGCGCCGGCGCCAAGGCGAGCGACGAGTCCCGCATCAGAACATCTCCACGCTGAGGGCTACTGCGTTGCCGCCACCCAGACAGAGGGTGGCGAGGCCTGTCACCTGCTTCCGTTCCTTCAAGGCATAGAGCAGCGTCGTGAGCACGCGCGCTCCCGAGGCGCCGATCGGATGTCCCAGCGCGATCGCCCCACCGTTCACGTTCACCCGGTCCCAGTCCCACCCCAGGGCGCGCCCGTCGGCGAGCGCCTGCACGGCGAACGCCTCGTTCGCCTCGATCAGATCGTAGTCGGCGATCTTCGTCTTGGCCTTCGCCATGAGGTGCTGCACCGCGACGATGGGGGCGAAGAACAGATCCTTCGGCTCGCCGCCACCGGTGGCGTACGCGGTGATCCGCGCCAGCGGCGCGAGGCCGTGCGCCCGGGCGAACGCGAGCGACGCCACCACGAGCGCGCTCGCGCCGTCGTTCAGGCCGGGCGCGTTTCCCGCCGTCACGGTGCCGTCCTTCTCGAACGAGGGCTTGAGCGCGGCCAGCGCCGCGAGCGAGGTATCCTTGCGGGGCCCCTCGTCCTTGTCCACCACGATCGGGGCCTGTTTGCCGGGGATCTCGACCGGCACCGTCTCCGCCTTGAAGCGGCACGCTTCCATCGCCGCCACGGCCTTCTGGTGACTGGCGAGGGCAAAGCGATCCTGGTCGTCGCGCGAGACGCCCGCCTTCCTGGCGGTGTACTCGGCGAGGTTCCCCATATGGGTGTTCGAGAACGAATCCCACAGGCCGTCGTGGATCATGCCGTCCACGAGCTGACTGTTCCCCGCCTTGATGCCGCCGCGCATCCCGTACACGTAGTGGGGGGCGTTAGACATGGACTCCATGCCGCCCGCCACGACGCACTGCTCGTCGCCCGCCTTGATCGCCTGGGCCGCGAGCATCACGGCCTTGAGGCCGGAGCCGCAGACCTTGTTGACCGTGAGCGAGGGGATCGTCCCCGGGAGGCCAGCGTGGATCGCCGCCTGGCGGGCGGGGGCCTGGCCCTCACCGCCCTGGAGCACGTTGCCGAGGATGACTTCGTCCACGAGGGCGGCGTCGACGCCCGCCCGCCGCACCGCCTCTTTGATCACGATCGCGCCGAGGCGCGGGGCGGGAAGCGGGGACAGGCCGCCGAGGTATCTCCCGACGGGCGTGCGCACCGCGCTCACGATGACTGGAGTGTTCGCGTCCGACATAGGCCCCTGCTTCAAGTTAATGGACTCAAGGCGCGGGTGCGATTCTCGGCCTGCAGGCGCTTAACGAACTCCTCGAGTGGCACGACCTCCTGCTTCTTGCCCGATCCCCGCACCCGCACGGCGACCGTCCCGGCTTCGGCCTCCCGTTGGCCGACGACGGCCATGTAGGGCACCTTGTGGGTTTCGGCGTCGCGGATCTTGTAGTTCAGCGTCTCGTTACGCTCATCCAGGTGCGCGCGCAGTCCTGCGGCGCGCAGCTTCGACTGAACCTCCCGCGCGGCGGGAAGCTGATCGTCGCTGATCGGCAGAACGCGCACCTGCTCCGGCGCGAGCCACAGCGGGAATGCACCGGCGAAGTGCTCGATCAAAAAGCCCACGAACCGCTCCAGCGTGCCGAAGATCGCGCGGTGGATCATGACGGGTCGATGCGGCCGGTTGTCCTCGCCCGTGTACTCGAGTCCGAAGCGCTCGGGCTGCTCGAAATCGAGCTGGATCGTCGCCCCCTGCCACTCGCGCCCGATGGCGTCGTTGAACTTGATGTCGATCTTCGGTCCGTAGAACGCGCCTCCGCCCTGGTCGACGCGGTAGGTGGCGCCGCGGTGCTTGAGCGCCTGCTCGAGCGCGCGTTCCGCCTGGTCCCACGTCGCGTCGGTGCCCAGCTTCTTGTCGGGCCGCGTGGCGAGGTCGAGCCGATAGGAAAGGCCGAAGGTCTTCCCGAGCACCAGCTCCACGAGATCGAGCAGCTGGAAGATCTCCTGCTCGATCTGGTCCTCGCGCAGGAAGATGTGCGCGTCGTCCATGGTGAGCCCGCGCACGCGCAACATCCCGTGCAGCGTCCCCGAGCGCTCGTTGCGGTACAAATTGGCGATCTCGGCGAGGCGGACCGGCAGGTCGCGGTAGCTGCGCTGCTGCGCGGCGTAGATGAGGATGTGCATCGGGCAGTTCATCGGCTTGACCCGATAGCGCACGGACTCCGCCTCGCCCTCCCCCGCGGCCATGGGCGGGAACTGGTTCGCCGCGTACAGCGGGAGGTGCCCCGAGCGCAGGAACAGCTCCTCGCGGGTGATGTTGGGCGTGTAGACCAGCGAGTAGCCGCGCTCGAGGATCGTGTCCTCGATGAAACGCCGCAGCTGAAACTGGATCATCGCGCCTTTCGGGTGCCAGAAGATCAGGCCGGGGCCCACGTCCTCC
>QHTX01000171.1:0-4759 GCA_003220975.1 Gemmatimonadota bacterium | reverse complement strand
TGCCGTAGATGCGCTGCAGCATCTGGCGGCGCTCGTCGCCGCGCCAGTACGCACCGGCGGCGTGCAGCAGCTTGAAGTGCTTGATGCGCCCGGTGCTCGGCACGTGCGGGCCGCGGCACAGGTCCACGAAGGGGCCGTCGGTGTAGATCGAAATCACCTCATCGGGCCCCAGGTCGTCGATGCGCTCGAGCTTCAAGGGATCATCGGCGAAGCGAAGCTTGGCCGCCGCGCGGTCCACCTCCTCGCGGACGAACGGGTAGTCCGCCGCCGTGACCTCGCGCATCTTCGCTTCGATCTGCGCCAGGTCCTCGGGCGTGAACGGCGCGGGCACCTCGAAGTCGTAGTAGAAGCCGTCCTCGATGGGCGGACCGAAGCCGATCTTGGCGCGCGGGAACAGCTGTCGCACGGCCGTGGCGAGCACGTGCGCCGACGAGTGCCGCAGTACGTCGAGCGCCTGGGGATCCTTGTCGGTGAGGATCGCGACCTTCGCGCCGTCGGGGAGCGGGCGCGCGAGGTCGCGCACCTGGCCGTCCACGCGCACCGCCAGGGCGGCCTTGGCGAGCCCGGGGCCGATCGCTTTGGCGAGGTCGGCGCCGGTGGCGCCCGCGGGCAGTCGCTTCTCGCTCCCGTCGGGGAGCGTGACACGGATCTCGGCGGCGGCCATCAGGTCAGGGAGTCGGCTGGGCGGTCCCCGGCGGGGACGCAGGCGAAGCGGCCGGAGGGGGGGGGACCGGGACGCCCGCGGGAGGCGCCGTCAGGGGCAGGAGGCGCCGCCCCTCGCGGAAGTAGAGCGCGACCAAGAGCAGAATGAGGATCCCAGTCGCGAGCCAGCGGGCGATGCGGCTCGTGGGGAGCGCCGGAGATTCGTCGGGCATGGGAGGGTATTCTAGCGAGCGCGGGAAGGCGCGGAAAGGCGCGGAATGCCGGGAACGCCCGCCGTTCCGCGCCCTCCCGCGCCGTTTCGCGCCCTGCCTATAATAAGGAATGCCCGAGCCCCGGTTCGCGTTGCCGCCCCAATACAACCCGCACGACGTCGAGCGCCGGCTGTACCAGCGGTGGCTCGAGCGCGGGGTGTTCACGCCCCGTGCCGACTCGCCGCATGAGCCGTATGTCATCGTGATCCCGCCGCCCAACGTCACGGCCATCCTGCACGTGGGTCACGGGCTCAACAATGTCATCCAGGACGTGCTGATCCGTTTCGAGCGGATGCGTGGGCGGGCCGCAGAGTGGTTGCCGGGCACCGATCACGCCGGCATCGCCACGCAGAACGTGGTCGAACGGCTGCTCGCGGAGGAGGGCAAGACCCGCTTCGACCTCGGTCGCGAGAAGTTCGTCGAGCGGACCTGGGCGTTCGTGCGCCAGACCGGGAACGCCATCCTGGAGCAGCTCAAGGTGATCGGCTGCTCGTGCGACTGGAGCCGCACCCGCTTCACGTTCGACGCGGCGTACTCGCGATCGGTGCGGGAAGTGTTCGTGCGTCTGTGGGACGAGGGTCTGATCTACCGTGGCCACCGGGTGATCCACTGGTGCCCCCACTGCGGCACCGCGCTGTCCGACGAGGAGGCCGAGTTCCAGGACGAGACCGGCAACCTGTACTACATCCGCTATCCGGTAGAGGGCGGCCCGCGGCCGTATCTCACCGTGGCGACCACGCGGCCCGAGACGCTGTTGGGCGACACGGCCGTCGCCGTGAACCCCAAGGACGCGCGGCGCGCGGCGTTCATCGGCAAGACCGCGCGCCTGCCGATCACCGACATCGCGATCCCGATCATCGCGGACGAGGCCGTCGATCCGGCGTTCGGCACCGGCTTCGTGAAGGTGACCCCGGCACACGACGCCAACGACTTCGAGATCGGGCAGCGACACGGGCTCGAGGCGCCCCTCATCATGCGGGAAGACGGGACGATGGGGGAGGAGGACGGAAAGACGGAACGACGGAAGGGGGATGCAAAGAGAGTTCCGCCGCAACTGGTGGGACTCGATCGGTTCGAGGCCCGCGAGGTCATCGTGCAGCTGCTGCGCGAGCGGCAGCTGCTCGAGAAGGTGGAGCCGCATCGGCATGCGGTGCGCCACTGCTACCGCTGCGAGACCGTGGTGGAGCCGCGGCTCAGCGACCAGTGGTTCGTGAAGATGAAGCCGCTCGCCGAGCCGGCGCTCGCCGCGTACCGGGAGGGGCAGTACCGCCTCGTGCCGGAGCGCTGGCACGCGACCTACGTGAACTGGATGGACAACATCCGCGATTGGAACATCTCGCGGCAGCTGTGGTGGGGACACCGGATTCCGGTGTTCACCTGTACGAAGTGTGGCGAGCAGTGGGCGGACAGGCAGGACCCAAACCAGTGCCGCAAGTGCGGCGGACCGGTGGAGCAGGACCCCGACGTGCTCGACACGTGGTTCTCGTCGTGGCTCTGGCCGTTCGCGACGTTCGGCTGGCCGGAGCGGACGCCCGACCTCGCGCGCTTCTATCCCGGCCACACGATGGTGACCGCGCCCGAGATCCTGTTCTTCTGGGTGGCCCGGATGATCATGGCCGGGTACCACTTCCTCGGGGCACGGCCGTTCTCGACGGTGTACCTGCACGGCACCGTGCGCGACACGCAACACCGCAAGATGTCCAAGTCGCTCGGCAACGGCATCGATCCGCTCGACGTCGTGCGGCTGTACGGGGCGGACGCGCTGCGCTGGACGCTGATCGCGGGCAGCTCGCTCGGCGCCGACGTGATCCTCGACCCGAGCGACTTGGAGACCACGTTCGCTCCCGGGCGCAACTTCGCGAATAAGCTCTGGAACATCGGGCGGTTCATCCTGGCGCAGCTGCCCGAGGACGTGGAGTCGATCGACAAATTGAATCTCTCCACGCTTGCCATCGCAGAACATTGGATCCTGACCCGCGCCTACGCCACGATCGTGGCGGCCACGGAGCAACTCGAAACATTCCGCCTCGATGAGGCCGCCAAGGCTTGCTTCGAGTTTGCCTGGAAGGACCTGGCCGACTGGTATGTTGAGGCGGTGAAGCCGCGCCTCGCGGCGGGCGACGCCGCCGCCGCGCAGGCTGTTCTAGCCTTCTGCTTCGACACGGTGCTTCGCCTGCTCCATCCGGTCGTGCCGTTCATCACCGAAGACCTGTGGCAGAGACTACCCGGGCGTCGTCCGGAGGAACTCCTGGTCACCGCAGCGTGGCCCACCGTGCCGCCGCAGCTGCTCAAGCTTGAAGCGGCCTCCGAGTTCACGCGCGTTCAGGAAGCCATTTCCAAGATTCGAATGATTCGCGCGGAATACCGGATCGCTCCGAAGATCCGTCTAGCGGCGTCGATCAAGCCGAGAACGGACCTGATCCGAGCCGCCTTCGAGGGGGAACGGGAGACTATCGTCCGTCTGGCGCAGCTCTCCGACCTGGATCTTGACGGTGGGTTCGGGGGTGCCGGCGCGCATGCCGTGCTTGCCGACGGGAGCGAAGTGTTCGTGGCGCTCGCCGACGCGATCGACGTGCGGCAGGAGTGCCGGCGCTTGTCGAGCGAACTGACGCGGCTGGAGCAGCAGCTGTCCGGCCTCGCCGCCAAGCTCACCAACCAGAACTTCGTCGCGCGGGCCCCCGCCGAGGTGGTCGCCCAGGAGCGCGAAAAGGAGCGGGCGTGGCGCGACCAGCGGCAGGCACTGGCCGACAAGCTCAAGTCGCTCGGCTGCTCCTGATCGCCGTGGGGTGGGGCGGGAGCGGCGCTTGCGCCAACCAGGGCGAGCCACCCGGCGGCCCGCCCGACACCACGCCGCCGCAGGTCGTGCGCACGATCCCCGAGTCCGGGGCGGTCGTGCCGGCGCTCAAGGACGACGCGGTCATCCAGTTCGACGACGTGATCGACGAAATGGCGGGGGGTGGCGGGGGCGGGGGCGGCGGCGGACGCGGACGCGGCACCGGTGCCATCAGCGGCCTGGCACGCCAGGTCGTGCTGTCGCCCGTGGCCGGCGGGGTGAAGGTGTCGTGGCACCGCAGCGCGATCCACGTGAAGCCCAACGAAGGCTGGAAGCCCAACCGCGTGTACCACCTCGAGCTCCTGCCCGGCATCATCGACCTGCGGCGCAACGCGACCAAGCGGACGAAGATGATCGTGTTCTCGACCGGCCCCGCCGTGCCGACCGCCACGATCGCGGGGACGGCACTGCTGTGGGTCGAGCAGCGCCCCCTGGGACAGGCGGTGATCCGCGCGGCGCCCCTCCCGGACACCGTCGCGTACGTCACCGTGGCCGACTCGGCCGGCGACTTCCAGCTGAGCGACGTCCCGCCCGGGCGTTATCTGCTCCAGGCGATTCAGGACCAGAACAACAACCGGCGGGCCGACCGGCGCGAGGCGTACGACACGGTCACGGTCGCGCTGGACACGAGCGCGAGCGCGCTGCTGTGGGCCTTCGTGCACGCCGACGGCCGGTGGACACCGCCCAAGTGCGCGTGTTCGCGCTCCCCGATACGACACCGTTCCCGGTGCGGACGCTGTACGGCGCCGGGCAGTACGACTCGATCCAGGCGCGCGCCCGCGCCGTCGCGGATTCGCTGCGGAAGGCCCGCGACACGACCGCCAAGCGCGATACGACGGGGCGGCGCGGAGCGGCAGCCCCCTCCGCAGCCGCCCAGCGGGCACCCGCCGCTCCGCGGGACACCGCGGCACGTGTCGATACGAGCCGAGTCCGCAAACTCCTCAAGCAGCGGCCTGTCCCATCCGACCGGCTGGTAGTGCAGACCGCGCGGCCGCTTGCGCCGGGTGGCAAG
>QHTX01000175.1 GCA_003220975.1 Gemmatimonadota bacterium | reverse complement strand
CCATGATCCAGGATGTGGGGACGCTGAGCGCGTACCGTCGCCAGGGCGTGTTTCGCGCCATGGGTGGGTTCATGCTCGAGCGCCTGCGCGCTGCCAGGGACGTGGATTTCATCTACACGTTCCCGAACGCGCGCAGCCTGCCGAGCTTCGTCCGCAACCATCGCTACGGCGTGGTCGCCCGGGTGCCGGTCTACGTGGCGCCGCTCGACGTGGGCGCGCTGCTCGTCTCGCGGATGCACCTGGGCGCGGCGGGACGCTGGCTCGGTCGCTTGCTCCAACCACTCGCCCGCGCCCTGGGATCGCGCCGCCCCACGCTGGAAGACACCGAGCAGCTCGTCCGACTCGACCGCCTCGACGACCGCCTCGAGCCCGTGGTCCGCGCTCTTGCCCGCAGCCGGGGGACGGGCCTCGAGCGCAGCTCCCGCTACCTCACGTGGCGCTTCCTCGAGAAGCCGAAGGGTGAATACGCCGTCTGGGCGCTCGCGCGGGGCGAACGGCTCTGTGCCTACGTCGTCACCCGTCCGGCGGCCCTGTTCGATACGCGCTGCACGATGCTCATGGACTTCGCTTGCCTCGCGGGCGAAGAGGCAGCGCTGCGCCGGCTCATCCGCGCCCGGCTCGAGGCTGACCGGCGCGAGGGGGCGGTGCTCGCTGTGACGATGGGTCTGCACCCGGCGTTTGGCGAGCTGCGCCGGCTCGGCTTCGTCCGGGTGCCGCAGCGCTTCAACCCCCGCCCGTTCGATCTGCTCGCTCGCGGGCTGGCCGAGAGCGGGCCGGAGCTGTTCGAGCCCTCCGTGTGGCACGTCACGCTCGCCGACTGGGACGTGTTCTGACCCGTGGACCAGCTGTGGCGACCGAGCCGCATGTTGAGCGCGGGCTCCACGGTCGCAGCCTCGCGGCCACGCGCCCTAGCGCAAGTCTCAAAGACACAACGAGCTGGGTTGGCTTATCCGTGGCATCCAGCTTGCGAGATGTGGGCCGTGGCCCGAGGGGAGCGAACCGGCTGTGTTGACCATCGCGGCATGGCCCGACGCGCTCGGAGAAGCGGGCGCTGCGGGCGCCGGGTGGTGGCTTCGCTCCCCGCGGGCCACCACAACCGCCATCCTTACGTGCCAGCCACGTGTCGCGCTTGGGCGCCGCAGACCTCCTAGCTGAGGCTCTCGACCCGGCAGGTTCGGAGACCTGACGGTTACCGAGCCGTATGGCAAATCGCAAGCGTCTCTCCCGTCCGCCGCGTATTCTCATCGCGAGCGACCAGAACCATGGTCTGCGGGAGCTCGAGGGCTTCCTCGGTCAACATGGCTACTCCGTCCTGCGGGTGTATGCGGGCGCCCCTGTGCTCGAGCGGGCGCGGGAGGTGCGCCCGGATGTGATCCTCCTCGATGCCAGGCTCGCTGACCGCGACAGCCTCGCCCTCGGCAACGCGCTGCGCGACGATCCGCTGATCGGGACGAGCACGCCGATTCTCCTCATGACGACGGGCCATCCGACGCCGCGCGACCATATCGCCGCCCTTCGCGTGGGCATCTGGGAGCTCCTCCCGCTGCCCCTGAACCCCGACGAGCTGCTGCTGGCGCTGGACACCTACGTCCGCGCCAAGCTCGAAGCCGACGGTGCGCCCACGGAGAAAGTGGTGGACGACCTGACGGGTCTGTACACGGCGCAGGGCTTGGCGCGTCGCGCCCGCGAGCTGATCCTCCAAGCCGCCCACCACAACACGTCGGCGGCCTGCGTGATGTTCGCTCCGGCCCTCGAAGGCGAGCCGTCCGTCGAGCTGCTGCAGGTGGTGGGCCGGACGTTCCAGGCCGGCGGGCGCCGCTCTGACGCGATCGGGCGAGTGGGGCAGGGGGAGTTCGCCGTGGTCGCGCCGGGCACGGATGCCGTCGGCGCGGTCAAGCTCGCCGAACGGTTCCGGCGCGCCATGCCGACCCCCGAGCTGCGAGCCGGGTATGATGCGGTCGGCAACGTGCGCTACACACCGGTCGAGCCGAAGGACCTGCTGGCACGCGCCGCCCGCGCGCTGCAGCTCGCCAAAGCCGAGGGGAAGTGGATCCGGGCATTCGGGTGAACGAGGCTAGCGGCCGCTGGCGACTGGGGGGCGTGCGCAACCGGGTGCTGCACTCGCTGCGCCGGCGCCGGGCGCTCGCGCTGCTGCGCCGCCACCGCCCTGTGCGGTCAGTGCTGGTAGTGTGTCACGGCAACATGTGCCGGAGCCCGTTCGCCGCGGGACTGCTGCGTCCGTGGCTCTCGGGGCGTGGTGTGCGGGTCGATTCCGCCGGGTTTCTCGGACCTGGTCGCCGCTCACCGCCCGAGGCGGTCGCGGCGGCGGCACGCTACGACGTCGATCTCTCCGCACACCGGTCGGAACTGTTGACGGCGCACGGCGCCCGCGCGGCCGATCTCGTCGTCGTCATGGACGCCGCGCAGCGCCGCCAGGTCTGTGACCGCTTCGGGCGGTCCGAGCGCGACGTGCTCGTGTTGGGCGATCTCGACCCGGAGCCCGGGGACGGCCGCACGATCCGGGATCCCGTGAGCCAGCCGCTCGCCGTGTTCGAGGAGGCCTACGCGCGCATCGAGCGGTGCGCGCGTGAGCTGGAGCGAGCGATCGGTTAGCTTGGTGTCATCAGGAGCGGCCGATGATCCTCGGAGTGGGGCTCGACGTCGTGGAAACGCAGCGGATCGCCCGCGCACTCGCCCTGCACGGCGGGCGGTTCGAGGAGCGGGTCTACACCGCCGCAGAGTTGGCGGCGTGCGCCGACCGGGCCGACCGGGCCCAAGCGTTGGCCGGACGGTTTGCCGCCAAGGAGGCCCTGCTCAAAGCGCTGGGCACGGGCTCGGCGCGCGGCATCTCGTTTCAACAGGTCGAAGTGGTCCGCGTAGACGGCGGCAGCGCCGCCATGAGCCTGACCGGATCAGCGGCGGCCGAGGCCCGCCGCAAGGGGGTCCCACACATTCACCTCAGCCCCTCGCATCAACCCGGGGTGGCGGCGGCGGTGGTCATTCTCGAAAGCTGAGCCTCGGGCTACCGTTGTTCCCTGATGGTGACGAGCGCGAGTCTTGGGCGCCCGAGGAGCCGGCGATCGTCTGCCGGCAGGACTCCGGCGTGCCATAGCCCACCGCAGTACGCCAACAGCAACAGTCCCCGGGCGGAGAGAGAGAACCATAGGCTCGGGCGAGGCAGCAGCAGCCCAACCACGCAGACGACGGTCGCGACGAGCAGCAGGCGTACCACCGGACCCCAACGATAGCGGATGGGCCAGAGCCTCTGGGACAGCAGATACACGGCCCCCTCTCGCACCGCGAACGCCGCGACCGTCGCCAACGCCGCGCCGAGGCCGAGGAGACGCGGGATGAGCAACGCATATCCGGCGAGGGCGACGATCGCCCCCGCCCAGTTCGCCAGCGTGTAGAACTCCGTCCGCTCGCGAATCTGGATGCCGATGTAGTGCATGATCGTCCACGATTGTAGGACGTAGGCGAGCACGATGACCGGCACGAGATCCGCCGCGGGCCGAAACGCCGGGGCGGCTACGATTCGCAGAAAATCCCCGGCGAACAGAATGATGAGCACGGCGACGGACAAGAGTACCACGTTGAAGTAGATGAAGCCCCGCGCGTACAGTTCGTTCCGGTCGCGTCGCTTGGCGATCTCGAAACTCGCCGGCTCCCATACGGTCGTGAACGGGACCTCGCCGATCATGGCGAGCAGGAACCCGAACTGGTACGCCAGGCCGTACAACCCGACCGCGCTCGTGTCGGATACGCTCCGCAGGAAGTATCGATCGCCGAATGTGAGTATGAAGGTGGCCACCTGGGTGCCGATAAACGGGATGCCGAAGCGCAGGAGGTCACGGGCGGAGCCCTTCGAGAACCGGAGGCCCACGTCCCGGACGAGGTAGCACGCCAAGAACGCCCCGGTCGCGACGTTGGTGACGAGAGTGCTGAGCAGCACGCCCGTGGCCGCCAAGCCCAGATGCACCACGAACACGACGTTCAGGGTCAACTGCAACACCAGTTTTGCGGTCGTCACAGCCACGTAGAACGTCGATTTATCTCGGACCCGCAGGTAGGCGAGCGGGACGAGCACCAGGCTCTCGAAGGCGAGACTCGCCGCCGCCAGCCGCACGAGCATCGTATGGTCGCGCGAACCGAATGCGAAGTCTGCGACATAGGGCGCCAGGGCATACATGCCGATCGCCGCGGCGGCGTAGGAGGTGAGCAGCACGATCAGCGCCGTGGACAGCACAGCCCGTCGCTCGTCTGGGGTTTCAGCCTTGTGGTAGAAGCGGAAGATCCCCGCACCCAGGCGTGATCCCGCGATGATGGAGGCCACCTCGAGAACCATCTGGATCAGCTGCAGGAGCCCGTAGTCGGCGGGTGAGAGGTACCGGGTATAGATGGGCAACATGGCGAAGGCGGCCGCCTTGCTCAGGACGATGCCCGCGCCGTAGACGACGCCGTGGCGGCCGATCCGGCTCATGCGGAACGGGGCCGCCGTCATCGCTGCACGGTCCTCTCCACCCAGACCCTCACAGCCTACGCCAGTCGCACGCCGCGAGGAGCGCTCGCAGCCGCGTTCGATCGGCCGCCCGCAGCACGCCCACGACCGGGTCGTCGTAGGGCTCGAGACAGACCCGGGTGGGCAAACCGGTTGCGCCGTCCCCTGCCGCGCTCCGCCCCAGCAGATCTCGCACGGCCGCCAAGAGGCCCAGTTGGCGGGGAAGAGCCATGATGCGACACCTGCCTTGGCGCGCGAGCTCGCGGATTCCTGTCGAGCAGTTCGCTGGCGCATACGCGAAGTCGGCCACCTCGAGCATCGAGACATCGCGCTCGGAGTCGCCGATCGCCGCCACGGACTCGACGGCGCCTTCGAGACGCCGCTTGGCGGCCAGCAGCGCTCGACCCTTGCTCACGGCACGCGGCACGATGAGAGCCTCTCCCAGGGTCATCCTGAACGTGAGCCGATCAAGGCCGTCCCGCGCCAGCAGGGCTCCCAAGCCACCTCGGTCTGGGGCAATGGTCTCGTGGCCTTGGTAGCGATAGGCGCGGATGGCGTACCTATACGCCGGATCGGTGAAGACCTCGGGCAACTGCCGGATGACCTCTCGGCACCGCGCGAGCTGAGCGGTGGCGACCTCATCCAGCAGCGACCACTCGCGGTCCTCGACGGCGTCGTAGAACACGCTGCCGTCCTCCGCCAGGCCGCCGGGAAGCCCGTATGTCCGGCAGAAGCTGCGAACGTCCGCGATGCTGCGTGCGGTGCACGGGATGACTGAGTAACGATGTCCCTGCAGCAGCGCGAGGGCAGTCAGCCCGCTGGCGCTCGTGTGGGGGAAGCCCAGTACGTCACAGTCGAACACCCCGTCCAGGTCGAGGGCGAAGAGCCGACGCGACCACGCCGCTCCCGGGGCCTCGAGAATCCGCGTCGCACAGTGACGGTGCATCTCGTGCACCAGGAACCTCCGTGCCGTCTGATAGCGGTCGTTTTGTCGAGCGTCCACCGGCCGCTGACTGACCGCCTCTCGCATGGTGACGACGCCGTAGAGGAGCTTGTATAGGAGCAGCCGGGCCCCCACCGCTCGGTCGCCGCTTTCCTCGGCATAGGCGCTCAGCAGGGCCGCTTCCGCCTCCTCAGACAGTTGGAGCTCGAACGCGGCGGCGGCCAGGTCGTACGCCGGATCCACGATGTTCAGCTCACCACTGCCGAAGTTGTGATGTTCGAAATCCGTCTTGAGAATCGCCCCGTCGGTGATAATCCACTCGTGCCGGTGCATGCGGCCGTCGACGAGTGCCGGGACCGGGCTGACGTAGCGTCCCAGCGAGCGACGCAGAACGGGCGACTTGAGACGGCCGAGGCGGACGCCGTAGACGCGCCGCAGGATCTGTGTCAGCACGGCCCAGCCGTTTGGGTCGGGAGCGGTATTTCCCGCAAACGGGTCCTCGGCCAGGCGCAGGCGCGCTACTCGCCGGGCGACGTACCTACCCACTGTCCCGGGGTCGATGGCCGTGGTGACGTCTCCGCTGCCGGGTTCATCCCGGCTGGGGATGGGCCCAGCCCACTCCGTCCACAACAGGCCGTTGCGGAGGCCGAGCACCCGCGGCACCAGACCGGCAAGCCGGGTGCCTGCGAGGTAGGCGTGGTAGCTCAGCCAACCCCATCCGACGCTTTTCGCCGCGACGTACTTTACGATCGGTGCCGCTCGGCTGTCCTCAAGCTGCACTCTGAAGACCCGCTTCAGTCGGGCGTGACGCTCCCTCCCCTTTTCGGGCTGCCGCTGGAACTCGGCGTTGACGGCGTCCGCCTCCGGGCACACCTCCAGACGCACATCCTCCCAGCCGCCGCGACCGTAGTACTCGCGGAGGAGGGGTGCCGCCGTCGTGTCCGACATCAACCACCGAGCCTTGAACAGTTCGGAGGGCTCGAGCGTGGC
>QHTX01000170.1:488-16063 GCA_003220975.1 Gemmatimonadota bacterium | reverse complement strand
CGGCGTTCGGCCTTTCCGTGCTACGTGGGTGACTCCGCCGCTCACCCATCGTCAGGAGGTCGAACCCCGTGTCCGTTCGCTCGTCGGCGCTCCGCGCCGTGCTCGCCGTGGTCGTTCCCGTCGTCGTGCCGCCGCGGCCCGCGCCCGCCCAGGCATACGACTCCACCGTCTTCGCCGCGCTCACCTGGCGCGAGATCGGCATCTTCCGCGGCGGCCGCAGCGTGGCCGTCGCCGGCTCGGCGTCCCGCCCCAATGAATACTGGATGGGCACAACGGGCGGCGGTGTCTTCAAGACGACGGACGGTGGCGATACCTGGCTGCTTGTGACCGACAAGTACTTCGGCGGCACGATCGGCGCGATCGGCGTGAGCGAGTCGAACCCCGACGTCGTGTACGTCGGCACGGGCGAGTACCCCATCCGCGGCAACGTCTCCCACGGCGACGGCGTCTGGAAGACGAGCGACGGTGGGAGGACCTGGACGCATGTGGGGCTGGAGGACAGCCACCAGATCTCCCGGGTCCGAGTGCACCCGAGCAGTCCGGACACCGTCTGGGTCGGTGCTCAGGGCCACGCCTTCGAGGGCCACGCCTTCGGGCCCAATGCCGAGCGCGGCGTTTACAAGACCACCGATGGCGGCAAGACCTGGCGCAAGGTGCTGTTCCGCAACGACTCGACCGGGGTCTCGGATTTGGTCCTCGACCCCTCGAATCCCGACGTGCTCTATGCGGCGTTCTGGCAAGCGCAGCGCAAGCCGTGGCAGCTCGTGTCGGGCGGGACCGGTGGCGGGATCTTCAAGTCCACGGACGGCGGGGAGACCTGGACCGAGCTGACGCGCAATCCTGGCCTGCCGGCGGGTCTGCTCGGCAACATCGGACTCTCCGTGTCGCCCGCCAAGCCGGCGCGCGTGTGGGCGCTGATCGAGGCGGAGGCGGGCGGGGTGTACCGCTCGGACGACGGCGGTGCGACGTGGCGCTACATCAACAACGAGCGGAAGCTGCGGCAGCGCCCCTGGTACTACTCCCGCATCTTCGCCGACTCGAAGGACACGAACACCGTCTACGCGCTCAATGTGCTCGCGTACAAGTCCTCCGACGGTGGCGTGACGTTCCGGCACTTGCCGGACCCGCACGGGGACAACCACGACATGTGGATCGCGCCGAACGACCCCCAGCGCATGATCGAGGGAAACGACGGCGGCGCCAACGTGTCGTTCAATGGCGGGAGGACCTGGAGCGATCAGGATTACGCGACCGCGCAGTTTTACCACGTGACGACGACCAATCACTTCCCCTATCGCGTGTGCGGCGCGCAGCAGGACAACTCGGGCGTGTGCGGGCCGAGCCGCTTCCCGGGTGGCATCGACCGCGCGGAGTGGTACGACGTCGCAGGCGAGTCGGGCCACATCCAGGCGCGACCCGACAACCCCGACGTCACGTTCGGGGGCGACAACTCGGGGTTCCTCGCCCGCGTGGACCACAAGACGGACTTCTGGCGGATCATCAACCCCTGGCCGGACAGTCCCGACGGCCACCCCGCCGGGGAGGGGAAGTACCGGTTCCAATGGACCGCGCCGCTCCTCATCTCGCCGCACGATCCCCGGGTGCTGTACATCGGCGGCAACGTGCTGTTCAAGTCCGTGAACGAGGGCCAGAGCTGGACGGCCGTCTCGCCCGACCTCACCCGGCACGACTCCGCGACGCTCGGCGTGTCGGGGGGGCCGATTACGTCGGACCAGACGACGGCAGAGTACTACGCGACGATCTTCGCGCTCGCCGAGTCGCCGCGCGTGAAGGGGCTCATCTGGACGGGGTCGGACGACGGGCTCGTGCACCTGACGCGCGACGGCGGCAAGACGTGGAAGGACGTCACGCCGCCGTTCACCCGGGTGTCGATCATCGAGGCGTCGCACTTCGCGCCCGGAACGGCCTACCTCGCGGCGAACCGCTACCAGCTGGACGACATGGCGCCCTACATCTATCGGACGACCGATTACGGGCACAGCTGGACCAACATCGTGAGGGGGATTCCCGCGACCGAGTTCGTGCGCGTGGTGCGCGAAGACCCGGTGCGGCGCGGGCTCGTGTTCGCCGGCACGGAGCGCGGAGTCTGGGTGTCGTTCGACGACGGCGCGAACTGGCAGTCGCTGCGCCGCAACCTGCCGATCGTCCCGGTGCACGACCTCGCGATCAAGGAAGGCGACCTCGTGGCGGCGACGCACGGGCGCTCGTTCTGGATCTTGGACGACATCTCCCCGCTCCGACAGCTGGGGCGCGCGATCCCCAAGGCGGCGGCCTACCTCTTCAAGCCGCGCGACGCCTACCGCGTCGACTGGGGCGGCGGCTTCTTCGCGGGCGGAACGGATGCGCACCCCATGGGCAAGAATCCGCCCACCGGGGCGATGATCTACTACTGGCTCAAGGACAAGGGCCAGGAGGTGCGGCTCGACGTGCTCGATGCGACCGGCCGGGTGGTCCGCAGCTTCACCAGCAAGCAGGACTCCCTCACCGCCGCGGACAGCCTTCGGGCGGACAGCGTGAAGCGCGCTCGGACCGACAGTCTCAAGCAGGCCGGCGTGACGGACAGCGTCAAGATCGACAGCATCGTCTCCGACACGCTCAAGGACCGGGACAAGCCGTGGCCGCGCCGGCCGCCGCCAGCGCCGCGCCCGCCGAGCAAGGCGGGGTTGAACATGTTCGCCTGGAACCTGCGCTCCCCAGAGGCGGCCGCGTTTTGGGGAATGGTCGGGGTGGCGACCGACGGCCCCATGGTGCTGCCCGGGGTCTATCAGGCGCGTCTGCGCGTCGGCGGCAGGACGTACGCGCAGCGGTTCACTCTGAAAGTCGATCCCCGATCGAAGGTGACGCCGGCCGAGCTGCGGGAGCAGGTCGCCTTCCTGAAGCGGCTGCGCGATACCGTCCACGCGGCGACCACCGCGATCGCTACGATCCGGAACGTGCGCAGCCAGCTCGACGACCGCCTGGTGGCGGCCGCGGTGGGAGCCGACACGGCGCGACTGGCCCCGCTCGCGCGGGCGCTCGGTGAGCGCCTGGGCGCCATCGAGCAGGCGTTGTATCAGGTCCGCAACCGCTCGTTCCAGGACCCCCTCAACTTTCCGCCAGGGCCGCTCGAGCGGATCAGCGGCCTGGTCGGCGTCGTCGCGGGCACGGACGCGCGCCCGACCGCGCAGTCCTACGACGTATTCCGCATCTTCGCCGCGGACATTCAGAAGCAGCTCGTCGCGCTGAAGCTGGCCCTCGGTCGCGACCTCCCCGCCCTGAACAGGGCGCTCCGGTCGGCGAGCGCCGCGGCGATCGCGCCGCGCGCGGCGGAGGTCAGGCCGCCCGCCGCGGAGCGGCCGGCGTCGTGATCGAGGCTGATTGGGTGATGGGCTTCGTGGCGCTCCTGCTCGTCTCTCCCGGCGTGCCGGCGGCCGCGCAACGGCCCCCGGCGGCGCGATCCGTTCACGACCGCTATGCCGCGCTGCTCGCGAATCCGCGGCAGCTCGACGACAGCACCCGCCTCCACGAGCTGTTTCGGGTCAACTGGGAATACCAGATGACCGAGTACCCGGAGTTCGCCACCGACGTCGGGTACCCGGGACAGAACGCCCGTTGGACGGACAATTCCCTCGCCGCCATCGCGCGGCGCAAGCGTGAGCTGCAGGAGCCACTCGCCGTCATAAACTCCATCCGGCGCGAGCGGCTCGGTGCCGCGGACCGGCTCAACTACGACCTGTTCAAGCGGGGAGTCGAGGAGCATATCGCAGCGAGCCGCTTTCCCGACGAATACCTTGCGGTCACCCAGCTCGGCGGCGTGCAACAGGACGTGGGGCAGCTGCTCGCGCGGATGCCGACGGCGCGGGTGAGCGATTACGAGGATATTATGTCCCGCCTGAACGGCGTCCCCACGCTCGTCGACCAGACGGTGGTGCTGCTCGAGCAGGGCCTCGGCGCGGGTGTCACACCGCCGCGGATCACCCTACGCGACGTGCCGCAGCAGATCACGGAGCTGATCCCCGACAGCGCGCTCGCGAGTCCGTTGCTCAAGCCCTTCACGCACTTCCCGGCGGCGATTGGCGCCGCAGAGCGAGCGCGGCTCGCGGCCGCGGCGGTCGCGGCCTACACGGAGCGCGTCGCGCCGGCCTACCGCAGGCTGCGCGACTATCTCGCCGGCACGTACCTCCCGCGCGCGCGCGAGACCGTGGCCATGAGCGCCCTGCCGGACGGCGCCGCGTGGTACGCGCTGCGGGTGCGGCAGTTCACGACCACGTCCCTCACGCCCCAGCAAATCCACGAGTTGGGGCTCGCCGAGGTGCGGCGCATCCGCGCGACGATGGACAGCGTGATCGCGTCCACCGGGTTTCAGGGGACGTTCGCCGAATTCGCGCGGTTCGTGCGGACCGATCCGCGGTTCTTCTACGCCGATTCGGCGAGCTTGGTGCAGGGCTATCGCGACATCGCCAAGCGCATCGACCCGGGCCTGATACGGCTGTTCGGGCGTTTGCCGCGCTTGCCATACGGCGTGACGACGATCCCGTCCTATACCGCCCGCTCGCAGACGACCGCGTACTATCAACCCGGCTCGCCCGACGCGGGTCGCCCCGGCTGGTTCTACGTCAACACGTACGATCTGAAATCGCGACCCAAGTGGGAGATGGAGGCCCTGACGCTGCACGAGTCGGTGCCGGGGCATCATCTCCAGATCGCGCTGTCGCAGGAGATGACGGGGGTGCCCGAGTTCCGCCGCTACGGCGGCTACACCGCCTTCGTGGAAGGCTGGGGGCTGTACGCCGAGGGCCTGGGCCCGGAGCTGGGGCTGTACGAGGATCCATACTCGAAGTTCGGCCAGCTCACCTATGAGATGTGGCGCGCGGTGCGGCTGGTGATCGACACCGGGATCCACGCCCTGGGTTGGAGCCGGGAGCGGGCGATCCAGTTCTTCAAGGACAACGCGCCCAAGGCGGACCAGGACATCACCGTCGAGGTGGACCGCTACATCGTCTGGCCCGGGCAGGCGCTGGCGTACAAGATCGGCCAGTTGAAGCTACGGGAGCTGCGCGACTCCGCCGCTCTGGCCCTTGGCAGCGGCTTCGACGTCCGCGCGTTTCACGACGAGGTGCTCCGGAACGGCGCCCTGCCGCTCGATCTGCTGGAGCGCGACGTCCGGGACTGGATGGCGGCGCGGAACGTGAAGTAGTACGAGGGCGCAAGTTCGTTGACTCGGGCGCCGGGTCGTGCTACTGTCCTGAGCTTTCGTGACCGACACCGAGGACCGTCGACGCCGTGCCGCGATTGAGATTCTGGCTGCTCACTGCCGCGCTCACCATCTCCGGGTGCGGCGGCCCCTATCCACAATCGACGCTCCACCCGCGGTCCGACTTCGGTCGGGCCGTGGACCATCTCTTCACCGACATCTTCTGGTGGGCGGCGGGCGTGTTCGTCGTGGTGGAGGCGCTGCTCGTGATCGTGCTCATCCGCTTCCGGCACCGCGAGGGCCGGCCGGCGCCGAAGCCGACGCACGGGCACACCGTGCTCGAAATCGCCTGGACGCTGGCGCCGGCGGTGATCCTCGTGTTCGTCGCGGTGCCCACGGTGCGCACCATCTTCGCCACCGCGGGCGACGCGCCGGCGGACGCGCTCCGGGTCGAGGTGACCGGCCACCAGTGGTGGTGGGAGTACAAGTATCCCGACCTCGGGATCACGACGGCGAACGAGATGCACGTGCCGGTGGGCCGGCCCGTCCAGGTCGCGATCACCTCGGCCGATGTGATCCACTCGTTCTGGGCGCCGGCGCTCGGCGGCAAGCGGGATGCGATCCCCGGTCACGTGAATCGGATCGCGTTCCGCGCCGATGCCGTGGGCGACTACTCCGGCCAGTGCGCCGAGTTCTGCGGCGCGTCGCACGCCAACATGCGGCTGCGCGTGCTGGTCGATGCCGATTCCGTGTTTCAGGCGTGGGTGAAAACGGAGCAGGGCGGACCCGCGGCCCCGGCCACGGGGAGCCTCGCCGCACGCGGGAAAGAGGTGTTCCTCCACTCGCCCTGTCTCGCCTGTCACACGATTCAGGGGGTGTCGCCCGGCGTCATCGGACCGAACCTGACCCACGTCGGCAGCCGGGGCACCATCGCCGGCGCGATCTTCCCCAATGACTCGGCGCACCTCGCGAGCTGGATCGCCGACGCTCCGTCGCTGAAGCCCGGCTCCCTGATGACCCGGATGAAGCCGCCGCTCACCGACCCCGATATCGCGGCGCTCGTCGCCTATCTCCAGAGCCTGAAATGAGCGAGGCCACAGGGGGAGGGCTCAAGAGCTGGCTCACGACCACCGACCACAAGCGGATCGGGCTGCTCTATTTCTGGACGGCCTTCGCGTTCTTCCTGGTGGGCGGGGTCGAGGCGCTCGTCATTCGGCTCCAGCTGGCGCACCCCGACGGCCACCTCGTCGGCGCCGAGACGTACAACCAGCTGTTCACGATGCACGGCACCACGATGATCTTCCTGGCGCTGATGCCGCTCGGCTCGAGCTTCTTCAACTACATCGTGCCGCTGCAGATCGGCGCCCGGGACGTCGCGTTCCCCCGCCTCAACGCCTTCAGTTACTGGGTGTTCCTGTTCGGCGGGCTGTTGCTGAACGCGAGCTGGTTCGCGGGGCCGCTGTTCCACGCCGGCGTGCTGAACGTCGCCCCCGACGCCGGTTGGTTCGGCTACGCGAACCTGACGGAGCGGCAATACTCGCCGGGACCGAACATCGACTTCTGGCTGCTGGGCCTCCAGATCCTGGGCATCTCGTCGCTCGCCGCGGGGTTCAACTTCGTCGTCACCATCCTGAACCTGCGGGCGCCCGGTCTGAAGATGATGCGCCTCCCGACGTTCAGCTGGATGACGCTCGTCACGAATTTCCTGATCATCACCGCGTTTCCGGTGATCACGGTGGGCCTGTTATTTCTCATGTTCGACCGGTTCTTCGGCACGCACTTCTACGTGCGCGAAGCGGGCGCGACGCCGGTCCTGTGGCAGCACCTGTTCTGGCTGTTTGGCCACCCGGAGGTCTACATCCTCATCCTGCCCGCGATGGGGATCGTGTCCGACGTGCTCCCGACCTTTTCCCGGAAACCGCTGTTCGGCTACACGGTCGTGGTCTATTCGGGTATCCTGATCGGCTTCATGGGGTGGGGCGTGTGGAGCCACCACATGTTCTCGGTCGGCCTCGGGCCGATCGCGGACTCGGTCTTCGCCGCGACCACCATGCTGATCGCCGTGCCGACGGGGGTCAAGATCTTCAACTGGATCGCGACCTTGTGGGGCGGGGACATCCGCGGCACCACGGCCCTGCACTTCGCGGTCGGGTTCATCGCGATGTTCATCATCGGGGGGCTGTCGGGCGTGAGCCATGCGTCGCCGCCGGCGGACCTGCAGCAGACGGACAGCTACTACGTCGTGGCGCACATCCATTACGTCTTCTTCGGGGGCACGATCTTCGGCCTGTTCGCCGGCATCTACTACTGGTGGCCCAAGATGACGGGCCGGCTGCTCGACGAAACGCTCGGCAAGGTCCACTTCTGGCTGCAATTCATCGGGATGAACCTGGCGTTCTTCCCGATGCATTTCATCGGTCTCTTGGGCATGCCCCGCCGCGTCTACACCTACTCGCCCGACCTCGGCGTGAGCGATCTCAACCTCGTCTCGACGATCGGCGCGCTCCTGATCGGCCTCTCGATACTGATTCTCGTCGCGAACCTGTGGCGCAGCCGCACGCACGGCGCGCCCGCCTCGAACGATCCCTGGGGCGGCGCCACGCTCGAGTGGGGCATCCCGTCGCCGCCGCCGCCGTACAACTTCTCCGTGATTCCCACGGTCGAGAGCCGGCTGCCGCGGTGGCGCACGGAGCGCCACGGGCCGATGAAGGACCCGCCCGCCCGGCCGCCTGCGCCGATCCACATGCCCGGGGGCTCCTGGTGGCCAATCGTGGCGGCCTTCGGGCTCCCGGTCATGGCGCTCGCGCCGCTCACGCATACCCTGTGGGTCGTGTTCGTGGGCGCCGCCATCCTCCTCTTCGGCATCTATCGCTGGGCGTTCGAGCCCTTCGAGGTCTGAGCGATGACGCACGCAGTTGCAGCGACTCATCACACCAGCATGGGGCTCGACAGCCGCAAGATGGCTTTCTGGGCGTTCATCGGCTCGGAATGCCTGCTGTTCGGCTCGCTCATCTCGACGTATCTCGTGTACAAGGGCCGGAGCGTCGTGGGGCCGTACCCGCACGAGATCCTGAACATCCCCTTCACGTCGGTCAGCACCTTCGACCTCCTGATGTCGAGCCTCATGATGGTGCTGGCCCTCGCGGCAGTGCAGCGCGGCGACATGAAGTGGGGGAAGATCTGGCTGTTTTCGACGGCGTTGCTGGGGCTCGTCTTCCTGGGCGGACAGGTGATCGAGTTTACTGAGTTCGTGCACAAAGGGCTCACCATCTCGACGAACCTGTTCGGGTGCACGTTCTTCGTGCTGACGGGGACGCACGGCGCGCACGTGACCGTGGGGGTGCTGTGGCTGCTCACGCTCTGGGTACGCGCGCTGCAGGGCAAGCTCGGGCCGGCCAACGCGATGACGGTCGAGATCACCGGCCTGTACTGGCACTTCGTGGACGTGGTCTGGATCGTGATCTTCACCGTGGTCTACCTGATTCAATAGACGGATAGACGGGTAGACGGATAGGCAATACGCACAGGGGGACGGTGATGGCGGAAGACGGTCACGCAGGCGAGCGCGCGCACCCGACGGCGGGCGTGTATCTCCGGGTCGCGGCGGCGCTCGTGGTGCTCACGGTGCTCGAGGTGGGCGTCTTCTACGTCCCGGCGTTCCACGCCGTGCTCGTTCCCACCCTGCTCGTGCTGTCAGCGGCGAAGTTCTCGCTCGTGGTGATGTTCTACATGCACCTGAAGGCCGACAGCCGGTTCTTCACGTTCCTGTTTGGGGCACCGCTGTTGCTCGCGACGGGGGTGCTCGTGGCCTTGCTGCTGCTCTTTTTCGGCGCGCTCACGCTGCGGGGTGCGGCGGGAGGCGGATGACCCTAGCTCCGCCAGGTCCCTGGCAGCGCTGGGACCTCCATCCGAGTGTGGTGATCGGGCTCGTCCTCCTGGGCGGGCTCTATGTGTCTCTGGGGGGGCTGCGGGCCCGCCCGCGGCGGGTCGCGTCGTTCGCGGCGGCGCTCGTGGTGCTGTTCCTCGCGCTGAACGGGCCGCTGCACAACCTCTCGGACTCCTACCTGTTCAGCGCGCACATGGTGCAGCACCTGGTGCTCACCCTGGTGTTCCCTCCGCTGTTGCTCTACGGCACGCCGGCGTGGGTGGTGCGGCCGCTGCTCGGACCTCCGGCCGTATTCCGCGTGGCGCGCTGGGCCACGCGGCCGCTCATCGCGGGCGTGATCTTCTCGGCACCGATCACGTTGTGGCACTTCCCGAGATTCTACGAGGCGGCGCTCGAGCACCACGCGCTGCACATCGTGCAGCATCTCGTGTTCCTCGCGACCGCGGTGATCATGTGGTGGCCCGTGCTCTCCCCCGTGCCCGAGCTGCCGCGCGCCAGCTACCTCGCGCAGCTGCTCTACCTCTTTGCGCTGGGGCTTCCGATGTCGCTCGCGGGGGCCCTCATCACGCTCGCCGACCGCGTGCTCTATCCGTTCTACGTGGCGGCGCCGCGCGTCTGGGAGGGCCTCGCTCCCCTGGCGGACCAGCAGCTGGGCGGGCTGTTGATGTGGGTGGTGGGGACGATCTATCTGTGGGGGGCGGCGAGCGTGGTCTGGTTCCGGTGGTCCGTCCGGGAAGAACGCGGCGACGCGGATGGGGCGGTGCCGCTGGAAGCGTACGGGCGGCAAGGGCGGCACTGACGGCAACGACGGCAGGCTAGCGGTGACGACTACCGTGCCGCCTTTGCCGTCCCTGCCGTCCTTGCCGCCTTACTCGCCCTCGTCGGTCTCTCCCAGGGGATGCAGCTTGAGGCTCGCCGCGATCTTGGGGTGCTCGCGCCACAGGTAATAGCCCATCCCGTAGGCAGCGATGGCATTGCCGATCGCCACGTTCCACCAGGCGAGCGCGCCGAGCAGGGGCTGGGCCAGCACCGCCACGGTCACGTAGAACCCGAACTCGAAGATTGCGAAGAAGACGACCACCAGATAAAACGTGGCCGGCGCCACTTCGACCTCGGCCGCGAGCACCGCCGCGACCGTCCCCACGAGGATGAACGCGCTGACGTGGATCATGGTGTAGCCGATGATGCGGGAGTACTCGATCACCACTAGCGCGGGGTCGTGCACCCCCCAGAAGACGGCGGAGCCGAGCATCGCGGGCGTGAAGAAGGGGCGTCCTGCGATGATGTCGACGATCAGGAACCAGAGCGCGACCACCCCGGCTCCGATCAACCCCGCGATGAACCCTTCGCGCAGGATCCGCGTCAGCTGCATGGCAGCGCTCCCCTCCGGGGTGCGTCTCGGATTCCAATATAGCGCGGCGCTTGGTCGGGGCTAGATTGAGGCCGACCAACCTGGGAGGTGCGATGCGGCTCTTCTCCCGTTCCGTCGTCTTTCCGTTGTGCCTGCTCGTGGGCTCACTGCTCGCCGTCGTGGCGGGCGCGCTCCATCCCGATCTCGCGGGCCAGGACGGCGCGGCACAGCTCGCCGCGATCGCGCGGTCCCGGACGTGGCCGGCGATCCATTGGGCGTTTCTCTTCAGCTTCCCGCTGGCGCTCACCGGGCTGGTCGGTGTGATACGGCGGCACGTCGGCACGGCCGGGGAGAGCCCGGTGCGCGCCGGCATCTTGGTCGCCACGTTCGCCTACGCGTCGTGGGTGCTCATCGTCGCGTTCATGGGGGGAGCCGGGTGGGCGCTGGCGCGGAGCTTCGCCACCTCGGATGCAGGAATGACCGCCACGCGCGCCGTCTTCGTGTTCGACATGCTGCGCCCGTTCGTGCTCGACGCGCAGCGCGTCGCGGGGTTCGCGCTCGCGCTGGCGACCGCGCTGTTCGGCTGGGGGGTGCTGGACGGGCAGGTGCTGCCGCGGTGGCTCGGCGCCGGCGGCGTGGCCGCCGGGGCCGTGGGGATGCTGCTCGCGCTCGTGTTCCGGGAAGACACGAAGGCCGACCAGGCGGCCTTCGTGCTTCCCGTGGTGTGGCAGGTGGCGACCGCGGTAGTGATGCTCCGGGGCCGGCTGTAGGGGCACGGCATGCCGCGCCCCTACCACGCCCGCAGCCGCTAGCGCGCCCGCAGCCGCACGACCGTCCCCGCCCAACCGTCCGCGGTGTCGGGGGTGCGGCGCAACACCTGGAGCGTCACGACCTCGCCGGGCTTCACCTTGCGCAGCGCTTCCCGGAGCGCGGCGCGCGTCCGCGTGGGCGCGCCGTTCACCGCGACGATGATGTCCGGACCGCCGTCGTCGGCGGCCAGCAGGCGCTGGTACGCGGGGCCGTCGGGCGAGACGTCCGTCACGATCAGCCCGCCGCCGCGCTGCACCACCGGCCGGAGCCGGGGGTCGCGCGCGTCGTCCTGCGTGAGCGGCTCGACCGAGATGCCAAGCATCTCTTCCTTGCTCGACGCGGCCTCACCTTTCGCCTTGGAGCTGGCGGCGGCGACCTCGCTGTCGGCCTCGCTCGGCGCCCGCGCGAGGCGCACCGTGACGGTCCGCTTCTCGCCGCCCTGGCGGAGCACGGTGATCTCAACCGTCTCGCCCGGCTTCTTGAAGGCCACCTTTTGCTGCAGCTGCGGCGTGTTGTCGATGGACTCGCCGTCGAGCGCCACGATCACGTCGCCCAGCTGGATGCCGGCCTTCTTGGCCGGCGAGTTGTCGTCGGTGTAGCTCTTCACCACCACCCCGGTGATCTGCTTGAGCCCCACCGCCGCGGCGTCGTTCTCGTCCGCGTCGACGATCCCGATGCCCATCACCGCGCGCTCCACGTGACCGGACTTCACCAGCTGGTCCATCACGGTGCGCGCGAGGTTGATGGGGATCGCGAAGCCGTAGCCCGCGTAGAAGCCGGTCTCGCTCGCGATCGCCGAGTTGATCCCGATCACCTGGCCGCGGATGTTGACGAGCGGCCCGCCCGAGTTGCCCGGGTTGATGGCGGCGTCGGTCTGGATGAAGTCCTGAATCGCGTAGCGGGACTGCTGGAGGCCCTGCAGCAGGCGTCCCTTGGCGCTCACGATCCCGGCCGTCACCGTGAAGGCGAACGCCTCGCCCAGCGGATTCCCGATCGCCAGGGCCCATTCCCCCACGCGGGTCGAGTCGGAGTTGCCGAACTGAGCGGTCGGCAGACCGCGGGTCTCGATCTTGATCACCGCCACGTCGGTGTTGGGATCGGTGCCCACGACCTTGGCCGTGAACTCGCGCTTGTCGTACAGTTTCACGGTGACCTTGTCGGCCCCCGCGACGACGTGGTTGTTGGTCAGGATGTAGCCGTCGGCCGAAACGATGAACCCCGAGCCCGAGCCCTGCTCGACCTGCGGCCGTCGCCGGAACTGAGGGAAGAAATCCTCGAAGCCCGGGGGCAGGCGCTGGTTGTCGGCCCGCTCGACGTGCTGCGACTTGATGAACACCACTGCTGGTTTCACGTGGTCGGCGATGGACACGAAGGCGTCGCCCAAGTCGGCGACCGCTTTCGGCACCACGACCGGCGTGCGGGGCGCGCTCCCCTGGGCGCCCAGCTCGGACGGGGTGGGGGCGGGGGCGGCGGCCACCGACTCCGGCAGGCCGCCCGCCTTGGGCAGACCGAGCGTGGAGGCAAACGCCAGGCCGAAAATGAAGGCAATCGCCACCAGTGCCCCGAACTTGAGCCAGTCCCGCGTGCGTACCGACATCGTCGTCTCTTCCGTTAAGAGGGTTTACTTCTTCTTGTCGTCGTCCACGATTTCGTAGTCGGCGTCGACCACGTTCTCTTTCTTTTCACCGGCCGGCTCCGCGCCGCTCGGCTGCTCCGCGCCTGGGGCCGGACCGCCGCCGGCGCCGCGCTGCGCCGCGTAGAGCGACGCCCCCGCGGCCGAATAGGCCTGCTGCAGCTCGTCCAGCGCCTGGGAGATCTCGTCCGCCTGCCCCGAGCGGAGGGCCTGCTTCGCGCCCTCGACCGCCTTGTCGAGTCGGGACTTGAGGGAGGCGTCGAGCTTGTCGACCCACTCCTTCGAGTTCTTCTCCACCTCATACACCATCGTGTCGAGCCGGTTGCGGCGCTCGATCTCCTCGCGACGCCGCTTGTCTTCGGACGCATGCGACTCGGCTTCCTTCACCATCTTGTCGATGTCCTTGTCGCTCAAACCCGACGAGGCCTCGATCCGGATCTTCTGCTCCTTGCCGGTGGCCTTGTCGCGCGCCGACACGTGCAGGATGCCGTTCGCGTCGATGTCGAACGTCACTTCGATCTGGGGCACCCCGCGCGGGGCGGGCGGAATCCCGGTCAGCTGGAACTTGCCGATGGTCCGGTTGTCGAGCGCCATCTGCCGCTCGCCCTGCAGCACGTGAATCTCGACCGTGGTCTGGTTGTCCTCCGCCGTCGAGAAGATCTCCGACTTCTTGGTCGGGATCGTCGTGTTGCGCTGGATGAGCACCGTCGTCACGCCGCCCAGCGTCTCGATGCCGAGCGACAGCGGCGTCACGTCGAGCAGCAGCACGTCTTTCACTTCGCCCGCGAGCACGCCGCCCTGGATCGCGGCGCCGATCGCCACGACCTCGTCCGGGTTGACTCCCTTGTGGGGCTCCTTGCCGAAGAAGGTCTTCACGATCTCCTGCACCTTCGGCATCCGGGTCTGGCCGCCCACCAGGATCACCTCGTCGATGTCCGTCGGCTTGAGCCCGGCGTCCTTCAACGCCTGCTCCATCGGCGGGATCGTGCGCTTGACCAGGTCGTCCACCAGCTGCTCGAGCTTCGCCCGGGTGAGCGTGAGGTTCAGGTGCTTGGGCCCCGACTGGTCCGCCGTGATGAACGGGAGGTTGATCTCCGTCTGCATCACGGTCGACAGCTCCATCTTGGCCTTTTCGGCGGCTTCCTTGAGCCGCTGCAGCGCCATCGGATCTTTGGACAGGTCGATCCCCTGGTCGCGCTTGAACTCCCCGACGAGCCAGTCGATGATGCGGGCGTCGAAGTCGTCGCCGCCCAGGTGCGTGTCGCCGTTGGTCGACTTCACCTCGAACACGCCCTCGGCGAGCTCCAGCACCGAGATGTCGTACGTGCCGCCGCCCAGATCGTACACGGCGACCTTCTCTTCCTTCTTCTTGTCGAGCCCGTAGGCCAGCGCCGACGCCGTCGGCTCGTTGATGATCCGCACCACGTCGAGGCCGGCGATCTTGCCGGCGTCCTTCGTGGCCTGGCGCTGCGAATCGTTGAAGTACGCGGGGACGGTGATGACGGCCTTCTCGACCTTGTGGCCGAGATAGTCTTCCGCCGTCTGCTTCATCTTCTGGAGGATCATCGCCGAGATCTCGGGCGGCGTGTACCGCTTGCCCTGGATTTCGACCGCGGCGAGACCATTCGGTCCCTCGACCACCTTGTAGGGGACGCGCTTCATCTCTTCCTGCACCTCGCTGATGCGCCGCCCCATGCCGCTTCGCCACCTGCCCGACCAGCCGCTCGCCATCCTTGGTGAACGCCACCACCGACGGCGTCGTCCGCCCGCCCTCGGCATTGGGGATCACGACCGGGTCGCCGCCCTCCATGACCGCCACGACCGAGTTCGTGGTGCCGAGGTCGATGCCGATGATTTTCTCAGCCATGACGAGTGCTCCTTAGCATGAGGGTGATGCCCATATCCATTCGCTCGTCGCACAGGCAAAGCGCGTGCCCCGAAAAGATGCCAAAAAGGCAGACAGAAGGCTATCTTTCAGCTAGGTGTTTCCCTACAAGGACGAGAACCCGACCGAGCTGACTCCGCTCGTTACGCTGGGCATCATCGCGCTCAACGTGCTGGCCTGGCTGTTCCTGCAGGGCATGGGCAGCGAGGAAGCGCTGCGAACCTCGGTCTGCCAGCTTGGGCTGATCCCCGGCGAACTGTTGCGCGGCGTCCCACCAGGGACGCCCATACCGATCGGGCAAGACCAGTTGGGCCACATGCTCTATTGCGACCGCGTGGTATCGGCCGCGCCGCATTGGGGCGCGGTCCTCACCTCGATGTTCATGCACGGCGGCTGGTTCCACCTGCTCGGCAACATGTGGTTCTTGTGGGTGTTCGGAAACAACATTGAGGATTCGATGGGCCACGGGCGGTTCGTGGTGTTCTACCTGCTGTGCGGGATCTGCGCAGCCGGTTTGCAGATGCTGGTGCAGCCGAGCTCGACGGTGCCGATGGTCGGCGCATCGGGCGCGATCAGCGGCGTGATGGGCGCCTACATTCTTCTGTATCCACGCGTCCGCGTGCATACACTCGTCTTCCTGGGACTCTTCGCGACGACCGTCACAGTCCCGGCGTACCTGATGCTCGGGTATTGGATTCTGCTGCAGGTGCTGGGCGGACTGCCGCAGATCGCGGGCCTCCAATCCGGTGGGGTCGCCTTCTTCGCGCATATCGGGGGGTTCGCGGCCGGCCTGCTCCTCATCCGGGCGTTCGCGCG
>QHTX01000170.1:0-436 GCA_003220975.1 Gemmatimonadota bacterium | reverse complement strand
TCGTTCCAGAGCTGCGGGAGCAGGGTCGTCAGGCGGTCGCGCGCGTCGCGGAACGCGGCGAGTCCGCTCGGGTCACGGAGCGGCCAGTGCAGGCGTCGCACCACGCCTGGAACGACCGGGCACACCTCTTCAGCGCACAGCGTGACAATCACGTCCACTTCGTCCAAGGGAATCGCGTCGAGCCCCTTGGCGCGATGGTGTGAGATGTCGATGCCCCTCTCGTGCAGCGCCTCGACGGCGAGCGGATTCAGCCGTCCCGGCTCGGAGCCAGCACTCAAGAACCGGTAACCCTCCGGCGCCATGGCGCGCGCGAGGCCCTCGGCCATCTGGCTCCGCGCGGAGTTCGCAACGCACAGGAACAGGATCGTCGGCATTGCCCTTGCCGCCCTTACCTTCCCTTGCCGCCTTCCGCCGCCCTGTCTTCCGCGTGGTGCTT
>QHTX01000169.1:22334-34925 GCA_003220975.1 Gemmatimonadota bacterium | reverse complement strand
GGGGCCGAACCCGAACGCGTGCACGAAATCCCACGAGATGGAGTGGGCGCTCGTGTCGCTCGAGTGCCTGATCTGCTCCCAGCTCCCTGCTCCCGGTCGCAGCACGAAGATGCCCTGCCCGTACGTGCCGACCCAGAGGGCGTTGTCGGGCGCGCGCGTCAGGGCGAGCACGTGGACCCCGAAGCCGCTCGTGTCCGGAAGCGGGGGGAGCTGCTGGGCGCCGGAGGGATCCGGTGCCCCAATCAGGATCATCGCCACCAACAGTGCGGAATGCGGAATGCGGAATGCGGAGTGTAAAGGGAGGTCTCGCGAGGCGAACGACCCTTCCGTGAAATTCCGCACTCCGCACTCCGCACTCCGCATTCGATTACCCTCTCGGCGAGTAGACCGTCGGCAGCAGCCGGATTTCCGTGACGTCTACCCGTTCCGGTTGCGTGACCGCGAACAACACCGCGGCCGCCACGTCCCGCGCCTGCAGCATCGCACTGCGCTTGGTGAAGCCCGGCTTCGAGTCCGGATCGACCGGGTCCCACATGGGCGTATCGACCGGCCCCGGTGACACGAGCGTGGTGCGCACGCCGGTGGTGGCGAGCTCCGCCCGGAGCACCTCGTGCACGCCGCGCAGGCCGTACTTGCTCGCCGCGTACGCGGTGGACCCGGTGAACGCCCGGTGATCGGAGACCGATCCGATCGTCACGACGTGCCCGGCGCCGCGTCGTACGAGATGTGGCACGAGGGCGCGCAGGATGAGAAACGGCGCGGTCAGATTCACCGTCAGCGTGCGCGTGAAGTCTTCCGGCGTGGTATCGGCGACCGGCTTGATGAAGAAGATCCCGGCGTTGTTGACGACGATGTCGGGCACGCCGCGCTCAGCCAGGACCCGTGTGATGGCGCGTTCCACGGCCGACGCGTCGGCCAGGTCGCACGACACGTCGGTCCGGCGATCGGCGGTGCCCGCCTGCAGACTGCGCGCCACGCGCACGACGTGCGCCCCGGCCGCGTGCAGCGCCTCCGCCACAGCGAGCCCAATCCCGCGGGACGCACCGGTGACCAGGCCGAGCTTCCCCTCGAGCGGGGCGTCGCTCACTCCAATCCCCGGCCGCCGTGCACGAGTCTGAGGAACTCGTCCCGCGTCTTCGCGTCCTGGAGCAGCGCCCCCCGCAGCGCGCTGGTGACCGTCTTGGAGTTCTGCTTCTCGACGCCGCGCATCATCATGCAGAGGTGATAGGCCTCGATCACGACGCCGACGCCCCGCGGATCGAGCACCTCCATGAGGGCGTCCGCCACCTGGTCGGTGAGCCGTTCCTGCACCTGGAGCCGGCGCGCGAACACCTCGATCACGCGCGGGATCTTGGAGAGGCCGACCAGCCGCCCGTTCGGCAGGTACGCGACGTGCGCCCGCCCGAAGAACGGCAGCAGGTGGTGCTCGCACAGCGAGTAGACCTCGATGTCGCGTACGCACACGAGGTTCTCGTGGCGCTCCGCGTAGAGCGCGTCGCCGATGACGTCCGCCACCGACATGTGGTAGCCGCGGGTGAGCCAGCGGAGCGATGCCTCGACGCGCGCCGGGGTCTGGCGCAGGCCCTCGCGCGTCGGATCCTCGCCGAGCCGCTGCAGGATATCGTGCACCAGCGGCTCGAGCGATACGGGAAGGGGCTCGCCGTGGTCCTCGTGAAAGCTGTGGAGGCTGGCGGACTTGATTTTGTCGCGTGCCATAACTTGTAGGGCCTCCGGGGCAGGACTATCTTCGGCGCACGTGAAACTAAAGGTACTCGCTTTTCTGTCGGCGGCGGGAGGCTCCGCCCTGTCCGCGCTGTGGACCTTCCCCAGCATTCTCGCGTCGGCGTTTCTCGTGGCGTGGGGCGCGGAAGCCGCGCAGTTCCTGATCTCCCAGGGCGCGGCGCTCGCCATCCTCGCCTGGTTGCAGACGCTGCCCGAGTTCGCGGTGGAGGCCGTGATCGCCTGGGAGGCCGGGCGCGACCCCGAGCGCGCGCACCTGGCGATCGCGAACCTGACCGGCGCCATCCGCCTGCTCCTCGGGCTGGGCTGGCCGATGATCTATTTCGTGTTCGCGGCCGCCGGGCGAAAGACCGCCGCCCAGCGACTGCCGGCGATCCGGCTCGAGCGCGAGCACGCCGTGGAGATCGTCGGCCTCGTGCCGCCGCTCGTCTACTTCGTGTTCATCCTGTGGAAGCGCAGCATCGGCTGGATCGACGCGCTCGTGCTGCTCGGCCTGTACGTCGCCTATCTCTGGGTCCTGTTCCGCAGCCCCCCGCATGCCGTCGAGAACCTCCCCGACGCCCCCGCGGTGTCGCGCTGGGCCTACCGGCAACCCGGGTGGCGGCGGCCCGCCGCGATCGGCGCGCTGTTCGGGGCAGGCGGCGTCCTGTTGTACGTCACGGCCCATCCCTTCCTCGAGTCGATGCTCGCGGTCGCGGGGCTGGTCGGCGTGAGTCAGTTCGTGCTGGTGCAGTGGGTCGCGCCGTTCCTGTCCGAGTTTCCCGAAAAGGTCTCGGCGTTCTACTGGGCGCGCCGCGTCACGCACGCGCCCATGGCGCTCATGAACATGGTGTCGAGCAACGTCAACCAGTGGACCGTGCTCGCCGCCATGATCCCGCTGGTGTACGGGTATTCCAGTCTCCGCAACCACGGGGTGTGGCTGGATTTCCATTTCGACGACGCGCAGCGGCTCGAAATCCTGCTGACGCTGCTCCAGACCGGCCTCGGCGTGATGCTGCTGGCGAAGATGGAATTCGACTGGCTCGACGCCAGCGCCATCTTCGTGCTGTGGCTCGCGCAGTTCCTGCGGCCCAACCTGCGCGAGGAAGTCGCGGTGGCCTACGGGATCTGGATGGCCATCCTGGTGATCGGATTCGTCGTGAAAGGCAGGCCGCTGCTGGCGCCGAGATATTTCTGGGAGGTCGTGACGGCGACGGAAGGACGGAAAGACGGAACGGGGGTGTGATGCCAGCGCTGCATCCCCGTTCCGTCCTTCCGACGTTCCGTCGACTCACCATAAAGCGATCGGCCGGCACCGCTGTAACACGGCCCGGCCGACCGGTACTGCAGGAACGGAGAGGATTATTGAAGCCCGAGAGTAATGACTGGTCCCTCACCATGGCGTTTGTCTTCCCCACGCGGGGGCGTGACATCGGTCACAGTATCTGGGTCCACTATCGAGCCTGTTGGCTCAATAATTCTTCTCCCCGTCCCTGGTACTACATTACTGCGGGGACGAGAAACGTCAAGGAAAGCCGTCGCGCGAACTCGTCGGGGCATTGACATGAATGTGACGCTCATTACCGCGATCGTACTGCTGCTCGCGTGGGGGACGCTCGTATTCGGCGCGCACCTGGGGAGCGGGCCGGTCCATCTGCTGTACGCAGTGTCGGTGATACTGTTCGCGCGCCGCATCATCGTCGGCGCGCCGACCTTCCGGTCCTAACGCAGCCGGCCCAGCCGGTCGGCGGGCCACTCGCGCACGACGATCCGCTGCGACCGCGTGCGCGGGCCCAGCGTGAGGTGCACCACGTACTCCCCCGGCTCCACCTGCTTCAAGTCCTCGCGCGACGTCGGGCCGCCCAGCTCGCGCGGCCGTGGCTTGTCGCGCGTCAGGTCCCAGGTCACGCGGTTCACGCCCGGGTAGCCGGGACCGGTGAGGTGACGGATCGTGTCCCCCGCCGCAGCGACGATCGCGAGCTTCACGCCGTCCGACTGCACGTCCTTCAGATAGTACACGATCACGGCGCCGCGGGGCGGGTTCGCCGCTACGTACGGCCGGCTGCCCCAGTCGGGATGCGTGTCCCGCAAGCGGTGCTGATAGGCGGGTGGCAGGGCGAAGAGGTGCACCGCTTCCGCAAGCAGCGTGTCGCTCATCTCCTCGAGCGGCCCGACCGGGACGACCCAGAGACCGCGCCCGTGGGTCGCTACGACGAGGTCCCGCTGCGCGAACGCGAGCGCCATCGCCTCGACGGGGACATTTGGCAGATTCTTGCCGAAGCGCCGCCACGTCTTGCCGCCGTCCGCCGTCACCCATACGCCGGTCGCCGTCCCGACCCACAGCAGCCGCGCGTTCGCCGGGTCCTCGCAGATCGTGAGACTCCCGGCGTCCTTCGGCAGGCCCTGCCCGATCTCCGTCCAGGTTTTTCCAAAGTCGTCCGTGCGGTACACGTGCGGCTGATAATCGTCGCGGGAGTGACAGTCGTACACGAGGTACGCGGTTCGCTCGGCGTGATACGACGCCACGATGGCCGCCACCCAGCACGCCGTCGGCGCCCCGCGGGGGAGGTTGCCGCTCACCTCCACCCACGTCTTCCCGCCGTCCCGGGTGCTCCACACGAGGCCGTCATCGGAGCCGGCCCACACGACCCCGGCCGCGCGCGGGCTCTCGGCGATCGCGAAGACGGCATGGTAGCTCGTGTGCCCGACCTCGGGCGCCGGATGCTCGCGGCTCGCCCGGGTCATATCCGGGCCCAGCAGCTCCCAGTCGTCCCCGCGGTGCGTCATCCGGATGAGATGGTTCGCCCCGACGTAGAGCACCGTGGGATCGTGCTGCGACACGAGGATCGGCGTGGTCCAGCCCCACGTCAGCGGGTAGCCCGAGCCCTGGCCCGCGTCGAGCGCCAGCGGCGTGATGTCGTCGCGCTTCCAGGTCCGCAAATCGAGGCGCGAGAGGTGGCCGTACTGCCAGCCGGAGTACACGGTGAACGGGTCGTTCGCCGGGATCTGGACCCACATGCCGTCCCCGCCGTTCACGGGGTACCAGTCCTCATCGGTGATCCCCAGCGTGTCGCGCGTGCGGCTCGGGCCGCACCACACCCCGTTGTCCTGCAGCCCGCCGCATACTTGATAGGGCGTGAGCGAGCTGTCCACGATGACCGTGTAGAACTGACCGATCGGAATCGCCATGTGCTCCCACGCCTTGCCCCCGTCGCGGGAGGCGTACACGCCGCCGTCGTTGCCGATGATCAGGTGGCCCGGGTCCGCCGGGTCGATCCAGAGGGCGTGATAATCGCCGTGCACGAGGTGCAGCGAATCGGGGGCGAAACTCTTGCCGCCGTCCTTGCTCTCGAGCAGTGACGGTGAGACGGTCCAGATGTGGTCTGGATTGGCCGGGTCGACCCAGACGTCGTCGTAGTAGTAGTGCGGGATCGCCTGGAGGTCGTTCACCTGCGTCCACGTCGCGCCGGCGTCGGCCGAGCGGAACACGCCACCGTAGCGCCCCTGCTGCGGGTCCGTCACGCCGCGGTCCACCTGGATCACCGCGTATAAGACCCTGGGCTCCTTCGCGGACACGGCCAGGCCGATGCGGCCGAGCCGCTCCGTCGGCAGGCCGTTCTTCAACGCCGGGTCCGTGAGCTTCGTCCAGCTCCTGCCGCCGTCCGCCGTCTTGTAGATCCCGCTACCTTTGCCGACGCCCTGCATGTGCCCCCCGCCCCAGCGCAGCCGGTGCCACGCAGCGGCGTAGAGCACGTCGGGGTTGGATGGGTCCATTTCCAGATCCACGAACCCGCTCGTGTCATCCACGAAGAGCAGCTTGGCCCACGTCTTGCCGCCGTCGACGGTCTTGTAGACGCCGCGCTCCGTATTCGTGCCCCACAGGTGGCCGAGGGCGGCCACGTACACCACGTCGGGGTTCGTGGGGTGGATCACGATGCGGCCGATCGACCGGGTGTCCTTGAGCCCCATGTTGGTCCATTTCTTCCCGCCGTCGGTGGACTTGTAGACGCCGTCGCCCCACCACTGCGAGCGGAGGCTGTTCTTCTCGCCCGTCCCGACCCACACGACACTCGTGTCCGAGGGGGCAACCGCGAGGTCGCCGATCGTCTCGGTGCCGAGGCCTTCGGACACGGGCTGCCAGGTGGTGCCACCGTTCGTCGTCTTCCACACACCGCCGCCTGCGGCCCCGACGTAGAACGTGTTCGGGTACGAGCCTGCCTTCGGGGAGGGGACGGCCAGCGCCGTCACGCGGCCACTGTACGCCGCGGGGCCGAGGTTCCGATAGCTGAAGCTTTCGAGAAAGCGGGTGAGCGAGTCCTTGGGCGCGGAGGGGGGCGCGGTGGGCCCCGTGTCGGAGCGCGCCGGTGCTGCGGGCCGTCGCTGCGCGACGGCGCAGGCCGCGAGCCCAACGAATACGGTGGCGCAGAGGAGCGGCGTTCGGATCATGGCGATCGGGGTGCCAGGGGACGGGGATTCTACTGCGCGGGGGCCAAAACGAAAGGGCGGCGCCGCGCGATCGACGCGCGGCGCCGCCTCCGAACGCGGGCAGGTCAGCTCACCGTCATCCGTCATCCGTCGCCCAGTTTCGCGACGCGACGGATGACGGATGACGAATGACGGATGACGCTACGGTCTTAGAGCGAGGATTTGAAGAGCAGCAGATTCGGCGTGCCGCCCGGGTTTCCGGTGATCGCACCGCTCGTGGCGTTGCTGGTGATCCAGGCGCCCACGGTCGTGTACGGCGCATCGCCGAAGGTCGCCTTGTAGAGCGCGGCCACGCCGACGACGTGCGGCGTCGCCATCGAGGTGCCGCTCAGGACTTGGGTCCCGTTGAGTATCCAGGTCGACTTGATGGCGTCGCCCGGTGCGTAGATCTGCACGCAGGGACCAAAATCGGTGAACGACGCCGCGGCGTCGGTCTTCGTTGACGCGGCGACGGTGAAGGCGCCGGGGGCATTGCCGGGCGAGTAGCCGCAGGCATCGACGCTGTAGTTGCCCGCCGCCACGGCGACGAATACGCCGGAGTTCACGAGGTTTGTGGTCGCGGTGTTGAGCGCGTCGTCGGTGCCTTGCTCGGCGATCGACATGTTCGCGACGGCAGGACTCTGGTGGTTGGCCATCACCCAGTCCACCCCGGCGATGACGTCGGAGGCGAACCCGGTCCCGAGGCATCCGGCAAACACCCTCACGCCGTGCAGGAACACTCCTTTCGCGACGCCGTAGGTCGCCGACCCGACCGTTCCCGCGACGTGGGTGCCGTGGCCGTTGCAGTCCTGCCCGTTGATCCCGAGGACACTGGCGACGTCGTACACTTCGTCGGCCCGACCGCCGAAGTCGGGGTGCATCGTCCAGATGCCCGTGTCGATGATGTAGGCGTGCACGCCGGCGCCCGTGGACGTCCAGGTGTACGTGCCGGAGAGCGGGAGGGCGGTCTGGTCGATCCGGTCGATGCCCCAGGGATCGCCGTTCGCGTCCATCTGCTCCGTGTCGTCCACGCGGACGACGTGATCGGGCTCGATGTAGGCGACGTTGGGATCGTGCCGCAATGCGACTACCGCCGCCTCCGAGAGGCGCGCCGCGAAGCCCTTGAGCGCACTCGCATACGCGTGCCGGAGCGAGCCGGCGTGCGTGGTGACGAGCGTCTGAGCGAGGCCCCGGGGATCGGCTACGGCGTCCTTGAACACGACGATGTACTGCCCCGGCACCAGCTCGGCGGGGGCAGCGGTGGCTAGCCTACTGACGTCTGGCCCCGTCGGATTCGACGTCTCCTGACACGCCGCGACGACGAACAGGAGTCCTACAAGCGCGATCGACAGCGACGAGCGCATACCAGCCTCGCAAAAGGTGACTTTGTGTTGGCGGGGCGGGCAAGTTTCGTTCCGGTGGGCGAGATGAAGCGATGAGCACGCAGGTCAGCGGTGTGGCGCGGCGGCAACGGGACGTGGCGCACCAGATTGTAGCGTCGCTGCGGACGGTGCAGCGACCTATCTGGTGCGTGGACGACCGATCAGGGCGTGAGCACCAGGACCACGACTCCCCACGCCAGCGTCAGCAGCGTCACCGGCACGCCGACCCGCGCGTACTCCCCGAACCCGATCCGCACGCCGCGCGTCTCCGCGCGCTCGGCGACGATCAGATTCGCCATTGACCCGATCAGGAGGAGATTGCCGGCGAACGTCGAGCTCATCGCCACGACCCGCCACACGAGATGCGGGTCGGGGAGCTGCGGCACGGTGTTCCGCCACAACATGACGGCCGGCACGTTGGAGATCAGGTTCGAGAGCACGGCCATCACGCCGCTCACGACGGCGGCGGCGCTCCAGCGGGACCCGTCCTGCACCAGCGCCAGCGCGTGACGATCGATCCACGTGACCGCGCCCGTCTGCTCGAGCCCCCGCATCACGACGAACAGCGACGCGAAGAAGAGCAGCAGCGACCACTCGACCCGGTCGATCGCGTAGGCGGGGTCGCGCTGCGCCACCGCGACCATAAGCGCGCCGGCGGCGATGGCGACGAGGGGCAGCGGGCCCCCCGCGAGCCACGCGACGACGGCGCCGGCGAAGAGGACGAGTCCCTTCACGACGAGGGGCCGGTCGAGCGCCACCGGCACCGTCTCGAGCCGCTCGCGGAACGGCTCGGCGAGGTCGGCGCGGTAGGCCCAGCGCAGATAGCCGTAGGTGATCGCGAGCCCCCCCAGGCCCACGGGCAGCAGGTGCAGCAGGAAGCCCCGGAACGAGGCGCCGCTCCAGATGCCGACGAGCATGTTCTGCGGATTGCCCGTGACCGAGATGACCGAGCCGGCGTTCGCGCCCATCGCGAGGCCGATCAGATACGGGGTCGGCCTGACGCGCAGCGGCCCCAGCGCCGCGAGCAGCACCGGCGTCACGACCAGGCAGATCGTGTCGTTCACGAACAGGGCCGACAGGAGCCCTCCGCCCACGACGACGCCAAACAGCAGCCGCTCCGGCGTCCGAGCGCGCTGCAGGATCCATTCGGCCGCAAACTCGAAGAACTTGCCCACTTCGAGGTATCCGACGATCAGCATGAGGCCGAGCAGGAAGACGAGCACGTCGAAGTCGATCGCCGCGTAGGCGTCCACGAGCGGCAGCACGCCGAAGCCGACCATGGCCACCGCGCCGAGCAGGCTCGCCGCGGGCCGGTTCAAGTGGACGAACGGCAGCCGCTGGACGGCGATGAGAACGTAGGTGGCCGCGAAGATGACGAGGCCGAGCGTCACGGGCGCGCGGCTCTCATATCTCCCAGTTGGAAAACAGCACGCCGGCGCGGGACTGCGGTTCGGAATGGCCCTCGTAGGTCATGCGGAGATCGGTCCAGCGCACGCGGTACCCGCGGGCGACGAGGCGGCGGAACGCCTCCGCGTATCGGGTCTGGCAGCGGATCGCCACCCGGCGGATCCCGGCGCGCGCGGCGGCGGCCTCGGTGGCGGCGACGCCCGCGTCGAAGGCGCGCTCGTCCGCCGCCGCGAGCTTGAGCACGCGGACCTCGTCCCGCGGCCGGCCTTCGGCGAGGGCCGCGGAGTGCCACAATACGAGCGCGCGCAACCCGTCGTCGCCGTCCACCAACGACGCATCGCCGAGACCGAGCTCCAGGGTGAGCCGGATCTCGCGTGTGAAGTCGTAGCCGGGGGCCAGCGACGAGACGAGGCAGCGGGCGGCCGCGAGGGCGTCCTCGCCCGCGGCGCCCTTGCGCTGCGACAGCAGCACGGGAGCGGAGTGCCCGCGGGTCGCGATGTCGTTCGTCGACGTCACCGTGAGGTGGCCGGGCGAGAAACCGAGGCGCGCATAGAAGCCGATGTTCTCGACGGTGCGGGGCATCGTCTCGAGTCCGAGCGTGCCGACGCCCTGCTCGAGCAGCCAGTCGGTCGCCGTCCGCACGATCGTCTTGCCGACGCCCCCGCCCTGGCGGTCGGGCCGGACGGCGAGCGGACCCATCCAGCCCTCGGCGCCGGAGCGGTGGGCGATGTTGAAGGCGGCCACGCGGCCCGCCTCGTCGCGCCACAGCATCGCGCCGTCCCCCGCGTCGAGCAGCGCGTAGCGCCACACCTGGGGGTTCAGGTGCGGCACGCGCACGCCCACCAACCCGTCGCGCCGGTAGCGGTCCGTGAACGCGTCGGCGAAGACGCGGTTCAGGTCCTCCGTGTCCCGCTCGCCGGCCACCTCGGGGCCGTACACCTGCCGCTCAGGCAGCCACGCCCGCATCCGTCGCTCCTAGGGTCGCCGTGTCGTCCCGCACGACGCTGGTCCCGCGCGCGGGGTCGAAATCCACCCGGATCACCCGATCGAGGCCCTCCCGCACCTGCTCAATGTGCGTAATCAAGATGACCTGCGGGAAGCGGTCCGCCAGGCGGCGCAGCAGGCCCACTACGTGCTGGCGCCGCGCCTCGTCGAGCGAGCCGAAGATCTCGTCCAGCACCAGGAGCGACAGGGGCTGGCCCGCCCGCTCCGCGATCATCTGGGAGATCGCGAGCCGCAGCACGAGGTTGGTGAGGTCCTCCTCTCCGCCCGAAATGACCGGCTTGGGGATGCCGCCCTCGAGGACGGTCACCGCGTAGTCCTCGGTGAGCTCGAGTTCGTCGTAGCGGCCGTCCGTGAGGTCCGTCAGGAAGCCCGAGGCGAGCTCCGCGATCTCGGGGCGCATGCGCGCGTTCAGCTCACCCCGCAGGTCGGAGAAGGCCCGGTCGAGCTCGTTGTGCAGCCGCTGGCGCGCCTTGCGCGCGGCGATCTGGCGCTCCCGTTCGGCGCGCTCGCCCTCACGCCGCTCCGCCTCGCGCACGTCGTCCTCGGCGCGCGTCAGATCGCCGCGGGCTTCCACCACGGCGAGTTCCGCCTCGCGCAGCGCACCCACCGTACGGTCGTAGCGGTCTTTCGCCTGCCGGTACTCGGCGTCGGAGTACCCCTCGGCCCGGACCGCGTCCGTCAGGGCTGCGACGCGGCGCTCCGAGAGCGAGAGCTGCTGCTCCGCCTGCTCCGCGTCCTTCACGAGGCTCTCGGCGCGACGGGCGCGCTCCTCGAGCGCCGCCGCTTCGAGCGCCACCGGCTCGAGCTTCGCGAGCTCGGCCCGCAGCGCGTCGTGGCGCGCCGTGTCGTAGCCGGTCGGTCGCGCCCGGAGCTGGCGCTCGAGGTCTCGCGCTCGGCGGCGCGCGGCCGCGCGCTCGGCCGCCGCCCGGTGGCGCTCCTCCGCCAGCGCCCGGAGCTCTCCGGCGCGCGCGCTCGCGCGGCGGTTTTCCTCGACGACGGCGTCCCGCGCCGACTCGGCCTCCGTCAGCTTGGCGGGCGGCTGCGCCAGCTGGTCGAGCCGCTGCCGGAAGTACTTCCCGTCCCCGGTGATCACCTCGAGCTGCCGGTCGAGCAGCTCGAGCACCGTTTCGTACTCCGGGCCGAGCGGCCGCTTGCACGTGGGGCACGTGCCCTCGGGACCGAGCTTCACGATCTGGTCACGCTGCTCCTTCACTTCTTCGTACAGCTTGAGCAGCTCGGTCCGTTTCGTGTCGGCGTACTGGCGGTCGCGTACCCAAGCGGTCCGCTCCGCCTCGACGGTGCGGTCTGCCGCTTGGAGGCGTTCGTCGATCTGCCGCGCCTCGAGCTCGGCCCGGGCGAGCGCCTCGGGGACGTCCTGCAGCTCGACGAGCCGACGCTCGAGGTTGCCCGCCGCACGCGCCAGCTCCTCGAGCTGCGCTTCCTGGGCCTGGCGCGCCGCCGCTTCCCGCTGCAGCCGCTCCAGCTCGCCGAGCTCCTGTTTCAGGTGGGTCACGGGCGCCAGCTCGGCGGCGAGCTGCTTCAGCTGCTCCCGCGCCGCGAGCGCATCGGCCAGCTCCTTGTCGAGCCGCTGGAATTCCTGCCGCGCCGTCACGACCGCCTGCTCCGCCATGCGGCGCTCGCCGTCGAGCGACAGCGTGCGCTCGCGCCGCGCCACCCATTCGGTCCAGCGCGGCTCTTCCCTGGCGAGGGCTTGCTCTGCCGCCTGGCGCGTCGCATCCGCCGCCCGCGCCGCCCGCCGCGCCGCCGTGAGCCGCTCCTCGGCGGCCCGCCGCTCGCCCGCGAGGCCCGCCGCATCGGGCAGCCCGGCCTCGAGGCCGCGCACCTCGGCCGCCAGCGCGTTCCGCACCTCGCGCACGCGCTCCTGCGCGTCGCGCAGCCGCTCGTAGCCGAGCACGCGCGACAGGAACGCCGCCCGCTCGGTCCTGCCGAGCGCCGCCATCACGGCCAGCTCCTTCTGCCCCGTGAAGTAGGTGTTGAAGAATTCCTCGTGGGTCATGCCGAGCGTGCGCTCGAGCTTGTCCGTCACCGCCTTGAGCGAATTCGCCACGACCTGGCCGTCCTGATGCAGCGCCGCGGTCGTGAGGCCCCGTGTCACGCGGTACTCGTGCGCGCCGAGGCGGAACTCGAGCTCCACTTCGACGCCGGCGCGGCCCTTCGCCCCGAGCCGGCGGATCGAGTCCCGGTCGCCGCGCACCGCCTGGACGCCGTAAATCGCCCACGCGATGGCCTCCAGAATGGTGGTCTTCCCGGAGCCGTTCGGGCCGAAGATTCCGGTGATGCCCGGACCGAACACGAGCTCGGTGTCGGCATGCTGCCGGAAGTTGACGAGCCGGAGGCGATGCAGCTCCATCAGGCGTCGCCCCCCCCGCCCGCCCCGCTCCCCCGGCCCCCCTCGGCCCCGCCGGCCTGCTCGACGTAGTCGACGCCCATCCGCACAAACTCGGCGCGGTCCAGGTCGGCGTCGAGGGGCCGGTGCTCGAGGAAGTCGCGCACCGTCTCGGGGAGCGTGTGGCGCCGGCCGGGGATGCCGAACGCCTCGCCGCGCTGCGCCTCCGGCCGGCGCAGGTCGAGCTGGAAGTGGAGCGCCCGGGCC
>QHTX01000169.1:20034-22297 GCA_003220975.1 Gemmatimonadota bacterium | reverse complement strand
TGATCGAGATCGCGCGCGGTGGCGCGCGACACGTCGAACACGAGCTGGCGCGCGATCTGATCGTCGATCGGTGGCTTCGCGGCCGCGACTTGGGCGGCGACACGCTCGTCGAGCTGCTGCGGGGTCATGCCCTTGCCGTCGATCGACGGCAGCTCGAAGTGCCGCCGCACCGGCGCGATGCTCCGGAACTCGACGCGCGCCCCGCGCGGATCGACCAGCAGGTAGCCCTTGCCGGGTCGACCCTGCTCCTCCTCGTCCTGCAGCTGGCCCCAGGGGTTGGGCGTCACGTACTCCAGGCTCCCCGCGTACCACGCGTTGGCGGCGATCTGCTGCGCCACGTGGTAGTGCCCGAGGGCCACGTAGTCCCACTGCGCCGGCGCCAGGTCGTGCTGATCGACCAGCGCACCGCCGTACTCCATGGTGCCGCGCTTCTCGCCCACGCCGGGCACCTGGCCGTGAACCAGCAACACATTGTGGGTCGTCCCGCGCTGCGGTCGCATCGCCGGCCGCTCAGACTGAACCAGCGCCTGATGCGGCACCGCCAGGACCGAGCAATCGAGCCGGGCAAAGGTGAGGTAGCGTGGTTCATCGACCACGACGTGGACACCGAGCGCCTCGTACAATCTGAGGATGGTTCCGGTCTCCGTCGACCGCGGCGTGTCGTGGTTGCCGGCAACCATGACGACGGGCGTATCCGGAAGGCCGGTGCGCAGCCGGTGCAGCTGCTGGAAGAGAAACAGGATCGCCGGATTGGTGGGGCGGACGGAGTGGAAGACGTCGCCGGCGAAAAGAACGAGCTCCGGGCGTTGCTCGAGCACGTCGTCCACGGCCCGCTTGAACGCCTCGGCGACGTCCGCCTCGCGCTGGTTCCCGCCCCGCGGCGTCTGCCGGTCGTACTGGCGGAAACCGAGGTGGAGATCGGCGAGGTGAGCGAGCTTCACCAGCTCACTTCGCCCCGGTGAGCTGGAGTGAGGTCCGCTGCGTCATCGCCACCGTCATCTCGCCCTCCCCCGGCTGCGCCCCCTTCACCTTGATACGCATCGTGCCGCCTATCGCCGCGTGCACCTGCGCGCTCTTCGAGAGCGAATACAGCTGCTCGCCGGTGAGGCCGCCGGAGAGCTTCATCGTGACCCGCTTCCCCTGCTGGGTCAGGGTGATGGGCTCGCCCGGGAACGCGGTCTCGACGTGCAGCAGTACCGCGGTGTCCGCGCCCGCGACCTGGATCTCCTTCACCGTGAGCGTCGTTTTCGACTTGATCGGAGCACTCGCCCCCAGCTGCTCGGCGAGCGCCACCTCGTTCTCGGCCGTCCACGAGTCGCCCACGCCGACGGGGCCATCGGGCAGCGGGAACGACATCCCCTTCAGGTTCTTTCCCATCTGCTCGGTCACCGGCGACGGCGCGCCCGTGAGGCCGCTGAAGGCCGCACTCACGACGTGCATGCGGTCGTCGTACAGGAGGTCGCTCTTCAGGCCGCGCATCCGGTCGAGCGCCGGCTGCATGGCGCCCGTGGCCATGCTGGAGGACTCGAGCGCCGTCGAGTCGAACGTCACCGTCACCGCGGTCCCGGCCGCCGCGACGCTGCCGACGAGCTGCGTGTAGTACATGCGCATGGTGACGGAGTGCTCGGGCATGGCGCCCATCGGCCCGCCCTCGAACCGCATCGTGTTGTGTTGCTCGAGGGCGTAGTGATAGGCGGCACCCGCGGGTGGATGGTAGCGCAGCGTGAGCTTGGGGCCGCTCGCGGCGCGGCAGCCCGCCAGCGCGGCGAACGCCGTCGCGGCGAGGGTGAGGGAGCGGGGAGCGGGCATGGCACGACTCCTGTCGGTCAGTATGGCTCGTCGGAGATGGGGTTGAGTGGCGGCACGCTCTCCCGCGCCGGCGCGGGCGCCGCCGCTACGCGCCCGCCGAGCTGTCGGCGGAAGTACGCGAGCGCATCCTGCGGCCGCTCGCGCCGCACGGCGGCGAGGGCGCGGCGCACGTCCTCCGGCCGCCGCTCGGCGATCAGGTCCTTCACCTGGTTGGGCCGGATGCGCCGGTCGAGCCGCACGAGCTGGCGCACGACCGCGTCGTCGAACGGCAGGTCCGCAGCCGGCCCGAAGCGCTCCACCCCGTCCCGGCCGCGCAACACGGCCGGCCGCGGGAAGCGCACGAAGATCGGCTGCGTGAAGTGGGGATGCCGCACCATCAGCTCCCCGATCGGCAGGGTGGCGAGCTTGATCTTGGTAGCGGGCGAGAGCACCTGGTAGCCGGGCGTCGCCAGCT
>QHTX01000169.1:11062-20025 GCA_003220975.1 Gemmatimonadota bacterium | reverse complement strand
TCCGGCCGAACACGACCGTCCCCGCGTTCCCCACCACCCGCCGGTGCACCTGGGAGCGGAACTGCTCGGCCCCGAACAGCACCAGCCCGAGGTACCGTCCCCGCTCCGAGATATCGAGGAGCATCTTCTTGACGTACGTCTCGGGGCCGTCGGCGGGGGCGTACTTGTTCAATTCATCCACGAAGACCACCACCGCGTCCACGCCCAGATCCCGGCGCTCGAGGTGCTCGCGCAGCTGCGAGACGACGCGTGCGAACACGAGGTCCTGGGCGAGCGGGTCGACGTTGGCGACGTCGACGACGTACACCGTGCGATCCTCGAACCGCCCCCACGGCAGGTCGCTCGACGGGCCGTCGTCGGTGACGAGGCCCTTCGCCCGGGTCGAGATGTTCGCGAGCCGGTTGCGGACCTTGCGGATCGTGGCGATGTGATGGGTGCGCCACGTGTCGCTCCGCCCCGCGAACTCGAGCCCGTCGAAGATGGCCCGGAACAGCCGCTCCAGATCCGCGAACGTGACGACCCGGTGCGCCCCGCCGAAGCCGTCCTCGAATTCCTTGTCCACCACGCGGTCGGACAGGAAATCGATGAACGCGTCGGCTTTGGCATCGATGTCATCGCGGTTGAGGAGCACCTCCGCGTAGTCGAGCACCTCGCGCAGCCCCCACACGAGCGGCTCCACGTCTCCCACCAGGTCGGCATGGGTGCGCAGGGTGTTCAGGTTCACGCCGTCGGCCTTGAAGGGGGCGTAATACCGGACGCGCTCGAACGGCCGCGCCGCGACGCCGAGCCGCTCGTAGCGCCGGCGGTCCTCGTCGTCGAGCGGGCCGGGCTGGTCGAGGAAACACAGGTCCGGGCCTTTCACGTTGAAGCACACCGCGGCGATCCGCCCCTTGTGCCCCGGGAAGTGCTGGAAAACCGACGCGAGCAGGAACTCGACCGCGCTCGTCTTCGTCGCGAGCCCCGAGACGCCCGAGAGGTTCAGATGCGCGGCTTCGGGACCGAGCAGGAAATCGGCGTCGAGGTAGACCGGCGCCTCGAGCCCGCCCGAGGTGTAGAGGCCGACCGGAATCGCGGTCGGCTGCGCGCCGCCCAGGTAGGCGTCCATGCGGAGCGCCTGCGCGACGTCGGCGTCCGTCGCCACAAACACGCGGCCGAGCGGGACGGGTTGGAGCGGCTCCGCGGGCTCCTGGCGCAGCACTGCCGCCGTCCACAACCGGATCTCCTGGCGCACCGTCGGGCTGTCGGCGGCGCGCGCGGGATCTCCCTCCGCGCCGACGACGTCGTGCAGCGGGGTCGCGAGATCGGAGTACGCGAACCCGTCGGTCACCACGCCGTAGACGACCCTTCCCCCTTCCCGCTTCCCCGGCCCCGGCTCTTCGACCCGAACGATCGCCCCAATCCCGATCGTCGTCTCGTTCGCGGTCCAGATGGAATTGATGCGGGGTCGCAGGCTTGAGCTCGGTGGCGACCACGCGGCCGACGGGGGTCGGGGACGGCGCGGGGGACGGGGGGGGCGGCGCGGTCTTGTCGATCACGTCCCGGTGCGCGGGAGACGGGACCCGGCGGCAGGGAGCAGGTCCCGGGGTGCGCGCGCTCTCAAGTACGTCTCCACGTCATGGATAGGATAAAGTAACCGATCCCACCGCCGGTCGGGGGTCGACAGCGGAGCGCGCTCGCGCCGCAGCCAGACCGAGATCCCGGATGCCTGGGCGATCGTGTCGGGATGGCCACGGGCCTCCACGCGCAGCAGGCCGTACAGCAGGTCGTTGCCCTGCCACGGCCAGAGGCGGACGTACCACGAGTGGATGTCGCGCCGCGCGCCCCGGCTGCGCGGCCGAAACACGCCCGTGCGATGGCCGTCCGGCAGCGTGAGCGCCCGTTCCAACTCGGCGCCCTCGAAGTACTCCGCACCGTGACTCTTGACGATCCCGAGAGCCCGAGGGTGCGTCGACAGCGCGGCGGAGTCGGAGAGCACGCCGTCGACGACGAGCCATTCGTCCGCGCCGAGGGCCGCGAGGTGCCGCTCCGCCAGCCGCCGCTCGAGCGCGGCCCGCGCCTTCTGAACTTCCACGTGCGCCGCCGGCAGGGCGCGCGCCGGTGGCCCGGCGGCCTCCGCCGGCACCTCGACCACGCGCACACCCGCGGCTTCGAGGGCGCCCCGCACGGCGTCCGGCACGCGATCGAGCCGGGTGATGGCGAGCTCCTCCGCATCCTCCGCCACCGTGCGCAGCCTGCGGTTCGACCCCCGGCGGCGGATCGCCGCCGCGACGTACGCCCGAACGATCGGTGTGACGCCGGCATAGGCCGCCACGCACCACTGCTCGATGCCGTCGAGGAAGCACGCGGCGCCCGGCGCGAGCGGTCGCGCATCCGCCAGGGGATGGACCCGGAGCTCGTCGTCCTCCACCGGATCGGCTCCGGTGAATTCCGCCACGTCGGTCCGGCCCACGCTCGCCTCGGGCACGTGGGAGGCCGGGACGGCGCCGGCTGCGACGATCGCGTCGAGCCAGGAGCGGGTCACGCTCGGCGCGTCCGCAGCGCCCAGCCGAGGTAGGTGACGCTCAAGTCATCGGTGAGCACGCGGCCGCCGCCGTCGCCGGCACGCGCCACCCCCTTCATCTCCTGCACGATCATGCCGTTCGCGGCCAGGCCCTCGGTCAGCTCGGCGGGCGTGATGAAGCGCTTGAAGTCGTGGAACCCCTCGGGCATGGTATGCTGCACGTATTCCTCGTCCCAGACGAGCTGGAGGAACGCGGCGATCGTGCGGTTGTGGGTGAGGAAGCCGAGGCCGCCGCCCGGCGCCAGCACCGTGGCAACGCCCGCCAGCGTGCGGTCGAGGTCGTCCACGTGCTCGAGCACGTCCACGGCGAACACGAGGTCGAACGTCCCCTCGAGCCCGCCGCCCGCGAGGTCTTCAGCGGTGCCGAGGCGATATTCGATCGCGAGTCCGGCGCGCCGGGCGTGCTCCCGCGCCACGGCGAGCGACTTCTCCGACGGGTCGACCGCGGTCACGCGCGCGCCCTCGGCGGCGAGCGCCTCGGCCAGGAGGCCGCCGCCGCAACCCACGTCCAGGGCCCGCTTGCCCCCGAACCCCCCGAACGCCTCGCGAAAATAGGCGACCCGCACCACATTGAGCTCGTGCAGGCTGACGAAGGGGCCGGCGTCGTCCCACCACACGCCGGGCAGGCGTTCCACCAGGCGATCGTACTTCTCCCGCTCGGACAGCCCGCCGAGCCGCGGCAGCTGGTCGCTCACGACGGCAGCTTGACGCCGATCACCAGGCCATCGCGGATCGGCGCCACGGCCGCGACGACGCGGGGGTCGCTCGCCGCGAGCCGGTTGAACGCGCGCACGCCTTCGGCTTCGGCCGAGTGGTCGCCCGGGTCCACCACCGCCCCGTGAAAGAACGCGTTATCGCACAGCAAGAGCCCTCCCGGCCGCAGCAGCCGCACGCTCCACTCGAAGTATTGCGCCAGCGGCGCCTTGTCGGCATCCACGAACACGGCGTCGAAGCCGGGCGCGAGCGTCGGCAGCACGTCCAGGGCGGCGCCCTCGATCAGCCGCACCCGCTCGGCGACGCCGGCCTCGACGTACGCCTGGCGCGCCAGCGCGGCGTGGCGCGCGTCGATCTCGATCGTCGTGAGCGTGCCCCGGGCGGTGAGCGCCCGCGCCAGCCACACGCCGGAATACCCGGCCAACGAGCCGAGCTCGAGCACGCGCGCCGCCGCGACGGCGCGGAGCAGCACGTACAGGAGCTTGCCCTCGTCGGGGGAAATATGGATCGGCGGGAGCTTCAGGGCGTCGTGCCGGGCGCGAATGGCGGACAGCACGGGGTCTTCGGGGGCGAACAGCTCGGTGACGTAGCGCTCGAGCCGTTCCTCCACGCTCAGGCGGTCGCCTCCACGTTCGGGAACGGCGGCACGTCGAGAAACCACAGGCCGGCGAGACGCGAGCTCTTGTCCACCTCCACGAGCAGCCGGTCGGCGACGCGCACGACGGCGGCCACGCGCGCCCGCCCCACGCGGATATGGAAGACGGACTCTGTCTGGTTCTTCTCCACCGTGAGCGCTGTGTCCACCTCGACGGCCGCGATGCCGGGCTGCGATCGGCGGCTTGGGAAGACCACGCGCGCCTCCTTGGCCGCCTCGGGAATCGCGAGGTCGTCGCGCGTGCGGATGTCGTCGGGCCAGGTGACGACGTCCACGCCGCGCAGGCATCCGCCGGCGACGTCGATCACGACGAACGACCCGTCGTTTCCCTCGAGGTCCACCGTGCCGTTCAGCCCGCTCGCCTTGCCCGCGCCCTTGCAGGCGACCGACAGGATGTCGGTCTCGGGATCCCAATGGTAGCTGACCTTGGGGAGCCGGCCGTCGAGCGGCTCGATGCGCGCTTCGAAGTTCATCGGGAACGGCACCTTCCAGCGTTCGCGGAGGGCGGATAATATAGGCCGCACTCCGGAGGGGGGCTAGCAGCATGGAACGGCGGGAATTTGTGGCGGCTGGCGCCGCCTTGATTGCGGATTGGCGATTGCGGATTGCGGAGTCCCCCCTGCCCAATCCGCAATCCGCGATCCGCGATCCGCAATCAGCCCAAGAACCCTCCCTGTCACCGGAGGTGTTCAGCCGCCGCCTCGCGCGGGCCCAGGCGGAGTTGGCGACGCGGCGGCTCGACTTCCTGATCGCGACGCCCTCGACCAACTACGAGTATCTGACCGCCTACAATCCCGGCCGGAGCGAGCGGCTGATCGCCCTGGTGCTGCCGGCGGGCGGCGTGCCCGTGGTCGTGTGCCCGTCGTTCGAGGTGGAGCGCATCAAGCGCCACAGCACGATCGCGGAGGTCCGCGGCTGGGAGGAGCAGGCCGATCCCTACCCGCTCGTTCGTGACGCCGTGCGCAGCCTCGTCACGAGCGGCCGGGGGAGGATCGCGCTGGAGCCTTCCACCGGCTACGAGACGTACCTGCGGCTCGCGGCTTCGCTGGGCGGCGGCTGGCAATTCGTCGACGGCGCGCCGGTCACCGAGCGGCTGCGGATCATCAAGGCGCCCGAGGAAGTCGCGCTCATCCGCCGGGCGATCGAGATTACCGAGGGGGCAATCGCCGCGACGTTCGGGCAGCTCGCCGGCGGGATGACCGAGCGCGACGTCGCGCGGTTGCTGTCGCGCGAGATGCAGCAGCGCGGCGCCGAGGGCGGCGGGCTCGTGCAGTTCGGGCCGGCGAGCGCGCTGCCGCACGGCGGTCCCGCCGCCGCGCCGCTCGAGCGGGAGACGGTCGTCCTCATCGACTGCGGCTGCCGGGTCTCAGGCTACGACTCCGATATCACGCGCATGACCTGGTTCGGCGACCACCCGTCGGACGAGTTCCGCAAGGTGTTCGACGTCGTGCACGACGCACAGACCGCGGCGATGCAGCTCGGCCGCCCCCGGGTCACGCAATGCCAGGAGATGGACCGCGCGGCGCGAAAGGTGATCGCGGACGCGGGCTACGGCCCCTTCTTCACCCACCGCCTCGGTCACGGCCTCGGCATGGACGGGCACGAGGTGCCCTACCTCGTCGAGGGCAACGCCACGCGCCTCGAGCCCGGCATGGTGTTCACCATCGAGCCCGGGATCTACCAGCTCGGGAAGTTCGGGGTCAGGATCGAGGACGACTGCTTAATGACGGAGAACGGCGTCGAGGTGCTGTCACACAGGGCGGCGAAGCTCTAGTCCCCCAGCTTCTTCGCAAATGCGACGATGCGGTCCAATGCTCGCAGCAGGTCGTCCGTCGCCGCCGCGTACGACAACCGCACGTAGCGGTCGTCTCCGAACGCGGCCCCCGGCACGAGTGCCACGCCGCTGGTGGTGACGAGCCGAGTGCAGAATTCCGTGCCGCTCAGTCCGCCGAAGGAATCCACCCGAAAGAAGAAGTAGAAGGCCCCCAGGGGGTCGACGAACTCGACCCCCGGCAGCTCCTGCCGGAACCGCGCCACCACGAGATCGCGCCGCTTGCGGAACTCGGCCACCATCCGCGCGACGTCCTGCTCCACCCGTTCGTCCCCGAGCGCCGCCGCGGCGGCGAGCTGCGCCGGATGGTTCGCGCCCGTCGTGGTATGCGACTGCAACGCCGCCATCGCTCTCGCCACCGGGCCGGGAGCGAGCGCCGTGCCGATGCGCCACCCGGTCATCGCGTACGCTTTGCTCACACCGTAGACCACGACGACGCGCTCCAGCAGATCGTCGGGCAGGTCGAGAAACGACGGCGCCGGCCCCGTGCCGTAATGGATGCGTCGGTAGATCTCGTCCGCGATGACCCACACCTTCCGCTCGCGCGCCCACTGCGCGATCGCCTTGATCTCGGCGTGGGTGTACACCGCCCCCGTGGGATTGCACGGTGAGCAGAGGATGAGGCCGCGCGCGCCCGGCACCACACGGTCGAGATCGCGCACGCTCACCTTCAGGCTCCACTCCGGCTCGCCGGACACGAGCACCGGCCGCGCGCGCGCGAGGTGCACGATCTGCGGGTACGACACCCACGCCGGCGCCGGGATGGCCACGACGTCCCCCGGCCCGAACAAGGTGAAGCACACGTTGAAGAGCGACTGCTTCGACCCGTTCGATACCACGATGTTGTCGGCGTTCACCGGCCGGCCGCCCGAGAGCAGCGACAGGTGCTTCGCGGCCGCGGCGCGCAGCTCGAGGATCCCCTCGTTCGCCGGGTAGTGCGTCTTCCCGCCGCGGATCGCGCGAACCCCGGCGTCCGCGGGGATCGACGGCGTCGGGAAGTCGGGCTCCCCGGCGCCGAGGTCGATCACGTCCTCGCCCGCCGCCTTGCGACGCTTCGCCTCCTGTGAGATGGCGATCGTCGCCGAGGTCTCGAGGTGCTGCAGGTTGGGAGAGAAACCGGAGGCCGGGCTCATGGGCGACAGGATAGCCACGGGCAGTCGGGCCACGCAACCGTTGCCTTTCCGTCCACCAGACCGTACCATCCCCCAGACAAGCCGCCCTTTGACAACAGAGGATCGTGTGACGGTTGCGGACGCGAAGGCCGCGCTCGACCGCGGCCGGCCGGTCGTGCTGGTACGGCCGCCGGCGGTGGAGCAGGCGGCGGAGCTGTGGGCGTTGATCACGCCGGAAACTCCGGGGCTCGGCCCCGGGGTCGGCCTACGCGCGCTCATCATCTGCGCCGACGACGCGAGCGCCGCCGAGTGGGCCGCGGCGGCCCAGGCCGCCGCTGCGCCGGGGTGGCGCGCCCACGCCGTCGCCGGTCTCGCCCGCGCGCGCCGCCTCCTCACGGACCGCCCCATGGAGATCCTCGCCGGCGCCGTCGCGAGCCTGGCGGCCCTGGTCGAACGAGCCGTCCTCAAGCTCGACCGGGTGGCGAGCGTCGTCGTGGCCTGGCCCGAGACGCTGGTCGCACCGGAGCACGCCGCCGCCCTCGACGCGCTGCTCGCCGAGGCGCGCGACGCACGTCGCATCGTCTTGAGCTGGAATCCCGGCGCGCTCGGAGACTTTCTCGAGCGTCACGCGCGCCGCGCCCTCGTCATCGGCACGCCGCCCGTGAGCGACACCGGCGCGCCCCTCCCACCGGTCTGCGCGGCCCGCTACGCGATCGTTCCGTCCTTCCGTCGTTCCGTCGCGGTTCGCGATGCACTCGACGCACTGAACGCGATGCGGCCCCTCATCTGGGATGGCGGCCCGATCGCTCCCGCCGCTGGGACGCCGCCACCGGACGCGGTGCTCTGCCTCCGCCTCCCCAGCCGCGACGAGCTGCGGGGGCTCGCCGTGGCGGGAGCGGGGGCACCGGTCACCGTGTTCGTCACCGCCGTGCAGCTCACCTACCTGCGCACCATCGTCGCCCCACTCACGCCGCTGCCCCTGCCCGGCGCGGCCGAGCGGGCGCTCGACCGTGCGGAGGAATTGCGCACGCGTGTGGCGGCCCTGCTGGAAACCGAGAACGTCGAACCCGAGCTCGCGCTGCTCACCCCGCTGCTCGAACGCTACGATCCGGCGGAGGTGGCGGCCGCGCTGCTGCGGATGAGCCACCGGCCGTCGGCGACGGGGGGGAGCCCTCCGGCCATCGCGGCGGCGCCCGGCAGAACCAAGATCTTCGTGAACGTCGGGAAGAAGGATCGAGCGGGGCCGAAGGATCTCGTGGGCGCGCTGATCCGCGAGGTCGGACTCGAGAAAACCGCCCTCGGCAAGATCGAGGTCCGCGAAACGTTCAGCGTCGTGGAGGTCGCGGCGGGCGAGGCGGAGCGGGTGGTGCGCGGGCTCACCGGCGTGACGATCCGCGGCAGGCGCGTCGCGGCACGGCTCGATCGCGAGCGCTAGCCCCAGACGCCGACGGGCCGCCCAGCGGGGCGGCCCGTGAACAGCAAGCCCGTCGCGCGCGCGACGGGCTTATTTGCGGTTATTGACGGCCATCTTCAGTTGCTTGCCGGCGCGAAACGCCGGGGCGATCGACGCCCTGATGGTGATCGTCTCGCCGGTCTTGGGGTTCCGACCCTGCCGCGACGCGCGCTTGCGCGCCTCGAAGTTGCCGAAGCCGGTGATCTGCACCTTCGCACCCTTCTTCAGCTCACCCGCGATGATGCCCTTGTCGTCGAACAGGGCGTCGATCGTCCGGGTGGCGTCGGCCTTGGACATCTTGGTCCGCATGGCCAGCGCCGCGGTCAGCTCGGCTTTGTTCACGGTTGCTCCTTGTGAGGGTCTGGGGCGTGAGAAACCCCTGCAAGTATGCCCCTTTTCGCGGGGGGGCACGAGAAAACCCGCATAAAACCGCCACAATATGGGCTCCCTCGCCGAAAGTCCGCAAGATAGCTGCACTTTCCCGACCCACCCCCCCGGTTCGCAACCCTCCGCCACCCCGTTTTCAGACCCCCGTCGCCCGGCGCCAAGTCGCAAGCAGCTACAAGGTTACAGTCGCCAGACCGACCAGCTGGCACTGGCGACCGCTGTTAGCTTGGCGTCTTGCAACTCCGCTCGCA
>QHTX01000169.1:4696-11048 GCA_003220975.1 Gemmatimonadota bacterium | reverse complement strand
CTCCGCTCGCACCTAGCGACCTGCGCACTGAAGGCTGCCCCATGTTTCACGGTACCCGTCCCGGTTGGATCGAGGTGATCGCCGGGGTCATGTTCTCCGGGAAGAGTGAAGAACTGATCCGGCGAGTCCGGCGGGCCGTGATCGCCCGCAAGCCGGTCCAGCTCTTCAAGTCCCACCTCGACGCCCGCTACGCCGGGCTCTACTCGGTCACCTCACACGACGGGGAGACCGCCGAAGCGACCCCCGTGGATTCGTCCGAAGAGGTCATGCGGCTGTGGCGGCCGGAGACGGCGGTGGTAGCGGTGGACGAGGTGCAGTTCCTCGACGACGGGATCGTGACCGTGGCCAATACGCTCGCCGACCGCGGCGTGCGCGTCGTGCTCGCCGGCATCGACATGGACTTCCGCGGCCTCCCGTTCGGCCCCGTGCCCACGCTCCTCGCCATCGCGGAGATCGTGGACAAGCTGCAGGCCATCTGCGTCGTGTGCGGCGGTCCCGCGAGCCGCAACCAGCGTCTCGTCAACGGCAAGCCGGCGGTGTGGAACAGCCCCACGATCATGGTCGGCGGCCGGGAGTCGTACGAAGCCCGGTGCCGGCATCGCCACAAAGTCCCGAGGGCGGATGAAGACCAGACGGCGCTGCTCTAGAAGCCGGGAGCCGGGAGCGGGGAGCAGTACCCTCGGGTGCAAACCCTGCTCCCGGCTCCCTGCTCCCCGCTCCCGATGCTGAACGTCGCTCTCACCGGCAACATCGCGGCCGGCAAGTCCAGCGTCGTGGAGCTGTTCCGGGGCTGGGGCGCGACGGTCATCGACGCCGACGAGCTGGCGCGCCAGGCGCAGGCGCCGGGGGGTGAGGTGCTCGCCGCGATCGTGCGGCGCTTCGGGGCGGACGTGCTCGCCCCCGACGGAGCGCTCGATCGCGCCGCGCTGCGCGCCAAGGTGATGGGCGACCAGGCGGCGCTCGACGCGCTCAATCAGATCGTGCATCCCGCCGTGCGGCAGCGCCGCGACGAGCTGCTGAGCGAAGCACGCGAGCGCGGCGACGCGCTCGTGGTCAACGACATCCCGCTCCTGTTCGAAGTACTCGACCCCGCGCAGTTCGACATCGTCGTGCTGGTGGATGCCGCGACGACGGTGCGGCGGACGCGGCTGCGCGCGATGCGCGGGCTCTCGAACGACGAAGCCGACCGGATGCTCGCCGTGCAGATGCCGGCGGAGCGCAAGCGCGCCCGCAGCCATTTCGTGATCGACAACGACGGCTCGCGCTCGGAGCTGGAGCGGGGGACGCGCGCCGTGTTCGAGGAGCTGCGGCGGCGTGCCGCGCGCGCCGCCTTGGGCCGCCCGGCATCCACGCTGTTGCTCGCCGCCGCGGAAACACGTGATCACCCCGCGCTGAACGCGATCGCCGCGCGGTACACGGACGCGGGGCTCAGCGTGCGCCGCATCGCGGGCAGCACCGCCGCACTCGATCACGCGCTCGCCAAGACCGCCACGCCGCCCGACGCGATCGTCGCGACGGCCGCGGCGGCGCGGGCGGCCGAGCAAGCGTGGGAGCGGGTCGGCCGGCCGGGCGTGCTCGCCTATCTCTCCGACGACCCCGATCCCGTCGCCGTGCGGCTCGACCTCCGGCCCTGGGGGTACGAGCGGCTCCGGTTGGTCGAGCCCGGCGCCGCGGGACTGAAGCCACGGCCCGACCTATTTCCCATCGCCAACCCGTTGCCTTGACAGAGGTTTCGCGCTCCGGTAACCTTCGCCCCGACCTTCGGCACCCCCGCGAGCGAGCGACCCCCGCATGGCGAACATCCCGGCCGATCTGCGCTACACGGAAAAGCACGAATATGTGAAGCAGGTCGGCGACGGATCGATCGTCCAGGTGGGGATCACCGACTATGCGCAGGGGGAACTGGGCGACGTCGTGTACGTCGAGCTGCCCAAAGTGGGCGCCGCGTTCAGCCGCATGGACGTCTTCGGCAACATCGAGGCCGTCAAGGCCGTGTCCGAGCTGTACGCGCCCGTGGCAGGCACGGTCACGGAGGTGAACACCGCCCTCGAGGGCGATCCGGCGCTCGTCAACCGGGACCCCTACGGCGCGGGCTGGATGATCAAGCTGCGCGTGAAGAACGCGGCGGAGCTGGAACAGCTGCTCGGGAGCAAGGCGTACCAGAAGCACATCGGAGCCTAGCGTCGCCCATCATCATGTCCACCGTCCGCGCCACGCTCGCCCCTGCCGATCGCTTCGAGACCCGTCACGTGGGGCCCAGCTCCGACGAAGCCCGGGCCATGCTCGGCACCCTCGGCTACGACTCGCTCGACGCCTTCATCGACGCCGTCGTGCCCGACGACATCCGGCTGCGCCGGCCGCTCGCGCTGCCGCCGGGCCGGACCGAGCGGGAGGTGCTCCAGGCGTTGCGCGGCCTCGCCGCCCAGAACCAGTTGTACCGGTCGTATATCGGGATGGGGTACCACCATTCCTTCACCCCGCAGGTGATCCAGCGCAACATCGTCGAGAACCCGGGCTGGTACACCGCCTACACCCCGTACCAGCCCGAGATCGCGCAGGGCCGGCTCGAGGCGTTGCTCAACTTCCAAACGATGGTCGCCGACCTCACCGCCCTTCCGATCGCCAACGCCTCCCTCCTCGACGAAGCCACCGCGGCCGCCGAAGCGATGCACCTGACCGAGGCCGTGGCGAAGCCGCCCGCCGGCGTGACGCCGATGTTCATGATCGCGGAAGGGTGCCACCCCCAGACGATCGCCGTCGTGCGGACGCGCGCCGAGGCGCGCGGCGTGCAGACCGTCGTCGCAGATCCGGCGAGCTTCGAGTTCCGACCCGGCGTGATCGGGGCGCTGCTCCAGTATCCCGCGACGGACGGCCGGATCGAGGACTACCGCGCGTTCGTCGAGCGGGCCCACGCGGCGGGAGCGCTCGTCACCGTGGCGACGGACCTGCTCGCGCTCACGCTGCTCGCGCCGCCCGGGGAATGGGGCGCCGACATCGCGGTCGGCAACTCGCAGCGGTTCGGCGTGCCGATGGGGTACGGCGGTCCCCACGCCGCGTTTTTCGCGACGCGGGAGGAGCACAAGCGTCACGTGCCCGGGCGCATCATCGGCGTGTCGAAGGACGCGGCGGGCCGCCCGGCGCTGCGCATGGCGCTGCAGACGCGAGAGCAGCACATCCGCCGCGAAAAGGCGACGTCGAACATCTGCACCGCGCAGGTGCTGCTCGCCGTGATGGCCAGCATGTACGCCGTGTACCACGGTCCCGAGGGCCTGCGGCGCATCGCCGAGCGGGTGCACATGCTCGCGGTGCTGCTCGCCCAAGCCGTCGTGCGGCTCGGCTATCGCGTCGTGCACCCGCAGTTCTTTGACACGCTGTGCATCGAGGTCGAGTCGTGGGCGCTGCCGCGTCTCATCGACGCCGCGCGGGCCCGCCGCATCAACCTGCGCACGATCTCCCCCACCCGCCTCGGGATCTCGCTCGACGAGGCCACCAGCCTGGGCGACCTCGCCGACCTGGTCGCGGCCTTCTCGCTCAACGAGGTCCTCCCGTTCATGGTGGAAGACCTGGGCGCGAAGGCGGACACCGCGATCCCCGAACGGCTGCGGCGCACCTCGCCGTACCTCACGCATCCGGTGTTCCACCGCTACCGCTCCGAGACCGAGATGCTGCGCTACATCAAACGGCTCGAGGCGCGCGACCTCTCCCTCACGGCGGCGATGATCCCGCTCGGCTCGTGCACGATGAAGCTCAACGCCACCACCGAGATGGTGCCGCTCTCGTGGCGCGAATTCAACCGGCTGCACCCCTTCGCGCCGCGCGAGCAGGCCACGGGCTACCGCACCCTGTTCCGCCAGCTCGAGGACATGCTGTCCGAGATCACGGGGTTCCCGAGCGTGTCGCTCCAGCCCAACTCCGGAGCCCAGGGGGAGTTCACCGGGTTGCTCGTGATCCGGGGGTACCACCGCTCGCGCGGCGAAGGCTATCGCACCACGTGCCTCATCCCCACCTCGGCACACGGCACCAATCCCGCGAGCGCGGTGATGGCCGGGCTCTCGGTGGTCCCCGTGCAGTCCGACGCGCGCGGCAACATTGACGTCGCCGACCTCCGCGCCAAGGCCGCCGAGCACCGCGACACGCTCGCCGCGTTGATGGTCACCTATCCATCGACCCACGGCGTCTTCGAGGCGTCGATCCGCCAGATCTGCGAGATCGTGCACGCGCACGGCGGGCAGGTCTACATGGACGGGGCCAACATGAACGCGCAGGTGGGCCTGTGCCGGCCGGCCGACTTCGGCGCCGACGTGTGCCACCTGAACCTCCACAAGACGTTCGCCATCCCGCACGGCGGCGGCGGACCCGGCATGGGGCCGATCTGCGTGGCGGCACACCTCACGCCCTTCCTGCCGGACCACCCCGTGGTGCCGCTGCGCCGGGAGCAGCCCTGCGGCACGGTGTCGGCGGCGCCGTGGGGCAGCGCGTGGGTGCTGCCTGTCTCCTGGGCCTACATCGCCCTACTGGGCCGCGAGGGACTCGTGCAGGCCACGAAGATCGCGATCCTCAACGCCAACTATGTCGCGCACCGGCTGGCGCCGCACTACCCGCTGCTCTACAGCGGCCGCCACGGGCTCGTGGCGCACGAGTGCATCATCGACTGCCGCCCGTTCAAGCAATCCGCCGCCATCGAGGTGGAGGACATCGCCAAGCGGATCATCGACTACGGCTTCCACCCGCCCACGGTGTCGTTCCCGGTGCCCGGCACGTTGATGATCGAGCCCACCGAGAGCGAGTCGAAGGAGGAGCTCGACCGCTTCTGCGACGCCCTCATCGCGATCCGCGAGGAGATCCGCGAGGTCGAGCAGGGCAAGCAGCCGCGCGGCAACAACGTGCTCACGAACGCGCCGCACACCCTCGCGGACGTGATCGCCGACGCGTGGGACCGGCCGTACCCGCGCGAGCGCGCAGCCTTCCCCGCCGAGTGGACCCGCAACCACAAGGTCTGGCCCGCGGTCGGGCGCGTCGACGGCGCCTACGGGGACCGGAACCTGGTGTGTGTGTGTCCCCCCATGCAAGCCTACGCGCTTGCTGCTGACTGAAAAGGCGACGGAAGGACGGAAGGACGGAAGGGGGATGAAGTCCGAGCCGCCATCCCCGTTCCGTCCTTCCGTCGTTCCGTCGCAGTTACAATGGCACCTGCTGCTCGAGCCCGCGGGCCGAAGCGGGCCGGAGAACATGGCCCTCGACTCGGCGCTCCTGGCGGAGGTGAACCGCACCGGCCGCGCCTTCCTGCGGCTCTACCGGTTCGACCCGCCCTGCCTCTCCTTCGGACGCCACGAGCCTGCCCGGTCGCGCTACGACCGCGCCGCCATCGCCCGGCTCGGGATCGAGGTCGTGCGCCGGCCCACCGGCGGCCGCGCCGTGTGGCACGAGCACGAGGTCACATATGCCGTCGTCATGCCGGTCGCGGGCGTCGCGCGGCTGCGCGACAGCTACCGCGCGATTCACGCCCGGCTCGCCGCCGCGCTGCGCCGGCTCGGGGCCGATGCGACGCTCGCCTCCGACCGCCCTCGACCACCCTCGATCACCCTCGACCACCCCAGTCCCTGCTTCGCGACGTCGGTCGGAGGTGAGGTGCTCGTGGACGGACGCAAGCTCGTGGGCTCGGCCCAGTTGCGGGAGGGCACGGCCTTGCTGCAGCACGGCTCGATTCTGCTCGACGGGTCGCAGGAGATGGTGCGCCGAGTGAGCAGGGAGCAGGGAGCCGGGAGCAGGGAAACGACGCTATCCGCCGTCCTGAGGCGCCCGGTATCGTTCGCGGAGGTCGCTGCGGCCATCGTCGCGGCCTGGGACATCGGACCTTCCCCGTCTTTCCCCGTCCTTCCCTGTCCTTCCCCATCCGCCTTTCTCGACCCCGCCTGGACCTGGCGCCGCTAGGCGCGTAGTAGAATCTTTGGCGCCATGCCAATCAGACCACCTGACCGCCTGATCGCCCGGCTCCTGGTCGCGGGCGTGCTGCTCGGCTCGCTCGCTTCCTGCGCCCGGCGGGGCGCTTGCACCGGCGACTATTGCGGCACCGTGGTCATCGCCGCCGCCGGCGAGCCCGACATCCTGCTCCCGCCCGTGACTGAGCTCTCCACCAGCCGCGACGTGTACGACCAGCTGTTCCTCAAGCTCGCCGACCTCGGGATGTCGGGGAACACGATCGGCGACGAGGACTTCCAGCCGCAGCTCGCCGAGCGGTGGGAATGGGACGGGCCAGTCACGCTCGTGTTCCACCTCGACCCGCGGGCGCGCTGGCAGGACGGGCGCGCGGTGACGGCCGGAGACGTCGTGTTCACGTACGACGCGTACACGG
>QHTX01000169.1:0-4686 GCA_003220975.1 Gemmatimonadota bacterium | reverse complement strand
CTCGTCGCTCAGGTTGATCAGCGCCGTCACGGCGCGCGACTCGCTCACCGCCGTGTTCCGGTTCCGGCAGCGCTACCCCGAGATGTTCTACGACGCGGTATACCAGATGCGCATCCTGCCGGCGCACCTGCTCCGGACTATTCCGCGTGACCAGTGGCGTAGCGCGCCGTTCGGGCGCGCCCCCGTGGGCGACGGGCCATACCGGTTCGTCGCCTGGAAGGCCGGCGAGAGCCTCGAGCTCGCCGCGGATTCCACGTTCTACCTCGGGCGTCCCCACATCCGGCGCGTCATCGTGCGCTTCACGCCGAACCTTCAGGTGGTGACCACGCAGCTCGTCGCCGGAGAGGCGGATGTGACCGAACAGCTCGGCTCGCCCGACAACGTGAAGCGCGCGTGCGCGGCCCCCCAGCTCGCGTGCTATCCCTACAAGGGGGCCGCGTACGGCTACCTCGGCTTCAACCTCGCGACGCCCGGCGACTCGACCAAGCCCCATCCCCTGTTCGGCGACCGCGAGCTGCGCCGCGCGCTCGTCATGGCGGTGGACCGCACGCGCCTGCTGCGCAACGTGTTCGGCGATTTCGCCAAGGTCCCGCCCGGCCCGATCTCGCAGCTCGCCTGGATCTGGGACCCCGAGACACGCGAGCTGCCGCACGACAGCGCGCAGGCGGCCCGGCTGCTCACCCGGCTCGGCTGGATCGACTCCGACTCGGACGGCGTGCGCGACCGCGCCGGCCAGAAGCTCGCGTTCCGCATCCTCGTCCCCACGACGAGCGCGAGCCGTCGCCTGTACGCCCGCCTGTTGCAGGAGCAATTCCGCACCATCGGTGCCGAAGTCCAGCTCGACGAAGTGGATCTCGGTCTGTTCAGCGAACGGGCCCGAACGGGACGGTTCGACGCGGTGCTCTACACCTGGAACACGGATCCCACGCCCTCGTCCAGCATCCCGCAGACATGGACGCAGGCGGGGCTGGGGCGGTCCAACCACGGGCGCTACGTGAACCCCGCGTTCGACCGCTTGGCGGACCGCGCCGTGGGGGCGATGAACCACGCCGAGGCACGGCGTCTCTGGCGGACCGCAATCGAGGTCCTGAACCAGGACGCCCCGGCGATCTTCCTGTTCGCGCCCGATGCCGTGGCGGCGGCGCACCGCCGGATCACGGACGTCACGATCCGCCCGGACTCGTGGCTCGCGCTGCTCCGCACCTGGCGCATTCCCGGCGACCGGCTGACCGATCGAGACCGCGCGGAGCGCTAGGTGTCGGCGTGGATCGTGCGGCGTCTCGCCGCCGCGATCGCCATCGTCCTCGCGGCCGTCACCCTCACCTTCTTCCTCCTCCACCTCGCTGGCGGCTCGCCGTGCGGGCAGCGCGACGTCCAATCGGTGGCGCCCGAGGTGTGCGCGCGCCTGCGCGCCCAGTTCGGGCTCGACCGGCCCATCTGGGAGCAGTACGGCAAATATCTCTGGGCCGTGCTGCACGGAGACCTGGGCCAGTCGTTCTGGCAACGCCGTCCGGTGATCGCCGCGCTGGGGGACGCGATGCCGAACACGCTGGTGCTCGCGGGCACGGCGCTGCTCATCGACTTCACGCTGGGGCTCGCCCTGGGGGTCTACCAGGCCGCGCGGGCGCGCCGCTTCGGCGATATCGCGCTCGGGAACGCCGCGCTGTTCGTCAATTCGATGCCGACGTTCTGGCTGGGGCTCGTCCTGCTGCTCGTGTTCGGCCAATGGCTCCACCTGGTCCCCGTGGGCGGGACGCATGACCCGGTGCTGTGCGCCAGGCTCGACTCGCTGCACTGCGTCGGGGACCGGCTGTGGCATCTGGCGCTGCCGGCGTTGACCCTCGGGCTCGTGGGCGCGGCGGCCACGGCCCGATACCAGCGGGCCGCGATGCTCGAGGTGATCGCACAGGACTTCGTGCGCACCGCGCGCGCCAAGGGGTTGCGGGAGCGCCGCGTGCTGCTCGTGCACGCGCTGCGCAACGCGCTGCTCCCGTCCATCACGCTGTTCGGGCTGGCGTTCCCCTTCCTCGTCACGGGTGCCGTGCTCGTCGAGTGGGTGTTCGCCTGGCCCGGCATGGGTTGGCTGGCCGTGATGGCGATCGGCCAGCGCGATTACCCGGTGGTCACCGCGACCGCCCTCGTGGCGAGCGGGATGGTCACGGTCGGCAACCTGCTCGCGGACGTGGTGTACGCCGCGGCGGACCCGCGCATCCGGGTGCGCGGCGCATGACCGCCGGGACCTGGCTCGCCCTCGCCGGCGCCCTCGTGCTCGCCTTCGCCTTGGCCGCGGAGACGCGGCGCGCCGCCGCCGGCCCGGCGGGGCGGCGCTTCTTCCGCCACCCCACGGCGGCCCCGGGCCTCGTCGTGCTCGCCTTTTTCGTGACGCTGGCGCTCGCCGCGCCCCTGATCGCCCCGTATCCATCGTACCTGCAGCTCGACCCCGTGCACCTCGCCAACCAGCCGCCGTCCGGCCGCTTCCTGCTGGGCACGGACCCGCTGAGCCGCGACGTGTGGAGCCGCCTCGTCTACGGCGCGCGCTTCTCGCTCGGCATCGGCTCGCTGGCGATGCTCGTCGCCGTCTCCGTGGGCGCGGCGGTCGGCGCGGTCGCCGGTTACTTCCGGCGCTGGGTGGACGCCCTGCTGATGCGCCTCGTGGACGTGGGGCTCGCGATCCCGCGCGTCTTCGTGCTGCTCGTGGTCGTGGCGCTGTGGGACCGCGTGTCGCTGCCAGTGCTAGTGCTGCTGATCGGCCTCACCGGCTGGTTCGGCACGAGCCGGCTGGTGCGGGCCGAGGTGCTCAGCCTGCGCGAGCGCGAGTTCGTCGTCGCCGCCCGGGCGCTGGGTGGCGGGTCGGCTCGGGTTATCTTACGCCACGTCCTGCCCAACGCGGCGGCACCGATCATCGTCTCGGCCGCGCTTGGCATCGGCAGCGTGATGCTGCTGGAGGCGGGGCTGTCCTTTCTCGGGATCGGCGTGCCCTCTCCCAAGCCGAGCTGGGGCAACATGATCGCCGACGGCCAGGACCGGCTCGCCGCCGCCCCATGGACCAGCTTGTTCCCCGGCCTCGCCATCTCGCTCGTCGTGATGGCGCTCAACGCCGTGGGCGACGCGCTGCGCGACGCGCTCGACCCACACAAGGAGGCGGCGTGACGGAGCCCCTGCTCCGCGTGCGCGACCTGAAGACCTACTTCGTGACCGAGCACGGCTCGGGCACGGCGCGGGCCGTGGACGGCGTGTCGTTCGAGGTCTATCCCGGCGAAACGCTGGGGCTGGTAGGCGAGTCGGGCTGCGGCAAGACCGTCACCTCCCTCTCCATCCTCCGCCTCATCCCCGAGCCACCCGGCCATATCCGCCCCGGCAGCTTCATCGAGTTCGAGGGGCGGAACTTGCTGACGCTCGCGCCGCGCGAGCTGCGCGCCATCCGCGGCAATCGGATCGCGATGATCTTCCAGGAGCCGATGACGTCGCTGAACCCGGTGTTCACGGTGGGCGACCAGATCGCCGAAGCCGCCATCGTGCACCAGGGACTGTCGCGCCGCCGCGCGCGGGCGCGCGCCGTCGAGATGCTCAAGCTCGTGGGCATCCCCGACCCGGCCGAGCGCGTGGACCACTATCCCCACCAGATGAGCGGCGGCATGCGCCAGCGCGTGATGATCGCCATGGCGCTCGTGTGCCACCCGAAGCTGCTCATCGCCGACGAGCCCACGACGGCCCTCGACGTCACGATCCAGGCCCAGATCCTCGAGCTGCTCGACCGGCTGCAGCGCGACCTGGGCATGGCGGTCATGCTGATCACGCACGACCTGGGCGTCGTGGCGGGGACGGCGGACCGCGTCGTGGTGATGTACGCCGGCGAGGTCGTGGAGCAGGCCGCGACCGGGGAGTTGTTCGCGCGCCCGCTGCATCCCTACACCGAGGGCCTCATGGCGTCCGTGCCGCGGATCGACACGCGCGTCAGCCAGGTCCGGGGACGGCTGCACAGCATCCCCGGCCAGGTGCCGGCCGCGACCGCCTGGCCCGCGGGCTGCCGCTTCCACCCACGCTGCCCCTACGCATGGGACCGCTGCCGCCAGGAGGCGCCGCCGCCGCTCGACGCCGGCGCCGGCGAGCCCGGCGCGCACACGGTGCGCTGCTGGCTCCTCACCGAGCCGCAGCGTCGCAGCGCCCGCGCATGACCGCCCCCGCCCCCGCGCTGGTGGACGTCGCCGAACTCGTGAAGCATTTCCCCGCCGAGCGCGGGTTCTTCGGGCTGGGGCGGGCACGGGGCGCCGTGCGCGCCGTGGACGGCGTGTCGTTCGCGATCCAGGCGGGCCGGACGCTCGGCCTGGTCGGCGAGTCGGGGTGCGGCAAGTCCACCGTGGGGCGGACGATCCTGCGGCTCATCGAGCCCGACGCCGGTCGCGTCACGATCGACGGCCGGGACGTGCTGGCGCTCGGGACCCGCGAGCTGCGGGCGCTGCGCCGCCGCATGCAGATCGTGTTCCAGGATCCGTACGGATCGCTCAACCCGCGCATGACGGTCCGCCAGACGCTCGCCGAGCCCCTCGCGATCCATCGCCTGGCGAGCGGCGCGGACGCGGAGCGCCGCATCGCGGCGCTGCTCGAGGAGGTGGGCCTCGACCCGACGTTCGCGCGGAGCTACCCGCACGAGCTGTCGGGCGGCCAGCGCCAGCGCGTCGGCATCGC
>QHTX01000168.1 GCA_003220975.1 Gemmatimonadota bacterium | reverse complement strand
TGGGAGCAGCGTTGGTGGCTACCGTACCATCAGGAGATCGAGATCCGCCGCCGCGCCACCTGGCTCGACGTGCCGGCCCGCGGCATCATCCGCGGCCGCTGGGAGATCGACGGGTACGTGTTCAACCTCGGGCTTGCGCCGAGCTGGTTCGCGGGCGACGAGATCACGTTCCTGCCCAAGGCGGACCGCGACTCGTTCCCCTGGGCCACGCCCCTGGGCGCCGCGATCCAGGACGTGGCGGAGCCGGTACGCCTGAACGATCTGGAGCGGGTGCGCGCCCAGGCCGAAGCGATCGCCGGGCGCCGTGCCCTCACGGGCCTCAAGGCCAACCGCCTGGGCGTGCGCAGCCTCTCCGACCTGCTGCACGCCAACCGGGTGGAAGGGCTCGCCGCCGGGGCCGGCGTGGTGCTGCGCGGTGGTGGCGAGCGACGCGAGCTGCGCGGGCTCGCGAGCTACGGATTCGGCGACACCCGAGCCAAGGGCCGTCTCACCGCCGCGGATCGCGAGGGGCGCGACGCGCTCGAGGCGAGCGTGTACCGTGAGGTGCGCGACGTGGGCGACTGGCCCGTGATCGCGCCGCTCCTGAACTCGTTCGCGTCACAGGAGTTCGGAGACGACTACGGCGACTACTATCTCGCGGACGGCGCGCAGCTCCGCTATCGCCGCGGGGTCGGCGTGCGGAGCGAGTGGAGCGCCACCGGCGGCCGCGAGTGGATCGGATCGCTCGGCATCACGGCCGCGCCCGCGAACGGCACGTTCCGGCCCAACCCCGCTCTGGGCGGCCGCGGCGTGGATTTCCTGCGGCTCGGCCTGGAGCGTCGCAGCGAAGGCTTCGCCGTGCGGCGCGACCTGCACCTGGAGGCGCAGCTCGAGGGTGGGCGGCTGGACGGCGGAACCACCTATCTGCGACTGTCGGGCGCCGGGCACGCGCTCCTGCCGGTCGGCTCCGCGCGGCTGCTCATCCGCGCCGCGGGGGGCGTCGCGAGCGCGGCGTTGCCAGCCCACCGCGCATTCGTGCTCGGCGGCCGCGGCACGCTGCTCGGCGAGGACTTCCGGGCGTGGGGCGGAGCCCGCATGGCGCTGCTCCACGCGGAGTGGCGCGTCCCCGTGCCGTTCGTCTCGCTCGGCGTCGGTCCGTACGCGCGCACGCCACGCACCCTGACGGTCGCGCCGTACGTGGCCACGGGGTGGGCCGACCACCCGGTGGCGGGCACGCCCTGGCCGGCGACACCCGGCGCCCGCGTCACCCTCGGTCTCGCGCTCGAGTGGCTCGGCGTGTTCCGCTGGGAGATGGGTTATGGCGCGCAGACCCGGCGGATCGGGCTGGCGTTCGACGTGACGCGGGATTTCTGGGCGATCTTGTAAAGAGGCGGCCCGGAGTCGCGGCTGAAGCCGCGGCTCGGCCCTGCCGCTGAAGTGGCGATCCTCCCGTTCACGGGACGATGCCGAGCCGCGAGTTCACTCGCGACTCTTAGGGCGCCGACGGCTGGAAGTGCCCTCCGGGCTGGACTGTGCAGCACGGCCGACTAGCTTAGACACGTTAACCCATGGCAGATACGCATTTTCCGGACGAGTGGCTGGCGCACTCCCTCGGGGACGTCCTCCCGCCGGATCGGCTCCTGGAGCTGCGGGGCAAGGCCGCGCCCGGCGCCACCCTGTGGGAGTGCGTCGTCGCTGAGAAGCTTGCGACCGACGAGCAGATCCTCACCGCGCTCTCGACCCGGTTCCGGTTGAAGCTCGCCGACGTCCGGCTAATCGAGCCCTCGGTGAAGGAGAAAGTGCCGGAGCAGCTGGCCCGCCGCTTTCACGTGCTGCCGCTCCGCGTCACCGATTCCTATCTCGAGGTGGCGACGGCCAACCCGTTCGATCTCGACGCCGAGAAGGCGCTCGCGTTCGCCACGGCGCGCGAGGTGCGCACGTTGCTGCTCGCGCCCTCGAAGATCTCCGAGAAGCTGGACGAGCTGTATCGCCCGGAGAAGGCGGTCGACAAGCTGCTCCAGGGGATGGAAGGCTCGGCCGAGCTGGTGCAGCTCGCCGACCAGCCGGCGCCGGAGGAGATCGCGATCTCCGAGGCCGAAGCGAGCCAGCGGCCGGTGGTGCGGCTCGTGGACCTGATCATCTCCGAGGGGATCCTGGCGCGCTCGAGCGACATCCACATCGAGCCGGAAGAGGGCGGGGTGGCGGTGCGCTATCGCATCGACGGCGTGCTGCGCCAGATGATGAAGATTCCGCGCCAGGCGGGGCTGCCGCTCATCTCGCGCATCAAGATCATGTCGTCGCTGGACATCGCCGACCGGCTGCGGCCGCAGGACGGGCGCGCCCGCGTGGCGGTGAACGGACAGCCCATCGACCTCCGCGTCTCGACGCTCCCGGCCCAGCTGGGCGAGAAGGTCGTGATCCGCATTCTCGACTCGCGCGCCACGGTGAAGTCGCTCGACTCGCTCGGCCTGAATACGAGCGAGATCGAGGGCATCAAGCGTCTGCTCGAGAACCACGAGGGGATCATCCTCGTCACCGGCCCGACCGGGTCGGGAAAGACCACCACGCTCTACTCCTGCATCAACCTGATCAAGAGTGAGGGCGTGAACATCGTCACCGTGGAGGATCCGGTCGAGTACCGGATGCAGGGGATCGTGCAGGTGCAGGTGCAGGAGAAGGCTGGGCTCACCTTCGCCGCCGCGCTGCGCTCGATCCTGCGGCAGGATCCGAACGTGGTCCTCGTGGGCGAGATCCGCGACCGCGAGACGGCGCAGATCGCCGTGCAGGCGTCGCTTACCGGGCACCTCGTGCTCTCGACGCTGCACACCAACGACGCCGCCAACGCGGTCACCCGCCTCGTGGACATCGGCGTCGAGGCCTACAAGATCGCCGCGGCGCTGCGCGGCGTGGTCGCGCAGCGGCTGATGCGCCGGTTGTGCACCACCTGCAAGGAAGTGTGGATGGAGACGCCGCCCGACCGGCTCAAGCGGTGGATCCCCAAGGGGACGCCGCTGTATCGCGCGGCGGGCTGCCCGGACTGCGCCATGACGGGCTACCGCAGCCGCTTTTCGATCGTGGAGGTGTTGCCGGTCACGCCCGAGGTGGAGCGCCGCGTCGCGGCGGGCGAGACCGCCGAGCACATCGCCGCCGCGGCGCGGCGGGCCGGCATGAAGGGCCTGTGGGACTCGGGGCTGGCGCACGTGCTGCGGGGCGAGTCCACCGTCGACGAGCTGATGCGCGTGGTGGACGTGCCCCAGGAGGACGACACCGTGGCGCCGTCGCCCGTGGAGAGCGGCCGCCGCCCGTCGGGAAAGATCCCCCAACCGCGCTACTCGCCGGTGCCGGGGACGATCGCGGCCCAGCCGCCGCCCGGGGCGCCCGCTCCCGCGCCGCTGACGGCGCACTTCGAGCTGCTCGAGGAGCCGCCGGCGCCGCGACGCTCGGGGCCGCACGGAGAGATCGCCGTCAAGGTGCTGCTCGTGGACGACGAGGACAGCCTGCGCAAGGTGATGCGCGACCTGCTCGAGCGGGACGGCTACGCGGTGACGGAAGCGCGCGACGGCGTGCAGGCACTCGACCAGGTGGACCGCGTGGGGCCGGACATCATCGTGCTGGACCTCAACTTGCCGGGCCTGGACGGCTACGGGGTGTTGTCGCACCTGCGCTCGCGCCCCGCCACGGCCGACATCCCGGTGATCGTGCTGACCGCGAAGGGCGACGAGGACAACGAAGTCCGCGTGTTCGAGCTCGGCGCCGACGACTTCCTGACGAAGCCGTTCCGTGCCCGCGCGCTGTCGGCGCGGCTCGAAGCCGTGCTGGGCCGCCGGCGGTAGGCCGTACCACCCTTCCCCCTTCCCCGGCCTTCCCGTGTCCCGACTCGACGCCACGGCTGCTGCGTTGGCGCTGATCAAGCCCTCCGTCCGCGCCCAGACCGCGTACACCCTGGACGCGCCGCCCGCGCCCCGGAAGCTCAACCAGAACGAGAGCCCGTTCGACGCGCCGCCCGTTGTGAAGGAGGCCGTGCTTGCGGCGCTGCGCGAGGAGCCGTGGAATCGCTATCCGCCGTTCACCCCGGCGGAGCTCGTGCGGCGCCTCGCCGCGCGGCACGGCTGGGTGGCGGAGGGCGTGCTCGTCGGCAACGGGTCGAACGAGTTGATCCAGGCGACGCTGGCCGTGACGGTGGGCGCGGGAACGCCGGTGGTGACCGCCGTGCCCACGTTCAGCCTGTACCGGCTGCTCGTCGCGGTGTTCGGCGGCCGCCACGTGCCCGTGCCGCTCGGCCCCGATTTCGCGTTCGCCGTAGACGGGCTGGTCGGCGCAGCGCGCGAGGCGGGGGCCCCGCTGGTCGTCGTGAACTCTCCCAACAATCCCACGGGCACGCCGCTGCCCGAGGGCGCGCTCGAGCGGCTGCTGGCGGAGACGGACGCGCTGGTCGTGGTGGACGAGGCGTACCAGGACTTCGGCGGGCCCACGGGCATCCCCTTGCTGCGGGCAAACCCCCGGCTCGTCGTGCTTCGCAGCTTCTCGAAAGCGATGTCGCTCGCGGGGCTGCGGTTCGGCTACGCGCTCGCGCACCCCGCGGTCGCGGCGGAGATCGCGAAGGCGAAGCTTCCCTACAACGTGAACCGGGTGACGCTCGCCGCCGCGGTCGCGGCGCTCGACGCAGGCGAGGTCCTCGCCCGGCGCACCGAGGAGGTGCGGCACAACCGCGATCTCCTGTACCAGAAGCTGTGCGCGATCGGCGGGCTCCGCGCCTTCCCCTCGGCCGCGAACTTCGTGCTGATCCGCTGCGAGGCGCGGCCCGCCAACGAGGTGTTCACCCGGCTCATGCAGCAGTACGGGATCCTGGTGCGCGACGTCTCGACCGGGGGACCCGGACTCGAGGGGTGCCTGCGGATCACCGCCGGCACGGAAGACGATGTGACGGCCGTGGCCCGCGCGCTGGCGGAAATCCTCGGATGAGCCGCACCGGGGAGGTGACGCGCCAGACCAAGGAGACCGAAGTGCGGGTGCGGGTGTGTCTCGATGGCACCGGCCGGGCGCAGGTCAAGACGGGCATCGGCTTCTTCGACCACATGCTCGAGGCGTTGGCGCGCCACGCGCTCTTCGACCTCGAGGTCGCCGCGAGGGGCGACCTCCACGTGGACCAGCACCACACCGTGGAGGACGTGGGGATCGTGCTGGGCCAGGCGCTGTCCCAGGCGCTGGGCGAGCGGCGCGGCATCCGCCGTTACGGCGAGGCGACGGTGCCGCTGGACGATGCCCTCGCCCGGGTCGTCGTGGACGTCAGCGGCCGGCCCTACGTCGCCTACCACGCGGAGCCACCGACGGCCCAGCGGCTGGGGGACTACGATCCCGCGCTCACCCCCGAGTTCTTCCGCGCACTCGCGACGCACGCGGGACTGACGCTGCACCTGGACCTGCTGCGCGGCCAGAACGCGCACCACTGTGTCGAGGCCGTTTTCAAGGCCGCGGCGCGCGCCCTGGGCGAGGCCACGGGCACGGACCCGCGCGTCACGGACGTGCCGTCCACCAAGGGAGCGCTGTAGTGATCGCGGTGGCGGACTACGGCGCGTCGAACACGCGCAGCGTGCTGCGCGCGCTCCGTGCAGCGGGCGCCGAGGCCGAGCTGACCGCCGATCCCGCCGTCGTGCGCGGGGCCGACCGTGTGGTGCTGCCGGGCGTCGGGAATTTCGCGCCCGCCTCTCGCCGGCTCGCGGAGACGGGGCTCGGCGACGCGATTCGGGAGGCGGCGCAGGCCGGCCGTCCAGTGCTCGGGATCTGTCTCGGCCTGCAGCTCTTCCTGGCGGAGAGCGAGGAGGCGCCCGGCGTGCCGGGGCTCGGACTCATCGGCGGGCGCGTGGTGCGGTTCCGCACGGAGCTGCCCGTGCCGCACGTGGGCTGGGCCCGCGTGGCGCTCACCGGGGCGGGGCGGGCCCATGCCGCGCTGGCGCGCGCGTTCGCCGGGGGGGGCGGGGGGGGCGGCACGAGCTTCCTCTATCACGTGCACAGCTACCATCCGGCGGACGTCGCGCCGGAGACGGATCTGGCCGAGGCGGATTACGGCGGCGCGTTTCCCACGGTCGTGGGGCGGGCCAACGTGCTCGGCGTGCAGTTCCATCCGGAGAAATCGCAGGCCGCGGGCCTCGCGCTGCTGCGCGAGTTCGCCGCGTGGGCGCCGTGACGGAGACGCGCGTCGCGTTCGTGGACGTGTACGTGCTGCGGCCGCGGAAGGGCGGGAAGGGCGGCAAGGGCGGCAGTGACTTCGACGTGCTCGCGCTGCGGCGGGGTGCCAACGGCCGCAGTCCCGGGTCGTGGGAGACGGTGCACGGGCACATCGAGCCGGGCGAGACACCGGTGGCGGCGGCGCTACGCGAAGTGCGCGAGGAGACGGGGCTCGTACCCGCGCGGCTCTATAATCTCTCGCGCGTCGAGGCGTTCTACCGTCACCGTGGGGACGAGATCGCGCTCGTCCCCGTGTTCGTCGCCTTCGTCGACGAGAAAACGGAGGCGCGGGTCTCGGGCGAGCACGATGGGGCCGAGTGGCTCGCGCCCGCCGCGGCCGCCCGGCGGTTCTCCTGGCCCCGGGAGCGCAGAGCACTGGAAGACGTTTTGTCAATACTGGGGTCGGGGGACGCGGGCTTGCTGGACGACGTGTTGCGGGTATGCTAGCCCGGCGGCTCATCCCGTGCCTGGACGTGGCGGGGGGCCGGGTGGTGAAGGGGGTGCGGTTCGAGGCGCTGCGGGACGCGGGCGATCCCGTGGAGCAGGCTGCGCGCTACGACGCCGAGGGAGCGGACGAGCTCGTGTTCCTCGACATCGCCGCGAGTCACGAGGAGCGCGGCACGCTCATCGAGTTGGTGAGCCGCGTCGCAGACAGGCTGTTCGTTCCGTTTACTGTAGGAGGCGGGATCCGCAGCGTGGCGGACGCGCAGCAGGTGCTCCGCGCGGGGGCGGACAAGGTGGCGGTGAATACCGCGGCGGTCCGCGACCCGGCGCTCGTCACCCGGCTGGCCGACGCGTTCGGCCGGCAGTGCGTGGTGGCCGCGCTGGACGTGAAGCGAAACGCGGGTAGGTTGGAGGTGGTGGTGCGCGGCGGCCGGGAGCCCACGGGACTCGCCGCGGTGGACTGGGCGGTTCAACTGGAACGGCTCGGCGCGGGGGAGATCCTCTTGACCTCGATGGACACCGACGGCACCCGGCGCGGCTACGACCTCCCCCTCACGCGGGCCGTCGCGCAGGCGGTGCCGATTCCGGTGATCGCGTCGGGCGGGGCGGGGACGCTCGAGCATCTGGCGCAGGCGCTCGACGCCGGCGCCCACGGCGTCCTCGCCGCCACCTTGTTCCACTTCCGCGGCACCACCGTCCCGGAAGCACGCGCCTATCTGCGCGGGCGCGGCTACGCGGTGCGGCCGTGAACCCCTTCTATCATCGGATCTACCGGGTGGTGCGGCACATTCCCAAGGGCCGGGTGGCGACCTACGGCGTCGTGGCGCGGCTCGCCGGTCGGCCGGGCGCGGCGCGCACCGTGGGCTGGGCCCTGTCGGCGCTGCGCGACGACTCGGATGTGCCGTGGTGGCGCGTGCTCAACGCGGCGGGCCGCAGCTCGTTCGCGGCGCACGACCACAGCGGCGTGGTGCAGCGCGCGCTGCTGTTGCGGGAGGGCGTGAAGTTCGCGCCGGGCGGGGCCGCGAATCTCGCGCTGTTCGGCTGGCCGGCCGAGGCCTACGACAGCGTGGCCGCCGCCCAGACCCGCGCCGCCTCGTCACGCAGATCGCGCAGGTTGAAGGGCTTGCGCACGTAGCGCACGCCGAGCCGCGCCAGCGCCTTTTCCGCCGGCGGCGGCACCTCCCCCAGGCCGACCAGCACCCGGTCGCGGAGATCGGGCTGCGTCTCCACCAGCTGCTCTACGAATAGGCGATCGCGCGCCGGCGCCTGCGCGTCCGCGAGGATCAGGTCGTACCCCCGGGTGCGCGCGAGGTCGAGCGCGTGCTGCCCGCTCCGCGCCACCTCCACCGAGTGCCCCTCGCGTCCGAACAGCGCCTTCACCATGCGGCGCACGGCGGGGTCGTCGTCCACGAGCAGGATGGTGCGCTTCACGGCGGGCGCGGCCTGCGGCTCGGGCGTCTTGCGCGGCGCCGCGGCGGCCGCGGCGGGAGCGGCTGGTAGGTCGACGAGGAACGCCGCGCCCCCGTCGGAAGGTCGCTCCACGGTGATGCGCCCGCCGTGCGCCTCGACGATCGAATACGTGATCGACAGGCCCAACCCGGTCCCCTGGCCCGGCTCCTTGGTCGTGAAGAACGGCGTGAAGAGCTGGGGCAGGACGTCGTCCGGGATCCCAGGGCCGGTGTCGGCGACCCGCAGCCGCACGCGGTCGTCGAACCAGGTGCTCAAATGGATCACCTGCGGGCGGCCCGGCGGATTGGTGGTCACCGCCTGCGCCGCGTTGTTGAGCAGGTTGAGCACCACCTGCTGCAGCGCGTGGCGGTCGCCCAGCACCGGCGGGACCGTCCCCAGCTCCGTCTCCACCACGATGTCCTTGAGGGTGAGGTCGAAGCTCATGAGCAGCAGCGTCCGCTGGATCACGTCGTTCAAGTCCACTGGCGCCTGCTCGGCGGGACCCTTGCGCGCGAACGTGAGCAGGTTGCGCACGATCCGCCCGGCGCGGTCGGCCTGCTCGTGAATCACACGCAGGTGGCCGCGATCCTTGGCACCGAGCTCCTTCTGCTCGAGCAGGAACTCGGACAGGCCGGCGATCGAGGTGAGCGGATTGTTGAGCTCGTGGGCGACGCCGGAGACGAGCTGACCGACGGCGGCGAGCTTCTCACTTTGGATCAGGTGGGACTCCATCGCCTGCTGGTCCGTCACGTCTTCTACCAGCACCACCACGCTCTGATCTTGCGTCCCCCCCGCGCCAGGCGCCGGAATGCGGGCGGCGGTCACGCGGATCGCGCGCCCCAGAGTGGTCGAGCGCAGCACGATCGGCTGGACCCGATCGCCCGCGCGCGCGGCCGCGAGCACGTCGACCAGGGGAGGGGACGTGCCGACCAGGGCCTCGACCAGTTCGCGGCCGATGACGCCCGGGATCGGGGCGCCGAGCATGGCGGCTAACGAGCGGTTGGCCCGGCGCACCCGTCCCGCGTCGTCCACCACCGCGATGCCCTCGCTCAGGGAATCGAACGCCGTCTCCCACTGCTCCTTCGCGTGCCGCACCATCTCGAAGAAGCGCGCATTCGCGATCACGATGGCGGCGTGCGTCGCCACCGTGGAGAGCAGGCGGATGTCCTCCGCCGCAAACCCGCCGCCGCGCGGGTTCGCGATCACCAGGGTTCCCACCACCACGCCGTGGGCGCGCAGCGGGACCGCCGCCGCGGAGTCGGCCTGCACGTCCGCCACCAGCCGCGTCGGCTCCCCGCCCGAGCTGCGCACCAGCTCGAGCCGCTCGCGGCCCAGCGACCGCACGACCAGACCGGGATCGTCCGCCCCGATGGCGCGACCCGCCAGCGCCGCCAGCGTACCGTCGGCGGCGGTGACCTGCAGCAGGGGGCGATCCTCGCGTCCTGCTCCGGCTCCCCCCGCCGCCTCGCCGTCCAGCGTCAGGGCGACAAGGGCTCCCTGGGCGTCGAGAAACCGCATCGCGTAGCGCACCACCTGCTCGACGATGCGGTCGAGCTGCAGCGATCCCGACAGGATGAACGACAGCTCCTGGAGGGAGAACAGCTCCGACAGCCGGCGGTTCAGCTCGTCCGCTGCGCGCCGCCGGTCGCGCTCGCTCCACTCGAGGCGGTGCTTGAGACGGATCGCCCGCCAGGCGAGCCCGGCGGCGGCCACGGAGAGCAACCCCATGAGTGCGAGCTGGATGAGTGGGTCCAAGCGATGCCTCCTGAGGCACTACAATAATCTGCTTGGCCGCGGGAGGTATTACGAGTGGGTTAGTCGGATTTCCCGTTCAGCTTCGCTCGTGCCAGCACCTGTGACCGCTCGCGGTCGAGCACGTGGAGCACCGAGGTCCACGAATCGTTCGTCGCGTCCTGGTAGCTCACGCTCAGCGCGTCCCGGAAGCTGATCCCCTCCTCGAACAGGTAGATCGCCACCGCCTGCTCGCGCGCGTCGAGCTGGTAGGAGCTCCACCGGGGGGAGAGCGGCACGATCCCCACCGGCCGGTACAGCCGGCCGAGGCTCGTGATGTTGAGGTCGTCCGGGCTGAACCGCGCCTGGGGCACGACGCCGAAGAACGTCACCATCACGAGCGTCGGGCGCAGCACGCCGGCGCGCTGAGCGGCCGCGTCGATCTCCCCCTCCTTGGTCTTGAGGAGCCGCCGGAGCGACGCGTAAGTGTCCGGTGCGAGCAGCCGGATCACCCCCTGGGCCAGCGGCAGCACCTGGATGGCGATCTGATCGGTCGCGAATCGCACCACGATGTCGTCGCGCTTGAGCGTGCCGTAGCCGATCGGGAGGGTGTCCTGAGCAGAAAGGCGACGGAAGGACGGAAAGACGGAAAGTGACAACGTTGCGGCGGTGAGTGCCGCAACCCGAAGCCACCTTCCGTCCTTCCGTCCTTCCGTCATTCCGTCGCCTTTGAGATCAGCGCCGCCACCGCCTCCCGCAGCTCGTCGATCCCTGCTCCCGTCCGCGCGCTCGTCACGATCGCCTGATCCTCGTCCAGCTGCAGGGCTGCGCGCAGCTCGCGCTCGCGCCGCAGCGTGAGTCCCCGGGGAAGCTTGTCACTCTTGGTGATCGCCGCAAGGATGCGCGTCGCCCCGGCGGCGAACTGATCCTGCAGGTCGCGGTCCTCGTCGGAGGGGTCGCGCCGCCCGTCGAGGAGCCAGAGCACTCCGGCGAGCCGCGGGCGGTGAAGCGTACGGCTGATGAGCCCGCGGAACGCCGCGCGGTCCGACTTGCCTGCTTTGGCGTAGCCGTAACCTGGAAGGTCAAGGAAGTAATAGAGGGAGCCCATGAGGTACACGTTGAGGGCTCGCGTCTTGCCCGGCGTCCCGGACACCTTGGCGATCTTCCGGCCCGCCAGGGCGTTCAACAGGCTCGATTTTCCGACGTTCGACCGGCCGACGAGTGCGACTTCGGGGAGCGGAGGATCGAGTGGGACGTCGGCCCGGGGGAACGAGCCGACGAAGCGGGGGGGAGGCCCCGTCAGGCTTCTTTCTTCTGGCGGACCCGCTCGGTGACGAGCAGCGGTTGCCGGCCGTCGGTCACGCACTCGGCGGTGATGGCGACCTCACGCACGTCCTCCCGGCTGGGCAGGTCGAACATGATGTCGGTCATCATCTCCTCGAGGATGGCGCGCAGGCCGCGGGCGCCGGTGCCCCGCTTGAGCGCCTTTTGCGCGATGGCCTTGAGCGCGTCCTTTTCGATGCTGAGCCGCACGTCCTCGAGCTCGAACAGCTTCTGGTATTGTTTGGTCAGCGCATTCTTGGGCTCGACCAGGATGCGCATCAGGGCGTCCTCGTCGAGGGCGTCGAGCGGGACCGCGACCGGGAGCCGGCCCACGAGCTCGGGGATCAGGCCGTAGCGCAGCAGGTCGTCCGGCTCCACGTCGATGAAGGGGTTCTTCTTGAGCCGCTCGGGCGTCCCCTTCGCGAGCTCCTCTTTGGTGAAGCCGATCTGGCGCCGTCCGGTGCGCGACTCGATGATCTTCTCGAGCCCGTCGAACGCGCCGCCGCACAGGAACAGGATGTCCTTGGTGTTGACCTGGATGTACTCCTGTTGCGGGTGCTTGCGGCCGCCCTGCGGCGGCACGCTCGCGATCGTCCCTTCGAGGATCTTCAAGAGCGCCTGCTGCACGCCCTCGCCCGACACGTCGCGCGTGATGCTGGGATTTTCCGATTTACGGGCGATCTTGTCGATCTCGTCGATGTAGACGATGCCGCGCTCCGCCTCGGTGACGTTGAAGTCCGCGGCCTGGAGCAGCCGCACCAGGATGTTCTCCACGTCCTCGCCGACGTACCCGGCCTCGGTGAGCGTCGTGGCGTCGGCGATGGTGAAGGGAACGTCGAGGATACGCGCCAGCGTCTGGGCGAGGAGCGTCTTGCCCACGCCCGTGGGCCCGACCAGGAGGATGTTCGACTTGTCGAGCTCGACGTCAGCCTCGCGGCCCCCGCCCTGGTGCGAGTTGATGCGCTTGTAGTGGTTGTAGACCGCGACGGCGAGGGTCTTCTTCGCCTTCTCCTGCCCGATCACGTACTGGTCCAGCACCTCCTTGATCTCGGCCGGGATGGGGACCTGGGTGATCGCCTCGGAGACCTCCCGCTCTTCGTCCTCCGCCAGGATCTCGTTGCAGAGGGCGATGCACTCATTGCAAATGTAGACCGACGGCCCGGAGATGAACTTCCGGACCGAGTCCTTCGACTTGCCGCAGAAGGAACAGCGGAGGTGCTTGTCGTGAGACATCGGGCCCCTAGTATGGGAAACGGGCGCCGCCGGCGCAAGCGGTCACTTCTTCTTGCCGTCGTCGATTTCTTGCAAGTTGGCGATTACGTGGTCGATCAGGCCGTATTCCTTGGCCTCTTCGGCCGACAGGAAGCGGTCCCGGTCCATGTCCTTCTCGATCGTCTCGACCGGCTTCCCGGTATGCTTGGCGTACAGCTCGTTGAGCTTGCCGCGCAGGTACAGGATCTCGCGCGCCTGGATCTCGATGTCGGCGGCCGTGCCCTGCGTGCCGCCGGACGGCTGGTGCATCATGATGCGCGCGTGGGGCAGTGCCTGGCGCTTCCCCTTGCGGCCGGCGGCGAGCAGGAACGACCCCATCGAGGCCGCCATCCCCATGCAAATCGTGTTTACCGGAGCACGCAAAAACTGCATCGTGTCGTAGATCGCCATGCCTGACGATACGATACCACCTGGGGAATTCACGTACAGGTAAATATCCCGTTCCGGATTGTCGGCATCGAGAAAGAGCAGCTGCGCAATGATGATGTTGGCGACATCATCGCCGATGGAGCTGCCGAGGAAGACGATGCGGTCCATCAGCAGCCGGCTGAAGATGTCGTAGGTGCGCTCGCCACGGCTCGAGCGCTCGATGATATCGTCACGCTTGCTCCACGGTGGACTGCGACAGGAGATAGGCGAACACCTTCTCCTCGGTGATGCTCCGCGCGACATCGCGGAGCCGCTTGGCTTTCTCCAGCGACGCATACAGCTCTGCCGCCTGCATCCCGCGCCGCTCGGCGAGCTCCTGGAGCCTCTGATCCAGCTCCGCCTCGGTCGCCCGCAGGTTCTGGGACTCCACGACGGTATCGAGCACCAGATCCCGCCGCACCTGCGACTCGGCCACAGCGCGGAACTCCTGGGCGAACTTTTCCCAGCGCTCCTCGGGAATCTCGTACGCCTGGGCGTACATCCCCAGCACCCGCTCGACCAGCGGCCGCGGGGCCACGACGTTGTTCGCCTGCACGATCTGCTCGATCAACTCGGCGCGGACGCGCGCATCGGCTTCGCGCTCCGCTTCCTTCTTGAGATCCTCGGCGACCGCGGTGCGCAGCGCGTCCAGCGACTCGAAGTCGCCCATTTCGCGCGCGAACGCGTCGTCCAGAGCGGG
>QHTX01000045.1:6754-10775 GCA_003220975.1 Gemmatimonadota bacterium | reverse complement strand
CTCAACAATGTGCGGACGAACTCGGGGAACCTGGCGACTGCGGCGCCGGTCGCCACCGGCGACCTGGACTCGGTGTTCGTAAAGGCCTTGATGTACGAACGGCGCTTCTCATTGCTGTGGGAGCAGGGCACCCGCTGGATCGATGCCCGTCGCTTCGGGCGCCTGGGTGACATCCCGCTCGACGTGCCGTCGGGCAACATCCCGTCAGTGATGCCGGTTCCGAAGGGGGAGTGCGACGCGCGTAACCTCACGGCGAGCGAAGTCATCCCCGACGTCGTGACCTGCACGCCGCCGCTGACCTAGCAAGGGCCGTCGATCACGCAGAAACCAAAGGGCGCGGCACGCCGCGCCCTTTCGTTTTCCCACGCTCCGACGGTCAGACTTCCTTGTAGAAGTACGCCCCGAGTGCGGTTGCCAGCGGGTACTGAACCAGACCGACCACCGTCGCGGTTACGTACACTTTCTGGGGCATCAGGGCCATCGGCGCCTCCCCGAGGGCATGCAGCAACCCGACGAAGAACCACACGGCCACACCAGCGATGACCGCGGTCCTCGGCCCCGGATTGAAGCGCGGGCGGACAGCCGCGTACACCCAGACGAGTCCGATCCCGTAAACGAAGTCCAGGATCACGAACCAGATGAGTTGTCCCGAAGTCACGGGCAGCTTGAGGACGACGGCGAACACGAGATAGTCGACGATGTTCAGCACGACACCTGCCACCAACCCGCCCAGCACGACGCTACCGAGATTGATCTTGCCCATCGTGCACCCCGGAGAGAGGGACCCTCTACACTAAGGCACGACGAGCACGGCCACCATACCGCCCAGCCCGTCGGGCACCGCCGCCACCCCGTTCGGCACCACCCAATCGGCGCCGTCCACGAGCAGGTCGAAGTGGTATAGGCCGCGCGCCAGGACGAACGCGCCTTCCCACACGGCGTCGCCCACCGGCTGGAGGGGCATGGGCCGCCAGTCGTTCCAGTCGCCCGCGATCGCCACCGAGCGCGCGCCGGCCATGTGAAACCGTACGACGAGGCTGTCGCCGCGCGTCGCAGGGATGAGCGGCGTCCACTTCACGGGAGGGACATCCCCGGGGATCCGGCGGGCGCCGTGGAGCCGGACACCCAGGGTCACCAGGGTGGCCCGCGGCAGCCCCTGGTAGGGATCGTTCAAGTAGCCGCCGCCGCCCAGCTCGAGCGACACCGAGGGCGAGAGGAAGACCTGCAGGAAGGCGTTGGCCGCGGCCTTGGAGCAGTAGACGGCGCAGAAGCGGGCGCTGGTCGACAGTGAGGCGATCACGGAGCCGCGCTCGAGCGTGGCACCGGCGGTGATGTCGGTGAACCAAGCGCCCTCGAACCGTGTGGGTTCGACCGTCAAGAGCCAGGACGGCTTATCCCTCCCTGGTCGCCACCACAGGCGGGCGCGCGTGTGCAGCGCTGTCACACCCCCCGGCGCATCGGAGCTCCACCCACCCGACGGCCCGGCGCCCAAGCCGAACCCCCATTCGGTGGTCCACCCGCTGTCGGTTCGCGTCGTTCCGGCGAGAATCACTTCCGCGCCGAGCCGGAAGCCGTCCCCGAGGGGCGGCGTCGCGCCCCACACGTCCGCCCGGCCCTGGATGGACCACCGGCCGCTGTCCAGGGATGCCGCCGAGCCGAACACGTCCGCCGCCCAGCGGGGAGACGACGCGTGGAACGCCGGCGAGAACGTGGCCGAGCTGAAGCTGGTGCCGCCCGAGTAGCGCACGGTCCCGACCCCCACGCCGAAGGACCCTTCCGTCTGGGCGGCGGCCGGCGCCACGCCGCTCGTTCCGGCGATCAGTAAGGCGAGGACGCCCCGATTCACGGGGGAAAAGCTACCCGCGACCGGTAGACAGGAACAGCAGGAAAAGCGTAGGGGCGCAGCACGCTGCGCCCCTACGCTGATTCCCCGAAATGCCTCCTCGTCAGTTCACGGCCGGTGAGTACCCGCTTGGCTGCCCGGGTTGGTCGGTTTCTGAGGCGGCTGCGCCGGCAGCGCCGCACGTGACGCGGTGCCCGTGGGCGGTGCGGCGGGCGCCGCCCGGCCGACCGGCGGTTGCGCGATCCACGAAGGCCGGTTGTCGAGGCCCACGACCTCACCCTGACGCCTGGTGGCACGATGGGCGGGCACTTGCGCTGCCAATAGCGCCGGCAAAGCGAGCGTCACCGCGACCCCGAGCAGCTTGCGAATCATGCGATCTCCATGTGATGACGGCTCGCTGGCCCCCGCTCGGGGCCGAGTCGCCTGGGCCACTCCCGCGCCAGGAGCAAACCGCGGGCGCGGCTGCGGGCGATCTCGGTGAGCCAGGTGAACACCGAGCCGGACGCGCGCTCGAGGAAACGGGCGGCTGCGCGCCGCGCCTGTTCGAACGTTTCGACGACGACGTCGTCGGCTTCGCCCGGGTCGACGAGGATGCTGTAGGCAAGGGCATACACCGTCCGCCCATGCCGTCGCATGAGCTCTCCCAGGGCCTCGACGTCTCCCTGGGCGATCTCGGTAACCACGCTCCGGTCGGGCGCTAAGGGGGCCTTGGAGCTCATACGTGACCCTCCGCGGTTCGCCATGAAAGACTGCCCCCCGGGGGCGGTGGTAACGCCCCGGCCCGGAAGTCCCGACGGTGCAGCGCGTTACCGGCGTTGTGGTCGGAGACTCTTTACCCCATGAAGGCCGTTGCCCGCGCCGCCTGCCGCACCTAGCATCTGAGGATGGGTTTGCGGGACGGGGCGACGGACGGCGAGATCGTGCGTGCGGTCTTGGCGGGCGACGTGGAACGATTCGCGGTGCTCGTGTGCCGCTACCGTGATCGCTACGCGCGCTACGCCACCCGGATGTTGGGCTCGGGCGACGCCGCGGAGGACGCGGTGCAAGACGCTCTGGTGCGGGCGTTCGATCATCTGGCGGACTGCCGCGAGCCGGACAAGTTTGCGGGGTGGCTGTTCCTGATTCTGCGGAACCGCTGTTTCGCCGAGCGGCGACGCCGGACTCGCATGGAGCGACCGCTGGAGCTGGCGGACGAGGCGTTCGCAGCGTCGGGGCGCCCCGATGGAGAGCTGGAGCAGGCCGAGCGCTCGCAGGCGCTCACGGCGGCGCTGCAGCACCTGACCGCCGAACAGCGTGAAGTGTTCGTGTTGAAGCATGTGGAAGGGTTGCCGTACGACGACATCGCCCGACTGACGGGCGCGACCGTCGCGTCACTCAAGATGCGGATGCATCGGGCGTACGACCGGTTGCGGGAATTGCTGCAGGAGCACGCATGAGCGCACAGTACCATCCTCTGGTGAAGCGACTGTTGGACGGCGAGCTGTCTCTCGCCGAACTGCCCGCCGAGCTGCGCGCCGAAGGCGAGCAGGCGCTGCGGCTGATCCGCGGCGTCGATCGCGCGCCGGTGACGCTGCCGGCGACGCTCGACGCGCGCGTGATGGCGACCGTGCGCCGTCACGCAGCGTCGCCCGTGCGGCGTGCCTGGCGCCGGCTCACCGCGCCGCGTGACGTGGAGCTGCGGCTGCGCGTGCGGCCCTGGACGGTGTGGGCCGGCGCGCTCGCGGCCGCGGCCGCCGTCGTCCTGCTCGTGAGTCGCGCACCCGCGCCTTCCTCTCCACCCCGCGACGCCGGCCTGCCGGCGCGCGTCGCGTCGCACGACAGCGTGTATGTGCGGTTCGTGTTGTATGCCCCGGGCGCCCAACGCGTCACGGTCGCCGGCACCTTCAATCAGTGGGACCAGAACGCCGCGCCGCTCCGGCCGGCGGGCACGAACGGCGTCTGGGCGACGACCCTTGCGGTGCCCATCGGGCAACACCAGTATGCGTTCATCGTGGACGGCGAGCGGTGGGTGGCCGATCCCCGGGCGCCCGCGGTGGACGACGGCTTCGGACGCCGCAACAGCGTGGTCGCCGTGATCGCGCAAGGGGCGCGGACACTGTGACGGGGCTCAGATCCGCGCTGCTCGCGGCGGTCGCGGCCGCGGTTCCCCTGGTGCTCGCGGGACAGGGAGGGGGGGGG
>QHTX01000045.1:605-6462 GCA_003220975.1 Gemmatimonadota bacterium | reverse complement strand
TCCGACGCTCACCCTCCGCGTCGCGGCGACGCTCGCGGCACTGGGCGTTCCGCCGCAGCAGACGCTCGATCTGATGGAGAGCATGATCAGCGCGGGCCGCGCGCCCGGTGATCTGCTCGATCTACCAAGCGGCGTGCAGGCAGGCGTGGACCAGGGCGCTACGCCGGCGCAGGCGGCCAACGGGCTGGCGCGCGGGGTGGCGCAGGCTCCGGGTCAGAATCCCACCTTCGTGCCGCCAGGGCAGGCAAAGCCGCACCCCCACAAACCCTAGGCGCGCCGCACGGCGCTGCCGCCCACGCGCCGGGCCGACTCGGTCGACCCGGCGCCGGTGTTTTCGGCCCACTCCCCACGCCTCCTTCCCTGGGTAGATTCCCTTCCCTATGCCGATTGCCCACAATCTCGGCTTCCCTCCCCTCGGAGCCGGGCGCGAGTTGAAGCGCGCTACCGAGAGCTACTGGAACGGGAAGGTCGCGCGCGACGCCCTGCTCAAGACCGGCGCCGAGCTGCGCGCCCGGCACTGGCGGCTGCAGCAGGCCGCGGGGCTCGACCTCGTTCCCTCGAACGATTTCTCCTACTACGACCGGATGCTGGATATCTGCGCGCTCGTGGGCGCGGTCCCCAAGCGATACGGCTGGGTGGGCGGGCCGGTGGATCTCGACACCTACTTCGCCATGGCGCGAGGCGCGCAGCAGGGCGGTCGCGACGTCACCGCGATGGAAATGACGAAGTGGTTTGACACCAATTACCACTACATCGTGCCCGAGTTCGAGCCGGCGCAGGCGTTTCGCCTGTCCTCCTCGAAGCCGGTGGACGAGTTCCAGGAAGCGAAGGCGCTGGGCATCCACACCAAGCCCGTGCTGATCGGCCCCGTGACCTTCCTGTTGCTGGGGAAGGCGCGCACCGCGCGCTTCGACCGGCTGTCGCTGCTCGACGCGCTGCTCCCGGTGTACGCCGACGCGCTGTCGCGCCTGGGCGCGGCCGGGGCGACCTGGGTGCAGCTGGACGAGCCGTGTCTGGCGCTCGACCGTACGCCGGCGGAGCGCGCCGCCTTCGGGCGGGCCTATCGCTTTCTCGCCGACCGCGTGTCCAAGGTGAAGCTGCTCGTCGCCACGTACTTCGCGGGGCTGGACGACAACGTGCCTACGGCGCTCGAGCTGCCGGTGGCGGGGCTGCACGTCGACGCCACGCGGGCTCCCGGGCAGCTGGACGCGTTCCTCAAGGCCTGGCCCGCGGGCGGCGGCCGCGAGGGTAAAGTCCTGTCGCTCGGCGTGATCGACGGGCGCAACATCTGGAAGGCCGATCTCAACGCCGCCCTGCGCCAGTTGGAGGAGGCCCTGGAGCGCGCCGGCGCGGCGCAACTGTGGGTGGCGCCGTCGTGCTCGCTGCTCCACGTGCCGATCGACCTCGACCTCGAGAAGCGGCTCGACGCCGAGCTCAAGGGGTGGCTGGCGTTCGCCAAGCAGAAGCTCGCGGAGGTCGCGATCCTGACGCGCGCGCTGCGCGACGGGCGGGACAGCGTGGCGGCGGAGCTGGACGGCAACGCGCGCGCGCTCGCGGTGCGGCGCCAGTCGCGCCGCATTCACGACCCCGCGGTCAGGCAGCGGGTGCGGGGCGCGACGGAGCGCGACATGCGGCGGGCGTCGCCCTACCCCGAGCGGCGCAAGAAGCAGCTGCGGCTGCCGCTCTTCCCCACCACGACGATCGGCTCCTTCCCGCAGACCGCCGAGGTGCGGGCCGCGCGGAAGAAACTGCACGAGGGGACGTTGCCGGCCTCGGACTACGAGGCGTTCATCGCCGATCAGATCACGCGCACCCTCAAGCTCCAGGAGGAGCTGGGGCTCGACGTGCTGGTGCACGGGGAGTTCGAGCGCAACGACATGGTGGAGTACTTCGGCGAGCAGCTGCAGGGGTTCGCGTTCACGGAGCACGCCTGGGTGCAGTCGTACGGCACGCGCTACGTCAAGCCGCCGATCATCTACGGGGACGTCTCGCGGCCGCGACCGATGACGGTGCGCTGGAGCACGTTCGCGCAGTCCAAGACCGCGCGGCCCGTGAAGGGGATGCTCACCGGGCCGGTCACCATCCTGCAGTGGTCGTTCGTGCGTGACGACCAGCCGCGCGCCGATACCGCCAAGCAGCTGGCGCTCGCGATTCGGGACGAGGTGAAGGACCTGGAGGCGGCGGGGATCCGCGTGATTCAGATCGACGAGCCGGCGCTGCGCGAGGGGCTGCCGCTGCGCCGGGCGGAGTGGCCCGGATATCTCGAGTGGGCGGTGAACGCCTTCCGGCTGGCGACGGCCGGCGTGTCGGACGCGACCCAGATCCACACCACACGCACATGTGCTACAGCGAGTTCAACGACGTGCTCCGCGTGATCGAGAAGATGGACGCCGACGTCATCTCCATCGAGAACGCCCGCTCGGGCTCGGAGCTGCTCGAGGGATTGAAGGAATACAAGTACCCCAACGAGATCGGGCCGGGCGTCTACGACATCCACTCGCCCCGGGTGCCGAGCACCCCGGAGATCGTCCAGGCGCTCAAGCGCATGCGGGAGGTGCTGGACGACCGCCAGATCTGGGTCAATCCCGACTGCGGGCTCAAAACGCGCGGCTGGGAGGAGACGCTGCCCTCGCTCCGGAACATGGTGCAGGCGGCGCGGCAGCTGCGCCCCGCCCCCGCGCACGCCGCCGCGGACCGCGTATGAGCGCCGGGAGTTCCCCCGGGCTTGCGTCCGGGGTTAGGTTCCCCTCATGACGCCGCCCGAGATCCGGATCAGCGCCGAGCCGGTCGACATCGGCCGCTGCAAGTTCCTGGTGAGCGAGCCCGTGCACGCGGGCGGCGTGCGGCGGTTCGCGTCGCCTGAAGAGGCCAAGGGTTCGCCGCTCGTGGAGGCCATCTTTGCGATCCCGGGCGCCGACGTCGCCGAGGTGATCGTGTCGGGCGGGCTCGTCACGGTGGCGAAGCGGAGCCCCACGCCGTGGCAGGTCGTGGGCAAGGCGGTGGGTCAGGCGATCCGCGCGGCGCTCGCGAGCGGGCGGCCCGCAGTGGCAGCCAAGCTCGCCACCTCTGGCGGGGGGGGGGCCGACGACGACGCGCTGTACGAGCGGGTGGCCGACCTATTCGAGCATCAGGTGAATCCGATGGTCGCCCGCCACGGCGGCCGCGTCGAGCTGATCGACGTGCAGGACGCCGTGGTGATGCTGCGCCTGGGCGGCGGGTGCCAGGGCTGCGGGATGGCGGACGTGACCCTGCGCCAGGGCATCGAGGCGATGTTGCACGAGCACGTTCCCGACGTGAAAGGGGTGGTCGATATCACGGACCACGCGGCAGGCTCGAACCCCTACTTCGCCGCCGCCAAGAAGTAGCGGCACCGTAGTGCCGTGCCCCTACGGCACGGCAATCCCGCACCGCTCGATGCCCCGCCTGCTCCTGCTCCTGCCCACGGCGACGTATCGAGCGGCGGCGTTCGTGGAGGCGGCCCGCCGGCTCAGCGTCGACCTGACGGTCGCCTCCGAACAACCCAGCACCTTCGCGCAAGCTCAGCCCGACCGGCTTTTGACCCTCGACTTCCGGCTTCCCGAGCAGGCAGCCGCCCAGGCCCGGGCGTTCGCCGAGCAGGTTCCCGTGCACGGCGTCGTCGGCGTGGACGACGACACGGCCGTGGTCGCTGCCGCCGTCGCGGCGAAGCTGCGGCTGCGCGGTAATCCGGTCGGGGCGGCAACGGCGGCGCGCGACAAGTACCGGCAACGCGTGCTGCTCGCCGAGGCCCGCGTGCCCGTCCCCCGGTTCGCGCGCCATCGCACCACGGAAGACCCGCACGCCGTCGCCGCCGCGGCGCGCTACCCCTGCGTGCTCAAGCCGCTGCGGCTCGCGGCGTCGCGCGGCGTCATCCGCGCCGACGACCCTGCGGGGCTCGTGGCGGCGTTCGGCAGGCTCAGGGCCATCCTCGAGGAGCCGGATGTGGCGCGCTGCGGCGACTGGGCCGGGCAGGTCCTCGTGGAAGACTTCATCCCGGGCCCGGAGGTGGCGCTCGAAGGGCTCGTCACCGGGGGTCGGCTCCGCACGCTCGCGCTGTTCGACAAGCCCGACCCCCTCGACGGCCCCTTCTTCGAGGAGACGATTTACGTCACGCCCTCCGCCCTGCCGGCGAACGCGCAGCAGAAGATCGCCGACTGCGCGCAGCAGGCGGTTACTGCGCTGGGCCTGTGGGAGGGACCCGTGCATGCCGAGCTGCGCTACAACGACCGGGGGCCCTGGCTCATCGAGCTCGCGGCGCGACCGATCGGGGGAAGGTGCAGTGGGGCGCTACGATTCGGGAGCAGGGAGCAGGGAGCCGGGAGCAGCTGGGTCTCGCTGGAAGAGGTCGTCCTGCGAAACGCCCTTGGGATGCCGCTGCCGGCACTGGAGCGCGAGCGGCTCGCGTCGGGTGTCATGATGATTCCGGTGCCGCGGGGCGGCGTGCTGCGCGAGGTGCGGGGACTGGCGGAAGCGCGCGCCGTGCCGCTGGTCGAGGAGGTCGCGATCACGGCGCACCCGGGACAGACTCTGGTCCCGTGGCCCGAGGGATCGCGCTACCCGGGATTTATCTTCGCGCGGGGGGAAACGCCTGAGGCCGTGGTCGCGGCGCTACGAGAGGCGCATCGACGCCTGGAGTTCGTGTTGGCGTAGGCTACGCCGCCGTGGCGACGCACTCCAGCCAGTTGCGCGGCACCGTGCGCACGCCCGTCTCGTCCATCGCCCGATCGAGTCCCTTTTCCAGCGCCGCCGCGCCTTCTTCGAGCGGCACACCCGGCAGCGCCCCCTCGATGAAGAGCGAGAACCGGCCGATGTCACGCATGCTCTCGGGTGTCATCTCGATGCGGACCAGGTCGATCGTCGGCGGCGAGAAGCCCGCCTGCACGCACAGGTTGGAGTACTCGGCCGCCGTGAGGAACTGCCGCGCGACTGCGTGTGCGTGTGCGCTGTGTTGTACTTCGAACCCGCGCTCACGCAGCACCTGCACGGCGCGCACGACCCAGCGACGCCAGAAGGCGGCCGTCCCCTCGACGTAGGCACCGTTGAAGAACGTCGTGTTGAAGGCAAACACGCCGTCCTGCTTCAGGGTTTTGCGGATCTCGCCGATGACCTGCGCCTTGTCGGGCACGAGGTGGATGGCATTGAGGAACACGACCGCGTCAGCCGAAGAAACGAGGCGGGAGACCCACTCGGCGCTGCCCTGAATGAACTCGACCACCTTGGAGTGGATGGCGTCGCGCGCCTTCTGCAGCGCGGAAGCGGAGGGATCGATCCCGATCACGGTCGCGTTGCGGGCGTCGCCCAACCGCTCGAGAATCAGCTTGGTGACGGCGCCGGGGCCGCATCCCAGGTCGACGATCTTACGACGGCCGGGGCAGATGACCCGCTCCACGATCCACCGGTTGACGTCGGTGAAGAAGGGGTGGCGGGTGAACGCCTCGAACGAAAACCGCTCCTCTTCACAATCGCTACAATCGCTGTGAACTGGCATCAGACCCCCAGCGTTGTCCTGCTCATCCACCCCGGGCGCCCGGATGAGCCACCAAGATACATGGAAACGGCTAAATTCGCCCCTCGATCGGTGCTCTTACAGGAATCTAATACAGGAATCTAAGTGACCCAGCTAAAACGTCTTAGTCAAGAGGCAGAGCGCTCTTTGGTGCGGCGCCTCAAGGCCGGAGACGAGCGGGCCCTGGGGGAGCTGTACGATGTCCTTGCACCGTGGGTGCTCGGTCTCGCGTTTCGCATCCTGCAAGATCTAGACGAGGCCGAGGAGGTGGTGGGGGACGTGTTCGTGCAGGTGTGGCGGCGGATTGATCAGCACGACTCGCGCCGCGGCCCG
>QHTX01000045.1:0-571 GCA_003220975.1 Gemmatimonadota bacterium | reverse complement strand
CCATGGATACTGTCGATCGCGCGCAACAGGTCGCTCGACGCCTTGCGGCGGCGGCGGCGGTGGTGGCGCAAGGTGGAACGGTTGGAGCGGGCCCGCGGGGCGGGGGAGGCTGAGGCTGGGGGGCCTGGGGGCGACGTCGAGCCCGCCCCCGCGCCGCACGAGGCGTCGGTCCCGGGATGGCCGGTGCACCGCGAAGTGCACGCGGCGCTCGAGGCCCTCCCGGAGGAGCAGCGCGGAGTCGTATTGCTCGCGTATTTCGAAGGGCTGACCCACAGCGAGATCGCCCGGCGCCTGGGCCAGCCGCTCGGCACCGTGAAGACGCGGTTGCGGATCGCCCAGGCGAAGCTGGCGGAGGCGTTGGCGCACGTAAAGGACTGGCTGGCATGACTGACTGGCTGGGGATGGCGGCGCACCCGCGGCCCCCGCGCCCCGAGCTGAAGGGGCGGGTGGTGGCCCGCGCCCTCGCGTCGCGCCGGCGGGGGGCGTGGCTCGGGGCAGCGGCGGTGCTCGCGTTCCTGGTGGGCGGCGGGGGAGCGTTCTGGGCGTACCGCACCATCGGTGCGCTGACCGC
>QHTX01000167.1:44333-67227 GCA_003220975.1 Gemmatimonadota bacterium | reverse complement strand
AGCCGGGAGACTCGCTCTATCAGAAGGATTACCGTCACTACATGCGGCTCGAGGAGGGGGGCGGCCACCACATGATGGAGATGGCGGGCACGCCCATGTCCACGCCCATGAAGATGGGCGCGCACGAGCACCCCTCGCACGCCCGTCGCTAAGTCACCTGCCGACGTCGTGCTTTTCGACTTCGGCGGCACCCTCGACGCCGACGGTGTGCACTGGAGTCCCCGCTTTCACGCCGCGTATCGCGCGGTCGGCGGCGGGCTCGACTTCGCCGCCTTCGACTCCTTCTTCAAGGCCTCGGACGAAGCGCTCACGCGCCTGCCGGGTATTCGGACGCTCGGGTTCCGTGCCGCGATCGACGCGCAGGCTCGACTGGTCGTCGGGCTCTTGCCCGACCGCGTGGACGCCGGCGTACTCGCGCAGCGGCTGCACGCCGAGGCGCTGGAGATCGTGGCACGCAACCGTCCGATTCTGGAGCGACTCGCCCGACGCTACCGACTCGGGGTCGTGTCCAATTTCACCGGCAACCTGCGACCTTGTTTGGAGGAGCTCGGCCTGGCGAGATTCTTCGCCGTGCTGAGCGACTCCGCGGTGGTGGGGTGGAGCAAGCCCGACCCTCGCATCTTCGCGCACACGCTGGCCGCGCTGCAGGCCTTACCGCAGCGCGCGTGGATGGTGGGCGACAACTTCGAGGCGGACATCCGCGCAGCCGCGGGCCTGGGCCTGCGGACGTGCTGGCTCGCCCCATCCGACCGGGCGCCGCCGGGGGGTGAGGTGGTGCCCACTGCGCGGATCAGTCGGTTTCCCGACGTCGAAAGGGTGCTCGAGTAGCGTGCACGGATTGATCCTGGCCGGGGGCGAAGGTTCGCGGCTCGCCGCAGGTGGGATCCGCGTGCCCAAACCGCTGGTGGAGGTGGCCGGGCGGCCGCAGATCGTGGGACTGCTGGAGACGTTCGCCGCTCTGGGGTGTCGCAGCCTCACGTGCGCAGTTCGTGCGGACTTCCCAGCGGTCATGCGGTTGCTTGACGGGAGGCGGTTCGGGCCCCCCCTTTCGGTGGTAGAGTGCCGTACGCCATCTTCGCTGCACACCCTGGTCGAGGGGCTGCGGGCCGTGCCGGCGGGCCCGGTATTCTGCAGCATGGTGGACACGGTCATGCGACGGGACGACTGGCGGGCCGTGTTCCGGGCGACCGAGCGGTACCTCGGGGAGGGCGCGGAGATGGTGCTCGCTGTGACGCCGTACGTGGACGACGAGTCTCCCGTGTACGTGATCCGGGGTGGCGGTGACGACGTCCAGGCCGTGAGCGACGAGCCGGTCCATCCCCCCTGCGTTACGGGCGGGGTCTACGGCTTGAGCCCCGGGATCCGCAGCGCCGCCGCGGAGGCCGTTTCCGCCGGCGGTCACAGGATGCGTGGCTTCCTGAAAGCAGTTGTCGCGGGCGGGCGACGTGTGGCGGCGGTGGAAGTGCCGCGCATCATCGACATCGATCGCCCATCAGATCTCCAGCATGCCAACGCGTGGCTCGGCGCGCGTGAAACGTAGATATCGGACTCGAGGAGCAACGCCCCCTTGGCCCAATTAGTCGCGATCTATCGCAACCCCTCGTACTCACCGCTGCAGCACGGGGTGAACGACACGGCTATCCTGGATGCGACGGTGGCGCGACTCGAAGCCCGGGGCTGGCGCGCGATCAGGACTACCGAGCGGGAGGTCGAGCAGGGTCGCCTTCCCACGGCGCCGCTCTACCTCAACATGTGCCAGGGCTCGCTCGCGGCCGAGCAGCTGATGCCGCTCGAGTCCGACGGGGCGGTCGTGGTGAACCGCCCGTCGAGCGCGCTGAACTGCCACCGTTACCGCCTGGTGAAGCGGCTGGGCGACAGCACGGTGCCGTTTCCGCGCACACTCATCCACGCCAGCTCCGCGCCGCTCCCGCCCGCGGGCGACCTGAAGGCCTTGTGCCCTGACCACCAGAAGGTCTGGATCAAGCGCGGTGACGTGCATGCGGAGCGGCCAGAGGACGTGGTCGCCGCCTCGCTCGACCAGGTGGCGGACGCGCTCCGCGCCTTCACCCGGCGCGGTATTCCCTGGGTGGCGCTGCAGGAGCACGTGCCCGGTCCGGTCGTGAAGTTCTACGGCGTGACCGACGGTCGTTTCTTCAACTGGTACGGCTCGGAGGCGGGGTTCGCGGGCGAGCGGCCCGCGGTGGACGAGAACCGGCTCAAGGCGCTCGCGTTCGAGGCCGCGGCGATCCTCGGGCTCGAGGTGTTCGGGGGCGATGTCGCCTTTCCGGAGCCCGACCGCCCCGTGCTGATCGACATCAACGATTGGCCGAGCTTCGCGCCATTTCGCGACGACGCGGCGCAGGCCATCGCGGCCTACATCACCCATCGCGTCGCACATCGGAAACACTCGTGACAGATACGCTGCGCCGCACCCAGCTCTCCCTTCCCGGTCCCAGGTCCAAGGCCCTGTTCGACGCGGAGGCGATGTACCTGGCCCCCGGCACGCAGAGCGTGGCGCTGTTCAGCCAGCTCTCGATCGACCGCGGCGAGGGTGCCCTCCTGTACGACGTGGACGGCAACCGCTATGTCGATCTGCTGGCCGGCGTGGGCGTGGCGAGCATCGGATACGCCCATCCCAAGTACGTCGCGGCCATGCAGCGCCAGATCGCGCGCGTGCACGTCGGCAGCTTCACGACGGAGCATCGCGCGGCGCTGGTGAAGCTGATCGCCGAGCTCACTCCCGGCGACCTGAATCGCTCGCAGTTCTACTCGAGCGGAGCCGAAGCGATCGAGGCGGCGCTGCGGCTCGCCAAGTCGCGGAAGTCATCGGCTTCTGGGGCGGCTTCCACGGCAAGACCGGCGGCGTCCTGCCGCTGCTCGGCTCGAGCTTCAAGCATGCGCTCGGGCCCCTGATGCCCGGCGCGTACCTCTCGCCCTACGCGTCCTGCGCGCGCTGCGCCTTCGGCAAGACCTTCCCGTCGTGCGAGTGGCATTGCGTGGACTTCCTGCGCCACAAGATCCAGCTCGAGACGACGCGGGACGTGGCGGCGATCATCGTGGAGCCGATCCAGGGCACGGCCGGCAACGTGGTTCCGCCGCCGGGCTACCTGAAGCTGCTGCGCGAGCTTGCCGACGAGCTGGGCGCGCTGCTGATCTGCGACGAGATGATCACCGGATTCGGGCGCACCGGAAAGATGTTCGCGATCGAGCATGAGAGCGTGCTCCCCGACGTGCTCACGGTCGGGAAGGGGTTCGGCGGCGGCTTCCCCATGAGCGGCGTGATTGCGCGCGAGGAGGTCGCGTTTGCGAAGCCGTGGGCCAACCCCAGCGGCAGCTCGTCGTCCTACGGCGGCAATCCGCTGGCGGCGGCGGCCGCGCGCGTCACGATCGAAACGATCGTCGAGGACCAGCTGGTGGAGCATGCCCGCCGGCTGGGCGACAAAATGCTGGCGGAGATGAAGCGCTGGGAATCCGAGCTGCCGATCGTGTCGGACGTACGGGGCCGCGGCCTCATGATCGGGATGGACCTGGTCGTCCCCGGGACCCGCCAGCTGCTCGACAAGAAGACCGCGCGCTGGATCTTCGACACGCTGCTCTCGCGCGGCGTCCTTGCGATGATCTACAACCCCGAGGTGCGCATCAATCCACCCCTGGTGATCGACGAGGATCAGGCGATGGGCGCCCTCGCCATCATGAAGGAAGTGCTCGGTGAAGCCGCAGAGCGACTTGTCGCATAAGGGCCGGGCGGTGGAGGAGTGGGTCGACCTCCACTTCTTCCGTCCCATCGGCATCCGGATCGCGCGGGGCCTGCTCCCCAGCGGCGTTTCGGCGGACCAGGTGACCCTGTGGTCGCTCTTGATCGGCCTCGTGGCGGGTCACCTCTTCGCCTACCAGGACCGCTGGACGAACTTCATCGGGTTCCTGCTGTTCATCGTGTCCGACATCTTCGACTCGGCGGACGGCCAGCTCGCGCGGCTGCGCGGCACGTCGACCCGGTTCGGGCGCGCGCTCGACGGCATCAACGACAACCTCCGGTTCGTCAACCTCTACTTCCACCTCATCTACCGGCTGATCCACGCGGGGTGGTGGTGGCCCGGCGCGTTTCTCCTGGTCTGCGCCGCGGGTTTGGCGCACACGTTCCAGAGCGCGGCGATCGATTTCGTGCGCAACGCGTTCCTCCGGATCGGCGTGGGGGACGGCGGCGAGCTGGACCTCCCCGAGGATCTGGACGCCGGCCCGCGCGGCACGCTGCTCGAGCGCTTCGGGGCCCGGGTGTATCGCGACTACGTGCTGCGGCAGGCGCAGCTCTTCCCCCGCTCGGTCAAGCTGATCCGCCTGCTGCGGCGCACGAGCGTGACGGAGTCGTTCCGCGCCGAGTATCGCGCGCGCCAGGAGGTGGTGCTCCCCCTGTGCGCGTGGCTCGGTCAGAACATCCGCTTCCTGCTGGTTGGCGTCGCCGCGGTCGCGGCCCGCATCTCCGTGTTCCTCTGGGTCGAGGCGGTGTGGATGAGCCTGCTGCTCGTGGTGCTGCTGTGGATCCACGAGTGGAACGCCACGGCCCTGGGCGACATGCTCGCCAGCGAGCGCGATGCCTACGCCCGCGTCACCTGAGGTGCGGCGGTACCGCGGCGCCGTCATCGGGGCGGGCGGCATCGCGCGGCAGTCGCATCTCCCCGCGCTGCGCGACGCCCCCACGGTGAGCGCCCGCGTGGACGTCGTCGCGCTGGTGGACAGCGCACCCGACGTGCCTCCCGTGGACGGGATCCCGCTCCTCTCCGGCCGCGAGCAACTCCGCCGGGCGGGGCCGATCGACTTCATCGACATCTGCACGCCTACCGCGTCGCATCTCGAGCTCACGCTGTGGGGGCTCGAGCGGGGCTACCACGTGGTGTGCGAGAAGCCGGTCGCGCTGACGCGGGACGAGGCGGACCGGATCGCCCTGGCCGCGCGGGCGCACGGTCGCATCGTGATGCCGTGCCACCAGTACCGCTACAACCCGGTGTGGATGCGGGTGAAGCAGTGGCTGCGCGAGGGGGCGATCGGGCGCTGGCACCTGGCCGAGCTCTCGGTGCATCGGCTGGCGGCCGACCCGGGCCGCGCGACCGGGGGGGAGGGGGGGGAGGGGGGGGCACCGTGGCGGGGCACCAGCGCCGCCGGACGCGGCGGCGTGCTGCTCGACCACGGCACCCATCTCATTTACCAGCTGCTCGACGTTGCGGGGCTGCCGGCCGCGGTGAGCGCTTGGACCGGACGCCTGCGCCACCAGGGCTACGACGTAGAAGACACGGCGTCGCTGCACTTCGAGTATCCCGAGCGGCTCGTCACGATGTTCTTCACGTGGGCGGGGCGCGTGCGCGAGAACCGCATCCGCTTCATCGGCGACGCCGGCGCGATCGAGTGGGTGGGCGGCGAGCTGCGGCTGGAGCGCGGCGGCAAGGTCGAGCGCCACGATTACTCGGTCGAGCTCGAGAAGTCGGCCTACCACCGCTGGTTTGCCCGCCTGTTCGAGTCGTTCGTCGCTGCGCTCGAGCGGGACGATCCGGCCGCCGCGGCGGCGCCGCACCTGGCCGACATCCGGCGGGTGGCCGCGGTGGTGGAGCACGCCTACCAGGCTGCGCACACCGGCTCCAAGGTCGCGATTCCGGACGACGCGTGAGCCGCAAGCTCCAGCTGCTGCTGTTCCTCTGCGGCTTGGGCGTCTTCGGCTATCTGGTCGCGCGCATCGGGCCGGGGACGCTCGTCGCGGACGCCGTTCGGACCGGCTGGATGTTCGTGCCGATCCTGCTGCTCTACGGCGTGGTGTACGTGGCGAACGGCTGGGCGTGGTGGCTGATCATGGCCGATGAGCCGAGTCGCCCGCCGTTCTGGCGCGCCTGCGGGATCACCGTCGCGAGCTTCTCGCTCAACTTCTTGACGCCGATGGTCAACGTCGGCGGCGAGCCGTTCAAGATCGCCGCGGTCGCACCGTGGCTCGGCGTGCGGCGCGCCGCCGGGTCGGTCGTGCTCTACCAGATGCTGCACACCTTCGGGATGCTGCTCAGCTTTCTCACGGCGGTCGTGCTGGGTGCCGTGTTCCTGCCATCCACGCCGGCGTTGCTCGCGGCGCTCGGCGTGACCTTCGCGGTCCTGCTCGCGCTCACGCTGCTGCTCCTCACCGGGCACCGCCGCGGGCTGCTGGAGCAGGCGTTGAACCTGCTGCACCGCGTCCCCCTGCTCGACCGCGTCGCCCGGCGTCTCGAGCCCAAACGCGCGACGCTCGCCCTCATGGACGAACAAATCACGGACTTTTTTCACCGTGATCCCCGCCGCTTCGTCGCTGCCCTGACGCTGGAATACGTGAGCCGCTGCGTGTTCATGGCCGAGTACCTGCTGATCGCGCTGTCCGTGGGGCTGCACATCGGCTACTTCCGGGCGTACGTGATCGGCGGACTGACGCAGCTCGTGCAGAATGTGGTGTTCTTCGTGCCGTTCGAAGTGGGCAGCAAGGAAGGTACGCTCTACCTGCTGTTCCAGCTGCTCGGTCTCGACCCGGCGCTCGGGGTCTACACGGCGATCGTGAGCCGGGTGAGAGACCTGGTCTGGATCGGTGCCGGGATCGGCCTGGTGTGGCTCGCGGGCCGCCGCCCGGCCGCCGAGCGAGCCGCCGTGCCATGACCATCGTCACGCATCTCCTCGCCACCGCTCTCGGCGCGCAGGCGCTGGATCTCCAAGGCCGCGACCTGGTGCTCGCCGGCGCCTTCGGGCTCGGCGTGGACGTGGATCACGCCGTGAAGGCGCCGTTCTACCTGAAGCACGTTGGGCTGCGGGACAAGCGCGGCTACTACTGGCGCTCCTCGCTCCAGGAGCCGGTCGCCCTGCTGTGGATCGTGCCGCTGTGCCTGTTTCTCGGCACCGTCGTGCCGATCATCTTCTTCTCGATCCACGTGGCGATGGACTACAGCGTGCGCTTCGAAAAGATGCCGTTCTATCCCTACTCGCCCTGGGTCACCCGGGGATGGCTCACGACGATCCCCGACAAGGTGAAGGAGGGTGTGGTGTTCGCCGCGCTGCTCGTGGGGAACGCACTCCTCTTCTGGTATCGACGTCATGTATGACTTCGCGCCGGCAGTCGGGCGGGCCCTGGACCGCGCGGTCCGCCCCGTGCTGCGGCTCTGCCACGTCACGCTGGGACTCTCGCCCGCCCAGTTGACGTGGGCCGCCTTCGGTGCGAGCGCCGCCGCCGGGGTCGCGTTCGCCATGGGGCGTCTCGGGTGGGGTCTCGGCCTCACGGCCTTCGGCCAGGTCCTTGACGGGATCGACGGTGGGATCGCGCGGCAGTACGGCCTCGCTTCGGAGGCGGGGCGGCGGCTGGACACGCGGCTCGATCGGGCGTCGGAGGCGGCGATCTTCGCCGGCATCGGGTGGGCGGGCTGGGTGCCCTGGAAGCTGGTGCTGCTCGCGCTCGCCGCCATCCTCCTGATGACCAGCATTGCGGACCGCTCGGGGGTCGATCCGGGAGTGAAGCGGTTCGCGCTCTACTTCGGCGTCTGGCTTCCCTATCCGCTCATCTTCACGGTCATCTTTCTCGTGAACCTGGCGGCATACGTCGTGGCCCTGCTGGTCGTGGACTGCAAGTTCCAGCTGAAGATGGATGCGTTGGGGGGGGATCTGGACACGGTCGCCTCGCGCGCGGCGGCCCTGGAGGGTTAGGCCCGCTCCCAGCTTCCCGCCGGCAAGGGCGTGCGCGCCTGCTCGCGTTCGGCGCCGTACACGTACTGGGAGGCGAACACCGCGAACGCCACGATCAACCCCGCCACGGCGTCCACCGCGTAGTGGAATTGCCCGTACACGACCGACAGCACCAGCCCGATCGTGAATGGCGTGAGCACGAACCCCAGCGCGCGCCAGTAGCGGAGCGCGCACAGCACGGCGACTACGGCGGCGGCCACGTGGGACGACGGGAAGGCGGCGCCCCACGAGTCGCCCTGGTCGAGCACCCACTGGGCGGCGCGCGCCGGCCATACGGCCGTGGCCGCATTGTGCGCCAACTCGAACGTGTAGCGCGGTCCCGCCACGGGGAAGAAGAGGAACACCACGTAACACGCGTAGAACGTCACCATCACGGCGAAGATCGTGCGGCGGGCCGGGTCGCGACGGCCGCTGAACCACAGGCCGAGCGGCGACGCGCATAGGATCGCGTAGTACGCGAGGTAGCAGGCGTGCATCACCCAGGAGAACACGGGGCTCGGCATCTCGCGGATCCAGCGGTAGGAGAGCTGCGAGCCGAACACCCACAGCTCGAGGCGCTGGATGGCCTGGTCGTGCTGGTAGCCCAGGTCCACGTTCACCACGCCCACCTCGGCGTACAGCCCGAGGAGCAACAGGATCGGGTACCACTCGCCGAGGAACCGGCCGACGGGGCCCGACTCGCGCGCGACCGGCGCGAGCAGCACGAGCACCACCAGCAGGGCGTGCGCGGTGAGCAGCCAGTCCCAGCCGTCGTGGTCCGCGCCCGAAAACGCGAGGACGGCGCCCGTGGCAATGGTGACGTAGAGCAGCGTGGCGAGGTCGACGGCGGTCAACCGTTGCACGACGGCACGACGAAACGTTGCCCGCAGTTTCGTGAGACGTGCCGTCGGGCCGTCGGGCGACGTGGTCACAGCCATCCCTCCCGGCGATACCAGGTGACCGTGCGCCGCAGCCCGTCGTCCAGGGCGACGCGGGCGCGCCAGCCGGTGTCGCGCGTCAGCGCGTCGGCGCGACAGGTCCACGCGGGCGCCAGGAACTCGGCCGCCTTGTCGCCGGCCAGGACGGTCGCCCGGCCCGCGAGGTGCGCGAGCGACCCGATGGTCCAGAGCAGGGCCCGCGCCAGGGGTCCGGGCAGCGACACGATGCGGGGCTCGCGCCGTTCCCCGCCCCCCACCGCGCGCCCGATCGCGCGCACCAGCTCGCGGCTCGTCGTCACCGCGGGGTGCGCGGCGTAATACAGCCCGTTCGCCGCGGCGGGCGCCGCCGCCGCCGCGATGAGGGCGTCGGCGAGGTCACCGGCGTACAGGACCGACAGCTCCTGCGTCCCGTCACCGAACACCGGCACGACGCCGGCGCGGGCCAGCTTGAACACCTTCAACACCTCCCGATCCCACTCGCCGTACACGGTAGGTGGCCGCACGATGGTCCAAGGCCACGACATCGCTCGCACCAACACCTCGGCCGCGAGCTTGCTCTCGCCGTAGGGCGTGACCGGCGACGGGGGACGAGTCTCGTCGACCGGTTGTCCCCGCACCGTCGGCCCGGCGGCGGCAAGGGACGACACCAGGACGAAGCGCCGCGGCGGGTCCTGCGACGCGGCCTCGAGCACGTTGGCCGTGCCGTCGCGGTTGGCGCGCAGGAATTCGTCCCGATGGCGGGCGCTGATGCGGCCCGCCACGTGGAAGATCACCTCCGCGCCGGCGCACGCCTGCCGCAGCGCGGCGCCATCGTCGAGGTCGCCGCGCACCACCCGGACGTCCGTCCAGCCGAGCGCCCGCGCCTTCGCCGGGTTCCGGACGAGGCAGGTGACGGCGTCGCCCCGCGCCCGCAGCGCCTGCACCAGGTGCGCACCGACGAACCCGGTGCCGCCCGTGACGAACGCCTTCACAGCGGCTTGTCGTAGATCCGGTACGTCTTGTAGGGACGGAAGCCGAGCCCCAGGGCGGCGTTCACCATCGGCGCGTTGTCCTCGAGGATCCAGCCGCCCTCGCCCCAGTGATAGCCGTGCTCCAGTCCTTTGGTCCAGATCCAGTGGTACATCAGCGCGTCCACGCCGGTCATCCGATATTCCTTGAGCGTGCCGAGCAACAGGATGCGGCAGCGCGCGATCCGCCGGGCATGCCACAGGATCCTCGGCAGCCCGTAGATCCGGCCCGACGGGTTGTGCTTCAGGGCGACGTTGAAGTCCGGGAGCGCCACGGCGAACCCGATGACCTCGCCGTGGCGCTCCGCGAAGCATACCAGGTCGGGGACGACGATCGGCTTGAGCTGTTTCGCGAGGTGATCGATCTCGGGCTCGGTGAGCGGCACGAACCCCCAGTTCTTCTCCCACGCCCGGTTGTAGAGCGCCTTGACCAGCTCCACCTCTTCCCGGAAGCGCTTCATGTCGAGCGCCCGCAAGGTGATCCCCTTGCGCTCCGCGATCACCTTCGCCGCGCGCGCGATCCGCTCGGGCAAGCGAACGTCGCCGCTCTCGAACGCGAGCAAGTCTTTCGCCTTCGTGAAGCCATAGCCGTCGTGCAGCGCGACGTAATAGGCGGGGTTGTGCGGCATCATCAGCGTGGGCGGGGTCTCGAAGCCTGCCACGAGCAGGCCGCACTCGTCGTTGATCGACGGGCTCATCGGCCCGCGCATGACGCGCAAGCCCTTGTCCCGCAGCCACCGCGCGGCCGCATCGAACAGCGCGTTGGCCGCCCGCTGATCGTTCACGCACTCGAAGAAGCCGTAGAACCCGACCCGGTCCCCGTGCTCGCGGGTATGTGCGTCGTTCTTGATGGCCGCAATCCGTCCGACCGTCCGACCGTGCGCCTGTCCGACGAAGTATTGCGCCTCGGCGTGCTGGAAGAACGGGTTCTTGGCCGGGGAGAGCAGCGTGCGGACGTCCATCCGCAGCTGTGGGACCCAGAGCGGGTCGCCGCGGTAGTGCTGGTAGGGAAAGGCTATGAAACGGTTGAGACCGCGCCCGTTCGAGACGGGCGCGATCTCCACCGCGTTCAGACGACCCCCAGCTCTTTGCCGAGCCGGGCGAAGACCTCCAGCGCGTGATCGATCTGCTGCGTCGTGTGGGTCGCCATCAGGCTCGTGCGGAGCCGGCAGTGCGACGGCGGCACCGCGGGCGGCACGACGGGGTTGGTGAACACGCCCGCCTCGAACAACTTCCGCCAGAAGAGGAACGTCTTCTCGAGCGGTCCGATAACCACCGGCACGATCGGCGTCTCGCTCGGCCCGATGTCGTAGCCCAGGGAGCGCAACCCCTCCTGGAGCCGGCGCGTGTTCTCCCACAGGCGCTCGCGCCGCTCGGGCTCACGCTGCAGCAGGTGCAGCGCGGCGAGGACGCCCGCCGTGTTGGCGGGCGGCAGCGCGGCGGTGAAGATCATCGGCCGCGAGTTGTGCTTCAGGAAGTGGATGACACTCTCCGCCGCCGCCGCGAACCCGCCGATCGACGCGAGCGACTTGGAGAACGTCCCGACGATGAGGTCGACGTCGTCGGTCAGGCCGAAATGCGCCGCCGTGCCGTCTCCGCGCGGCCCCAGTACGCCCACCGCGTGGGCGTCGTCGAGCACGAGGGCGGCGCCGTACTTCTGCGCGATCTTGAGCAGGCCCGGCACGTCGGCGATGTCGCCTTCCATCGAGTACACGCCGTCGACGATGATCATCAAGCCGGTGCCCGCCGGCACGCGTTGCAGCTTGCGCTCGAGACCCGCCAGGTCGCCGTGGTTGAACCGGATCGTCTCGCCGTAGGACATCTTGGCGCCGTCCACGATCGAGGCGTGGTCGAGCTTGTCGAGGAACACGAGGTCGCCGCGGCCCACCAAGCCCGAAACCACTCCGAGGTTGGCCTGATAGCCGGTCGAGAAGACGAGACACGCCTCCTTGCCGAAGAACTGGGCCAGCTCGACCTCGAGCTGCTCGTGCAGGTCCAGCGTCCCATTCAGCAACCGGCTGCCGGTGCAGCCGGAGCCGTAGCGCTCGAGCGCCTGCTTCGCCGCGGCGAGGACCTCGGGATGATGGGTGAGCCCCAGATAGTTGTTGGAGCCCATCATGATCCGCTCTTTGCCTTCGATGACGACGACGGTGTCTTCGGAATGCGTGATGGGGCGGTAATACGGGTACAGGCCGACGGCCTGCAGCTCCCGGGCCTTCGTGAAACTCTTGCACTTGTCGAATAAGGCAACGTGCTGCAGGGTCTCGGTGGTCACGGGGCCCTCGGGCAGTGTGGGGGGAATCGGGCAGCCTACAGGGTAACGGCGAGGCCCTAATACCGCAAGGCCACGTAACATGCGCGACTGGGTGCTGGTCGCGTAACTTGTAGGCCGCCATGCGACGACCCGCCCTCGTTCTGACGCTCATCGCCCTCGCGGGCCGGCCCGCGTCGGGACAGCAGCCGTATCGCGTCACCTGGTGGGACGCGGCGTCGGTCGCGGCCGCAACGGCGTTCGCGGTGATCCCCGAGGCCGCGGGCCTCCCGCACGGGCTTCCCCCGTGCGCGCCGTGCGATCCGTCGTCGCTGCCCGGGATCGATCGCGCGGCGCTCCACACGTTCTCGGGGCCCGCCAGCACGGCGAGCACGGTGTTGCTCGCCGGCGTCGCGGGATTCGCCGGGCTCGCCTCGCTCGACGGAGCCACGGTGGACGCGGCGCGCGGTCACGCGGCCGTGCTCGCGAACTCGCTGGCGTGGACCTTCGCTACGACTGAGTGGCTCAAGGTGCTGGTGCACCGCAGCCGGCCGGTGCTCTACACCGCGGCCGCGCCCGCCGCCGAGTCCGATCCCAACAACCGGCGGTCGTTTCCGTCGGGCCACGCGGCGTTGGCGTTCGCCGCCGCGACGTCCTACACGGTGCTGGCGGGGCGCGAGCGGCTGCCACACCGCACACGCAATGCCGTGCTGCTCTACGCCGGCGCCGTGGGAATCTCGGCGTTGCGGGTGGCCGGGGGTAAGCACTTTCCCACGGATGTCGCGGGTGGGGCCGCCCTCGGCGCCGGGATCGGCTGGCTGGTGGCGACGATCCACGCCACGGTGCCATGAGACGCAGCGGAACGCGTTCGCACTTCCGCGTTTCGAGGACTCCGTGAGCCAGCTCCCTCGCGTCTTGCGGCTCCGCGACGTGGTGCTGTTCAACATCACCGCGATCGTGGGATTGCGCTGGCTCACGACGGCCGCGAGCCAGTTCGGCCTGGCCAGCCTGGGCCTGTGGCTGCTCGCGATGCTGGTCTTCTTCCTGCCGTCGGCCGTCGCGGTGCGCGAGCTCGCCGACATCGATCCCGGCGCGGGCGGCGTCTACCGCTGGGTGCGCCGGGCGTTCGGACCGCTGCACGGCTTTGTGGCGGGGTGGGGATACTGGGTGAACAACCTGTTCTACTTTCCCTCGCTGCTGGTCGCGACCGCCGCGATCGCCGCCTACGCGGCCGGCCCCCGCTTCGTGCACCTGGGCGAAGACACGGTCTTCATCGCGCTGGTGTCGCTCGCCGGCCTGTGGCTCGCCCTAGGGATGAACCTGGTCGGGCTGGCGGTGGGGAAGCGGCTCCAGAACCTCGGCGGCTACGCCACGTGGCTTCCCGCCCTGATCTTCGTGTTGCTGGCCGTGTGGTCGCTCGTCGCGCGGGGGAGCGCGACGCCCTTCAGCGCCCGCGCGCTGCTACCGGCGCGGCTCGATCTCCCGTCAATCAATTTGTTCGCCACGATGACGTTCGCCTTCGCGGGGCTGGAGCTCGCGCCGACGCTGGGCGATGAGATCCACGATCCGGCGGCCACGCTGCGGCGCGGCGTCGCCGTCTCGGGCCTCGCCGTCGTCGCGATGTACGTGCTTGGCACCGCGGCGATGCTCGTCGCGCTGCCGCATGACACCGTGAGCATCACCAACGGCGTCCCGCAGGCGACCGCCGCGCTCGTGGAACGGCTCGGCGCGCCCTGGTTGGCGCCGCTCGCCGCGGCCGTCGCCCTGCTGCTGGTGCTCGGCAACCTCGGCGGCGTCGGCGCGTGGCTCGCGGGCTCGGCGCGGCTGCCGTTCGTGGCGGGCGTGGACGGCGCGCTGCCGCCGGCGTTCGGCCGCATCCACCCGCGGTGGCAGACCCCGCACCTCGCGATCCTGGTTCAGGGCGCCATCGCCACCGTGTTCATCGTCGCGAGCCTCGTCGGAGCCACGGTCAAGAACGCCTACCTCGTGCTCACCCAAACGACCCTCATCCTCTTCTTCATCCCGTACGTCTATCTCTTCGCTGCGTACCTGCGGCTGCGCCGCGGGCGCACCCTGTGGACTGCACTCGTGGGCGTCGCGGGACTCGCGGCGGTGGCGTTCTCGATCGTGCTCGGCTTCGTCCCCCCGGCGGACGAAGCGCACCCGGTGCTGTACGAGACGAAGGTGGTCGGCGGCGTGATCGGCTTCATGGCGCTCGGGGTGCTGCTCGCCGGGCGCGGTGTGAGGCGGCGCACAGCCTCCGCGATGCCGTCGGCCTAGGCTACATGGTGGCCGTGATCCAGCCCCGCTCGCTCGCCGTGGCGCTCGCCGCCGCGCTCGTTCTCCCCGCCTCGATCCGGGCGCAGGCTGCGCCATCGGTGCGCCGGGAAATCGCCGGCTTCGACTTCCGCAAGGATGGGGTGTGGCGCCGCCAGGCGCGCAGTGTGCGCGCTCAACGCGCCCGGTTGCTGGCCGGGCGCAGCTTCGGCGCCCTCAACGCGGCCGTAGCCGCGGCTGGCGGTGGGCCGCTCTCCGCCGGTGCACCGCTCGCCGGCGCGGCCGCCGTTTCGGGCGTGTTACGCGTCCCTGCGGTGCTCTTCAAGTTCAAGAACACCCCGAACACTGAGCTGCGGAACACGACGCAATACAATCAGGTGCTGTTCGCGGCGTCACCCACAGGTGCCTCGGCCGGTCGCCCGTATACCTACAGCTCGTGGTACGCGCAGCTCTCGAACGGGCTGCTGAGCATTCAGGGCGCGAGCTACGGCTACGCGGCGCTCGACTCCAACGAAGTGAGCTATACAGGTACGGCGGGCACCTGTTCGGGGAGCCCGTTCAAGTCAACCGATTGCAACGGCCTGTTCTCGAACAACGCGTTCACCAGGATGCAAAGCGGGCTGCGGCTGGCGCTGGCGAAGATCGACACCCAGGTGGACTGGACGCAGTACGACAACGACGGCGACGGCTACGTGGACCTGGTGGCGTTCATCCAGCCGGCGCTCGACGGCGCGTGCGGCCCGGCGGGCAACAATCACCTCTGGTCACACCGCTACTATCTCGCAGACCTGTTCGGCAACGTCGTGCCGTACACGACCCACTCCGTGAACAGCAGCGGCGTGCACATCAAGGTCGCGGACTACATCCTGGAGAGCGGCGTCGGCGGCGAGAGCGCCTGTGACAGCACCCAGATCATGCCGATCGGGACCGTGGCGCACGAGACCGGCCACGGGTTGGGGCTCCCCGACCTGTACGATGTCAACTACCTCACCCCGGGGATCGGGCGGTACAGCCTCATGGGATACGGGCCTTACTTCTCCGGGTTCAGCCCTGCGCGCCTGGATGCGTGGTCGCTCAGTCAATTGGGTTGGGTGACGGTCGTACCACTCGCGAGCGCGGGGACCTACAGCTCCGGCCCGGGGCCCACCTCGGACACGGCGTTTTACGTGCCGGTGTCTGGATCGAACCCCCGCGGCGAGTACTTCCTGCTCGAGAACCGCGAGGGCGTACAGTCCGACAGCGTCATGATCGCGCGCAACTGTCAGGTGTGGTATCAACCCTCCCCGCCACCCGCAACCTGCGGCGGTGGGCTGCTTGTGTACCACATCGACTCGACACAGATCGCGCAGCACGGCCTCGAGCTGGACAACACGGTGAACAGCGGGCCGATCCACGGCGTCGAGGTCGTCCAGGCTGACGGCTTCGGCAATCTCGATGCGAGCCTCACTGGTTGTGCGGGCCCGACGTCCGGGTGCTACGACTACGGCGACGCGGGCGATGTCTACCCGGGGGCCAAAGGCAAGGCGACGCTTGCGATCTCTACGCTACCCAGCAACGTTCTCAACACCGGTGCGTGCTCGGGCTTCAGAGTCGATACGATCAGCCAGGTCCCCAACGGCGAGATACGCTTCGCGCTGATCGTGGGAGGGGACTCGGTCTCGGTGACCACGGTGCCGCAATTGCCCGGCGGCCGGTGGGGATACACCTACTCCCGAGGCCTCAACGCCGCGTGCGGTGCCGGGTCGTATACCTGGGTCGTCGATTCCGCGGCTCCACCCCTGGTCTGGCGCTCTCGAGCGCGGGCCTGTTGAGTGGCGCGCCGACCGACACCGGAGCGTACGTGTTCCGAGTCAGCGTGACCGATGGCGCTGCGACGTCGCGGCGCACCATGACGCTGCGGGTCGCTGAGCCGTCGCTCACCCTGCAACAGGTGCTGAACCTCGCCTTTGCCGGGCCCTTCCCGGCCGGCGACGACCTGCGGCGCTACCTCGACCTGCAGGGGAACGGCAACGGCCGGCATGCTCGACATCGGGGACGTGCTCCGCTGGCTGCAGCGCACCGGCAACCTCGGTGCGGTCGCGCGCCTGCAATTGGCAGGGAGGCGGCCATGAGCCGGCACACGCGCGCGCTCCGCATCGCGCTCGTTGTGGCGCTAGGCGCCTGCGGCGAGACCACTGCGCCGGCGTCCGTACAGCTCACGGTGCAATTGGTGAACGCCGGCAGTAGTGATCGGGCGATGCTGCTGCAACTCGCGGGCAGCGACACGAGCGCCACGATCGATACGGTGATGGCGGCGCCCGGTGGGGCGTATCAACTGCTTGCCCAGCGCCGCGGATCCAACCTGTGGCGCGTGATCGTCACGGGAAATCTGGTGAACGGCGTCGTCGCGGAGCTCGTGGTCCCGCGGAAGGCGAGCGCGAGCCTCTACGGCGGCACCGTCCTCGACGTCGCGGACTCGTCGTTCGCCGAGCTGCCTCCGGGGACCCGCGCGCTCACGGTCGCTCCCTAGGTTCGGTGCGGACGAAAGGCGCGCAGTCGCCCGCCCGGGCGACGAACGCCGGCGTACCATCCGGGAGATGAATGCCGAGGATCGCGGCCCGCCCGGCGCGGACCGCCCACGCGGCGAAGTCCCGCGCCGCGGGATGGGGCGCCGCCTGACGGACCACGTACAGGGTGTACGGGTTCGTCAGCGCCGTGTCGGCGGCGAACAGGACGCGGAGCCGAAGGTCGCGCAGCTTCGCGTAGGTGGGGAGGTCGGCGAGGGCGTAGGCGTCGCGCTCGTCGGCGAGATGTAGCGTCGTCACCTGGTCCGCCCCGGACTCGATGTACCACGTGTGCGCCGGCGCCACGCCGGCCGCCTGCCACAGCGCCAACTCCTTCACGTTCGTGCCCGAGGAGTCGCCGCGCGACACGAACGGTCTCCCGGCCCGCGCGATCCGGCGAAACGCCTCGGCGGCCGTCGCGGCGCGGGCGACCTGCGCCGGGTCTGTGACGGGTCCGACGATCGCGAACCGGCTGGCGACGAGCGGGCAGGTGAGCAGGGTGCGCCCCGGCACGAGGAGCAGCCGCTCCTCGAGGGCGGGGGCGTGCGTGATCACGACGTCCAGGTCGCCGTTCGCGGCGGCATGGAGGATCTGGCCCGAGGGGCCGATGACGGTGGCGACCCGCGGCGCAGACGTGCTCGTCCAGAGCGACTCGAGCACGGCGAGAGCCCCGGATTGCTGGACGGTGTAGGTGGTGCCGAGCCGCAGCGGGGGGGACGAGGGCGGTCCGGCGTGGCAGGCGGCGACGAGACAGACCAGCGACAGGGATTTCACACCGCCAATGTCGCCGTTACCTCTCCTGTTCGCCCATCCCTGTTTGCTATCTTACGGTTGTTGACGGGGCGGTAGCTCAGCTGGGAGAGCACCTGGTTTGCAACCAGGGGGTCGTGGGTTCGAATCCCATCCGCTCCACTTCCTGCCTATGCCTCATCCGGGCCCCGCTCGGCGGGTGCCTGGTCTTGCGGGCGAACGGGTAGGCCGATCTTGCCGGCCCAGTCGTCCGTGAGCTCGAACGTCTTCCCCATGTCGAATCGCAACACCCAGAGCCTCCGGGCGAGGTCCTTGAGCGCCCAGATGACCGTGTGCTGCACCTCGACCGAGGACCACTGGCCGAACTCGTTGTGGCTGAGGTCTGCCTCCAGGGCCTTGGCGATGCGCACGGCGAATCGGCCAAGGGGTTCGTCCACCCGCTCGGCGGGTGCACGTGGTTGCACTACCGGACCAGTCGGTGCCGCCTTTGACACCTTTTGTGGCCCATAACCGTCCCCCCAGAGGACCCACTCCAGGGTGGCCCCGATCAGGCCACGCTCCCTTGCCTTGGCGACGATCAGCCGCGCCACATCCGCTGGAAACTTCTTGCGTTGGGGCCACTTCTTGACGGCCGCTTCCGTGACCGGCGCGCCCAGCTCCGCGGCAAACTGCCGGTAGGTCAAGGAGATACCTTCCCAGGGGCTGAAGGCGTCCAGCAGGATCGCAAGCCGCTCCGCTATGGGGCTCCTTCGGGATCCTTTTCCGGTATTGACAGATCGCAAATTGGGCCTACCTTAGTGACATAATCGTGCGGAAATCGCCTGGTAGTGGGACGCCCAGCTGCACACAAGCTGTCGAGTGTGAAGGCCGCCGTCAAGACGCCCCACCGTCATTCCCTGCCGCGACTCCCCGCGCCCTGTAGGAGTAGGCCATGAGAGCCGTGCGTGCTTCTGTAGTCGGGCTGGTCGTCGGCGCCATCGCATTCGCCTGCGACCGCTCGCCGACCGCCGTGCCGACCGCACCCCTGCTGGCGGCGCGCTCCAGCGACAAGTCGCAGCCCACCGGCACCAGCAACAAGAAGGGGCTGGTCGTCTGTCCCCAAACCTACGACTCCGTGACCAAGGTGATCGGCCCCAGGGGAGATACCCTGCAGGTCGGCAATCACATTCTGTGGGTCGACTCGCTGGTGCTGAGCGTCCCGGTGGCGATCACCGCCGTGGCCCCAGCGGACACCGTGAGATGGGTTCGCTTCCGGCCCGAGGGCCTCGTCTTCCCGCCCAGCGCCGTGGACCTCTCCTACGGACTGAGCACAGGAGCGCTCCTCTATACGAATTACAAGGGCTGCGGGGCGTCGACAAGCGATACGGTCCGGATCGCCCAGGTCAGCGACTCCCTGACCATCTTGGGCTACCTGCAAATCTGGTCCAAGGTCAACAAGAACCTCTGGAGTCAGGGGCAGCAATGGGTCGCGGGGGAGCTGCCGCATTTCTCGAACTACGCGATCGCCTGGTGAGGACTCACATGGACTCGGAGAATCGTATGCTCGTGCGCCGTTCCCTGATCCCGCTGGTCCTCGCGCTGTTCGCTGCCCGATGCTCCGATGGACCGCATCCCACCGCGGTGCAGCCGCTGACCCCGGCACCGCATTTCCTCCAGTGGGCTGGGGGATCCGCACCGCAGTTCACCGTGACCGGCGCGCTCTCGGGGGGGGAGACGGTTAAGGGCGTCGCGCTGGCTTCCATGACGGGTGGGCTCAGTCTCAATCAGTATTCGGCGTCGTTCTGGGCGGTGCGCGGGGAACAGCGCGGCCTCCAGATCAACTACCTAAGCGCCACCGGCGATACCAGCGCGCCGTTCCTGCGGCTCGACACCACGGATCCGGCCTTCGTCCCTGGTCTAGGCGACCTCGCGCCCGGCGACTCCGTCCTGATCACGCTGACGATCGACCCAGACAACATCAAGATCTCGCTCGAGCCGACCGGATTGCTGTTCGGCGAGCCGGCCCAGCTGCAGATCGCGTACGGCGGCGCCGCCGGCGACCTCAACGGGGATGGCGTGGTGGACGACGCCGACGCCTACATCGAGAGCCAGCTGCTGGGGCTGTGGTATCGCGAGGGCGCGGACAGTGCGTGGGAGAGGGTCCCGGCAGTCCAGTCGCTCTCGGACAAGTCGTTCACGAGTGCGTTGCCCCACTTCTGCGACTTCGCGATTTCCTGGTAGAGGCACGAACTGTGTCGGACCATATGCCCGGGTTCAGGAGCGCGCTCTCCGCGATGCTCGTCGGCACGGCCACCGTCGTGCTGAGTTGCCGGGAACCCGCGCCGACCGCTCCCGACCGTCTGGTCCCCCCGCTGCAGGCCAGCGCCATCTATTCGCCGACCGGTCTGCTCCAGTGCAGGCCGCTTGCTTACGACTCGGTCACGAAGAGGATCGGACCGAAGGGTGGGTCGATCCGGGTGAGCAAGCACCTGCTCGTCATTCCCGACGGAGCGCTCAGCCAGCCGGTCAGGGTGACGCTGGTCGTCCCATCGGACACCGTGAATCGGATCCGGTTCGCGCCGGAGGGACTCGTCTTCCGGCCGGCGGCAAAGTTCACGACGCTGACGATGAGCTACGCGAACTGTGAGACCGGGTCGGCCGGACGGAGGACGAAGATTGCCTACACGGACGACTCACTGGCCATCCTCGAGTACGTGCCGTCAGTGGACGACCCTTCGCAGCGGAAGGTCACCGGAGTGTTGAGGCATTTCTCCGAGTACGCGGCTTCTTGGTAGGCGGAGGACTATACGATGGACACGTCGTCACTCGTAGTCGACAAGGCTCAGCAGCTCGCCGCGGCCGGACGGCACGCCGAGGTCGTCTCCTACCTCGGCGCGCGCAAGGGGACTGAGCTCGCGGATTCGCCCAGCCTCGCGCTGCTGTACGGGACCGCGCAGGCGCGGCTCGGCCGGCACGAGGAAGGCCTGCGCTGGGTGGATCTGGCGCTGGACCAGGCGCACAAGCGGGACGAGCAGGCCGTCGAGCGGCACGCGCTCAATGCGCGGGGCGCCATCGCCTTGGTGAGCGGGCGGATCGACGAGGCCGCGGACTACTTCACGCGGGCCCTCATGGCGGCCAGCCGCGACGGCGACCTGGCCACGACGGCCCGCTGCTCCAACAATTTGGGGATCATCAGCCACCTGCGGGGGCGGCACGCCGAGGCGATCGGGTCCTGGGAGATCGCCGTGGCGGCCTTCGGTCGCGCTGAGATGCAGCAGGGCGTCGCGGAATGCCACCACAACCTCGCGATCACGTATCGCGAGCAGGGGGCCCTCGACCGCGCGCTGGCCGAGGCCGACCAGGCTGTCGCGACAGCCGAGGCGGCCGGGGATCGCACGCTGTGGGCGCAAGCGCTCCGGGGACGCGCGGAGATCCGCGTGGTCTCGGGCGAGCTGGAGCTCGCTCGGCGCGAGCTGGACCGGGTGGCGGAAATCCGCCGCGGGCTGGTCAATCCTGTGGTAGAGGCGGAGGATCTGCGCGCGGTGGCGTCGCTGCTCGTGGCCGAGGGCGACCTGGCGGCTGGCGAGCGCGCGCTGCGCGAGGTGATCGGGCGGGCGGAGTCGCACGGGCGGCCGTACCTCTTGGCCGAGGCGACGCGGGACCTCGTCAAGGTGGCCGCAACGCGGACGCGCAGGCGGCGGCCCGCGCGGCCAGGGCCATCTTCGCCCAGCTCGGCGCCGAGCAGGAGATTCGCAAGCTCGCCAGCCTGGAGTGGGGCGACGAGTTCGCGGCCGAGCTGCGCGGCTCGCTGGCGCCACTGCACGCGGCGCAGGAATTGGCCGACGCGGGGCGCTACGCCGAGCTGCTCGCGTATCTGGGCGAGCGTCCGCAGACCGAGGTCGAGCAGTCGCCGATGCTGGCCCTGCTGAGCAGCATCGCGCACAGCCGGCTGGGCCGCCTCGACCTCGGGCAGCAGTGGGCGATGGTCGCGCTGTCGCGGGCGCGCGTGCAGGGCGATCGCCGGCTGGAGCTGCGGGCGCTCAACGTCTGCGGCGCCATCGCGCTGGAGCGGGGCGGCATCGATGACGCCACGTACTTCTTCACGCGGGCGCAGGAAGAGGCGACAGAGGACAACGATATGGCCACCGCCGGTCGGTGCGCCAACAACCTTGGCATCATCGCCAACATGCAGGGGGACTACCGCCGGGCGATCGGAGCGTACACCCGGGCGATCGACGCCTACCAGAAGGTCGGCTACGACCGCGGCATCGTCGAGTCGCAGCACAACCTCGCGATCACGTACCGCGAGCAAGGACAGCTGGACCACGCCATGTACGCGGCGAACGAGGCATTGGGAGCCGCCGAGCGGCTGGGCGACCGGGGGCTCCGGGCCCAGGCCCTCGCGGGCCTGGCCGAGATCCAGGTCGCCCGTGGGGAGGCCGACCTCGCCATCCAGGAAGCGGAGCGCGCACTGGCGGTGCATCGTGAGCTCCAGGACGAGGTCCTCGAGACCGAGGATCAGCGGATCCTGGCCGTGGCAGTGGGCCTCGCGGGGAAGACGCGGGAGGCCGAAGGGCTGCTGCGGGAGGTCATCGACCGCGCCACCAAGCATGAGCGCCCCCTGCTCGTCGCGAATGCTCAGCGCGATCTCGCCAACATGCTGGCGCTCGCGGGCGACGGCGCCGGCGCGAAACAGGTCGCGCAGGCGGCGCGCGCGACGTTCGAGCGGCTGGGAGCGAGGGTGGAGATCGACAAGCTGGACGCGTTGCTGGCAATGCGGACCCCCGGGGCGGGCCCGCTGGCTGTTTCGAACCAGGGCGCCGCGAGGCGCGTCCCGGACGTCTCGGTCCGGGGGCGGAAGGAGGCCAGGTAATGAGGGCGGTCCGTCCTCTCGTAGTCGCGCTGGCCACCCTGGTGGGCGGGTCCGCGTGCGACCGCCTGCCGACCGAGGCGCCGCGACCCTCGGCGCCGAGCTCGCAGAGCGCGCCGACCGGGCTGCTGTCCTGCTCGGCGCTGCCCGCCGAGTCCGTGACGTACAGGATCGGGCGCACCGGGAAGACCATCACCTTCGGGTCGCCCTGCGTGCAGCCGACGGTCGGACTGCAGGCGCAGCACTCGAACTACGCGGTGGCATGGTGAGGCGACCGATGCGCCGTCGCGCAGTGGTCGCGCTTTCCATTGGCGCGATCGCGCTGGCCACGAGCTGTCGCTCGGACCTCGCCGGCCCGACCCTGCGCGGGAATGTCGCGACGACGGAGGGATTGCTTTCGTGCAAGCCGCTCGGGTACGACTCCGTCACGCAGACACTCGGCCCTGCTGGTGGGGTGGTCAAGGTCAGCAAGCACAACCTGGTGGTTCCTGCGGGCGCGCTGAGCACGGTGGTGAGCATCACGGCGGTGGCGCCCTCGGACACGGTGAACCGGGTCGTGTTGCGGCCGGAGG